>JBCCSG010000017.1:0-39848 GCA_039200565.1 Cyanobacteria bacterium P01_D01_bin.50 | reverse complement strand
GCTTTTCTCTGATTTAGATTTGGTATTTTTGGAAAGTGGTGGCGATAATTTGGCTGCAACTTTTAGCCCTGAATTGGTTGATTTAACTATTTACGTTATTGATGTTGCTGCTGGCGATAAAATCCCTCGTAAAGGTGGTCCTGGTATTACTAAATCTGATTTACTAGTAATAAATAAAATTGATTTGGCTCCCTATGTTGGTGCGGATTTACAAGTAATGGAAAGGGATGCTCGGAAAATGCGTGCCGAGAAACCTTTTGTATTTACAAATTTGAAACAGCAAGAAGGTTTAACCAAGATTATTGATTTTGTTTCCACAAACATTTGTTAGAACAGTAATATCAAGTCCCGCTAATCACCTATTATATAGTCGAACATTTTATGCTATTACTCCTAACTCCTAACTTGTTACTTATTACTCCTAACTCCTAACTTCTTACTTCTTACTTCTTACTTCTTACTTTTAAACCGTACATCGCCAACAAAGCACTACCATAAGCAGCTTCTGTATTTGTAGAAGAAACTACCGGAACTCCTAAATATTGCTGACGAATTTGACTCCAAATGCAATTTTTTGCACCACCACCAGCCGTATAAACACGATTTAAATTATCTGTTCCAAGCTCCTGTAATAACTTATATCCCCGCGCTTCTATTTTAGCCATACTTTCTAACAAACCATGTAGAAATTGCACAGAATTATCGGGACGTGGTTCGAGTAATGGTGGTAAATTGGGATCATTAATTGGAAACCTTTCTCCAGGTTTTAATAATGGATAATAATCCAATTCGCTTGGTTTCATCACATCTATTTCGCTGCTCAAATTTTCCAATTCATCCGCCGTGAAAAATTGCTTTAATACAGCACCCCCCGTATTAGAAGCGCCTCCTGTTAACCATAAATCCCCGAAACGATGGCTATAAATCCCGTACTTGGAATTATCTACACGAGTACGACTTAAAAGTTTTAAAACTAATGTAGAACCCAAAGATGTCACCGCTTCACCGGGAGACTTTGCTCGACTAGCGATAAATGCTGCAATACTATCTGTCGTACCCGCACAAACCAAGCAATTTTTGGGAAAATTATATTTCGCAGCAATATCGGAGCGCAATTCTTCTATAGGATTTCCCGGAATTATTACTTTTGGTAGATGAATTGGTATTTGTAGTTTGTCAAACCATTCTGGATATTGCAATGCTTCCACGTCGTAACCAAGTTTCAAAGCATTGTGATAATCGCTAATACCTAACTTCCCATGCAAAAGAAACCCCAACCAATCTGCTTGATGTAGAAAATATTTGGCTTTTGTAAAAGAAGGTAACTGCATCATCCATAGCAGCTTTACCAGGCTAGATGTAGCACTTAATACAGTATTATTCCGTGGCACGATGTCTTTTAATTTTTCTCGCATCACCCCTCCTCGTGCATCGTTGTAGAGCAAAGGTGTATCAACAGGGTTGCCCTGGGCATCGCACAGTAAAACAGTAGAAGAAGTACCGTTAATGGCAATGCGGGTGATTTCTCGCCGTAATTCCCCGTCAATTTGCTCTAAGAGGCTAAATAAAGCAGTTTGCCAGTAACTTGTTAAACCACTCTCTTCATAGGCTTTAAAAGGGTATCGCACCTCCGCCAGAATATTAAATGCCGAATCGATCGCCACACCTCTAGCGCCGGAAGTTCCAAAATCTATGCCTAAATACATTTTTATCAATTATCACTTGCTCTGCCGGCGTAGGTGTATATCAATGCCCTATGCCCAATTTTTATTTTCCCATTTTAATTGTTGCATCTTGTAACAAGTTATTTCACAATTTGGGCAAAACAGGGAAAAGTAGAAAACGAAGTATTCTATCGTTTAGTTAGATTGGGAGATTTCTTCACATGTCAATTTCAGACACTCAAGTCTATATAGCTTTAGTTGTAGCACTTATTCCAGGTTTTTTAGCTTGGCGTTTAGCAACAGAACTCTACAAATAAATTAATTTTTAGTTATTGAAGCTAGCGTAGAGTTTGTAATCCTGGTAACACTAAGTGTATTTTCCGGAATCATGTAACTTTTACTTGTAAGTTACTTAAGAAAACACACTTACAAGTACCAGGATTATTTTTGACTAAGCTTCTAAGTGTAGCAGATTGATAAAAATGAAGTAAGATGGCATCACATGAAAACTGTAAATAGCTTTAGTTAGATATTTACTAAGTATTCGTTGTTTTTGAACAGATTAAGTCTATTATCATGAACGCAATTCAATCGACAAGAGAGGAACTACAACCGATACAGCAGCGTCGGACTATTCCTCGACCAAAACGGCACCTACGCCAACGTTCATATGAAGTAATGGCGCTGGAAACAACAGTAAAAATAGGAGTGAACTTAGCGATTTCTGCAGTAGCAATATCGGCTTTAACCCAGCTTTTACCTCATCATTGGTCAGGACAAGAAAAATTAAGACAAATGCGTACTGAGGTTAAGATTGCTCGAGAACGTGTCAACAAATTAAGATCGGAATTTAGTAATACTTTTGATTCTCGTCAAGCGAGTAACATTATGCAACAGCAGGGAAATCGAATACCCTCTAGTAAAAAAAGAATTATATTGACAAATAATACAACACCGGCTGAAATTAGAGAATTTAAACCCTAATACTTAGAGGAAATATTATTATTGTATTAAATAAACGTGATTCCTCTTTACCTGCATATAATCTCTCAAAATAAATTAAACAGCTAACAGCTAATAGTTAATAACCAGTCCCTAGTTAATAAGACCACCCACTATATAGTTATCATCTATTAGCTATTAGCAACCTCCAAAAATTCATGTATTACTAATACTAAATTAGACGTGCCATCAGTCTCCATTCTAAATGAGTAATTGTGCTTGGGACTATTATTTGTATACTAAACTCAGATTTAATATTCCGGACTCATGGGGAGCAGTAGCTCGTTTAACCAACTTTCGACTTGTAAACGCAAATTAAGTGCTTGCTTGTCAGTTTCATTATCAGGAGTTGCTAATTTTTCTAAAGCGCGATAATAATCAGCGATCGCACAATTCCATTCGCCCCAAACATGGTAAGTTCTGGCTTTTTCAGCCAAAATGTGACTTTGTAATTCGCCAAAAAATAGTGCTGTTTCAAAATTGTCAATGGCTTCGTTATATTCTCCGAGATCGCGTAAAGTAATACCTCGGTTAATCCAGGCTCTAACGTGAGTGGGATTTAAATCTAAAGCTTTTTCATAATCTGCTAATGCTGCTTCTAAATCTCCAATCACAGCATAATAATTTGCTCGGTTATTATAAGCACTAGCCAATCCGGGATTTAATTGTAGTGCCTTGTTCAAATCCCGAGCTGCTTTTTGCACTTCACCACTCTGAAAATAAACCAAACCCCGATTGTTGTAATCAATTGCATTATCCGGATGGCGTTGAATTAAAAGATTTAAAGCGGCGATCGCAAAACGATAATTGCCCCTTTTTGCTGACTTTAAAGCATAAGAGCGTAAATCTTTATCTTCGTAAGCGTACAATTGACTATTACTATCCTCATAGCTATGGTTATGAGCAGTAAACTTCACAGCTCTAGATTGGCTGATATCCTTAGTTTGCTTGTTACCGAATGTTGAAAATAAGTTAATCTTCATATCATCCTGCCTGAGTAGTTAGCTCTATAAAATAGATTGATAGTACGTACGTCCGCTTTTGATGGCTGCCCCTGTGTTAAGATTCACCATCCGTCATGGGAACCCTTGACGCTAAAAAACCAAGTAAAGCGCGTAATAACACTCTTACCTTGGTAATTAATCATAGATACCAAAGCTTCACAATCAATTCCAGAAAATAACAAATAATTGCAATTTAAAACGCTACCCCCCTTCAGTGCGATCCCAACTGGTAGAATGCTTTCAAGCAATATATATTTTTATCGATCGTTCATTCTTCTGTCGATCAAATTTGAGAAAAGTAACCAAATGGTAAATACAACTTCTTATCCTGACGCTCCCGATTTAGCCGCAGATGATTACATAGTCATCGGTTTAGCAACCTGCTTCGTCAAAGAAGACGGCGAAGTGCATCAAATTGACGTTGTGGAACCCATCCCCTCAGCTTCCTTAGAATCACTCTTCAAAGGTATTCCCACTTCCTACAAATCAGCCGTAGCCACAACATTAGGAAGCATCTTAGATGGTGAAACACCTGGTTTACCAGCAGAATTAGATGATTCGGCACAAATCGCTCACGACTTTAGCGAAAGAGTATTTGCCGCAGCACGTACCTACAAGCGCAAGGAAGAAGCAAAATCTCTAATCCCTTTAGGTACTACTTACAGTGACTTTAAATACTCCACAGAAAAAAAACGAGTATTAAACGCTAAAAGAGTAGTTAGCAAAGATGACAACGTGAAGCAGCATTCCCATACTCATAAAGTTTTGTAATTAGGAATGAGGCATTGGGCATTGTCCCGTGATTTAATCCTTACGTATGGTGCTGTGACGGTTACGATCAATTTTCAACGTTAATGCAATAATTTGGTATTACCGTCACGCACCAAGGATAATTTAATGGTAGGGGCACGTGACGGTTACGAGGAATTTTCAAGGTTAATGCAATAATTTGGTATTACCGTCACGCACCAAAGATAAATCGAGAATTGAGCTGCTCTGACGGTTACGAAAAATTTTCAAGGTTAATACAATAATTTGCTATTACCCTCACGCACCAAAGACAAATTGTCATCACAACGTAGATTCATCAGTGAAAATCCCAATTAAATATTAAATTTACCCGTAAAAATAAATATATTCTTAACGAAATTATCCGTAATTTTGCCATAATAAAATCTAAAAAGAAACAAAAACCGTGTTAAACCGCTCCCTGACAGAAAATGCAACTCTGGACACCCAACCAACAGCTACAAAACGGTAAATTCACCATCCAGAAAGTCTTAGGTGATGGAATATGTCCAAGGTCAAGATTTAGCTGTATATATTAGCGAACGCGGTAAATTTTTGGAACCAGAAGCACTTGGATATATTAACCAAATTGGAACGGCTTTAGAATACATTCACCGTGCCGGAATGTTACACCGGGATGTCAAGCCGAATAATATAATCCTGCGTCAAAATAAACAGGAAGCGGTGTTGATTGACTTTGGATTAGCGCGGGAATTTGACCTCAATCAAACCGGAAGCATGACAAATGCCTTAACGGAAGGTTACGCACCTATTGAACAGTATGAAAGACGAGGAAAGTTTGCTCCCTGTAATGATGTTTATGCTTTAGCTGCTGCTTTATATCATTTATTGACTGGGGATATTCCCTTACCCTCGAAATTTCGTCAAACAGGTATTCCTTTATTTTTTCTCTTCACCTCCACCGTTAGGGGGTCGAATTTTTTTGATATTTTGTAGGGTGCTGTGACGGTTACGAAACATCTTCAAATATAACGATTGGGAATTCATATTACCGTCACGCACCAATCGGCAGCGAAGAGCACCTACAAATTAATATCTTTTAAAATGTAATCTGCTAAAATTACCAAAATATAATCTTCAACTAATATACCTTTTTCTTTTGCTTTCCTAATAAAATAAAATTCCATCTCTGGTGGTAAATTAAGTGTTCTTTTCATAGAAAATTAATTAAGATGTCATTACTTTATATGTTGTCACAATATGTTGATGGTGCGTGACGGTAAGTCAATTATTAATCGTTTTTATTCATATTTATTAGAACCGTCACAGCACCCTACAATTTATAATCATTAAAATATTCTATGCCATCTAAAGTTGATGGTGCGTGACGGTAAGTCAATTATTAATCGTTTTTATTCATATTTATTAGAACCGTCACAGCACCCTACAATTTATAATCATCAAAATATTCTATGCCATCTAAAGTTGATGGTGCGTGACGGTAAGTCAATTATTAATCGTTTTTATTCATATTTATTAGAACCGTCACAGCACCCTACAATTTATAATCATCAAAATATTCTATGCCATCTAAAGTAACTCTCACCATAATAGAAGGTAAATTATCGGGGAAACAATACATTTTTGATTCCCGTACTAGCTGTATTATTGGTAGAGCAAAAGATTGTAATATTCAACTAGCTGATGATAAAGACCATTCTACAATTTCTCGTTACCACTGCTTATTAGATATCAATCCTCCCGATATCCGCATCCGTGATTTTGGAAGTAAAAATGGGACTTATGTCAACAATAAAAAAATCGGACAGCGTGAAAGTCATCAAACACCAGAGGAAGGAGCAAAAATCCAATTTCCAGAATACGATTTACAGTTAGATGATGAAATAGAACTTGGAAATACAGTTTTTCAAGTTAATATTGAAACTAATCCACAAGAAGTTAAAATTTCTCATCCTGTTGCACCTCAAATAAATAATGCAACTAAACTAACTATTTTTTCGCAGTTGTAGAGTGCTGTGACGGTTACGATCAATTTTCAAAGTTAACGAAATAGATAGAATTTACCGTCACGCACCAATCGATTTATGTGGTGTATTACTCCCTTCCCGGCTTTATGATTTCCTATAGCGTAGGTTGGGTTGAACGTTCGCGAAGCGTCTCCCGGAGGGAGATAGTGAAACCCAACCTACAATTTTGAGGGTTACTTAGAGCGGGATAGGAGTAAGATTTGCTAGCTGTAAGGCAATCGAATTTTTTTTCATTTTAATAGTAGGGGCACGTGACGGTTACGATCAATTTTCCTGCATTAACGAAAGAAATTAGTATTACCGTCACGCACCAACCAACTGGTTAAATAACGAGATAACCATATTTCACAAATAGAAACCGGGTTTTTTTTGGGCTTATCGAGGATGGTGCAAATTGTACACAATATTTGTGTAGGATAAACTGTATCCAAAAAAACCTTCCCCCAATCGCCAAAACCATGATAAAACTCTACGGTGGAACAATCAGCCGTGCTTCAATTGTTCAATGGTACTTAGAAGAACTAGAAATTCCCTACGAATTCGTCACCCTTGATATGAAAGCGGGGGAACACCGCCAGCCCGAATTCCTCGAAATTAACCCCATGGGTAAAGTTCCAGCTATTGTAGATGGTGATTTTATACTTTGGGAATCTGGCGCGATATTGCTATATCTTGCCGATAAATATAGTAAAAAGCCTCTTTCCCCAGAAGAACGTGCTGAATATTCTCAGTGGTCATTGTTCGCAAATGCTACTTTAGGACCAGGAGTTTTCGTAGAAGCTAACCGAGAGAAAGAAATGCCCCGCTTAATGAATCCTTTGAATGAAATACTAGGGAAACAACCTTTTTTAGTTGGTAAAGAATTTACTGTTGCTGATGTAGCTGTAGGTTCTATGCTCTTTTATATTCCTCTAATGCTCAAGCTAGATTTAAGCGAATACTCGAATGTTACCAATTATATGAATAAACTAACAGAACGTCCCGGATTTAAAAGGACATTTGGCGATAGCGAAGCGCTGCTGCAAGCAGATCGCGATTAGTTTGAAAAAGATTTAATTCTTCTAGGATGGGCATCTTTGCCCGTCTAATTATTGATTCAAATTAAATATAATATATTCTTTACAAAATTTAAATTATCTTAATAATAAAAAAATCAGGTGTATTACGCCTTGCGTTAACACACCCTACAAAGATCGATCTTCTAACGATAATTTGTAAACTGCAAAGCAACGGGCAAATCTTCTTCTTTTAACCGTTGCATAACAGCTTGCAAATCATCTTTATTCTTACTAGTGACTCGCACTGCATCTCCCTGAATGGAAGCCTGTATCTTTTTAAATTCATCGCGAATCATTTTAGAAATCTTCTTGGCAATCTCTTGAGAGATGCCTTTTTTCAACTTTACTTCTTGGTTAACACGATTACCACCTGCAGATTCAGGTTCACTAAATTCAAAGATTTTCTGAGAAAGTTTACGCTTTGCAGCTTTTTCTCGCAATATATTGTCAACGGTTTCTAAAGTAAACTCGCTATCTGCATTAATTTTAATACTGTCTTCGACTAACTCCATTGTAGTTTTAGTATCTTTCAAATCGTAGCGACCTTTTATTTCTCGCGTAGTTTGATCGATCGCATTAACTAATTCCTGTCTATCAAATTCGCTAACAACGTCAAAAGAATAACTGGAAGCCATAACAAATTATCAATTTGCTTTATGAGTAATTTTACATTTTGGTGAATGATTGTTAGTTGTTAGTTATTAGTTAGTTATTAGTTGTTAATAGTGATTTTTCCACTAACTACTATCCACTAACTACTATCAATTTAACTACTAACTTGAAGTATACTCAATACGAATAAAGTCGAATAACAACCTAATCCAATAGCATACATAAGCGAACGTAGAATGGGTATATTTAAAATATAAAAAACTGAATACAACAAACGAACTGTAATAAAAGTTAATGCTGCCCCTGCTGCTAAGGGAGAATCAACTCCTGTGACGTAAGCCATCAAAGCCGCTGCAGCGAAAATCATAAAGCTTTCAAAAGAGTTTTGATGCGCCCAAGTAGCACGTTGTGCGTAGGGTGGCAATTTTTCAAACATGGCGCGAGGCGCGAAATAATCATAACCAATACTCAAACGAGCATAAGCTACTGCTAGAAATGGCAAATAAATTAGCAGGAAAGCTACAACAATACAGTATAAAAATAAAACTGATACGGGCAATTGTGAAACAAGTGTTAACATAAAAGTAGATAAACAGTGAAAAAATCTTGTTTTCGCGAGAAATGGTTGAGGAAGCGAACCATTTTCAGACATTGTCCTTAAACTTTGTACCGCAATAAATGCCAAAAGTTACTAGTTAATTTCTATATTAGAAATCAGGTCTTACTTTAAACTACATATAGCCGTACAGATCGAGATTCACTAGTCATTAGTCTAAGTTGTAATCACATCCATTTGCTTTTCAAATAGATCGAAGGATTGTATGCTGACAAAAGTGACTAATGACTAATAAGAAAGCGAATCGAATAACCCTTAATCAAAATAGAACAAAGTTACCACTTTACGTTGTTCTTCTGCATCCTTACAGGTTTGTAGCAAAGTACCACTATCATGAAATGCAAAGCATACAAGTTGCTGGCAGCGAGAGATAATCTCTTTGTTACACAAGTAACTTGCCTCAGCAAGGGATAAATGGTCATTACTAGAGTTTTCGACTAGATGCATTACCTGTTCTAGTTGCTGGCGCGATTCTAAGGGCTGACGCTCTAGACTTTGGGGTAAAATCACCGTCAGAAAGTTAGGATCGGCTCGCATTGCGCCTTTAATGGCGGCTGAATTTGTACCTGTAGCACCAGAGGTAATGACTCTATTTCCTGATAAAACCAGAGCATAAGTCATCATTTCAATCAAATTCTGGTGAGTAATAGGCACGTGACGAGAACCCAGCACGGCGATTCGTTTAGAACCCATTTGCTGAATTGTCGCTAATTCTTGCGCTAATGTATCAATTTTACTGACTAGGTCTGTTGACTGACTCAAAGACTATTTTAATTGCTATTAAACGACCAGGATATTTTAGCAGAGCAAAGAGTTGTCGGGAACCTACTAATGGTTAGAGCATGCAATTTTAAACTGATTTTTTTTACAGTAATCAGTAATCAGTTATTCGATCACGTGAAATTGGCTTATAAGGTATTAACTGTTTGCAACTCACTCTTCATTGATTTAATAATTCCATTACTTCATCACATGACTCAAGCCATTGCGTTTCATAACGAATACCTCCACTTATAGTTAAGTGGAAGTTGTGGTGGATTTTGGAAATACTTCTGTTCTAAATCTTTATATATAGATAATTTCTCAACATGAGCTTTACGCTAAATCGTAACCGCTACAGGAACGCTCAACTAAAAATACCAATATCGCGTTGCTCCCGACATAATTCTTAATATTTTTATATACAACTAATTGCATATACGCTAATATACAATTAGTTGTATATAAACTCGATACCTGAAGAACTAGTCAATTATGTCTAAAGTAATGCCAGGGCGATTCACTGCCGAAATAAACGAACCCTTTGTAGTGTTTTTGATTGGGATGCGGATTAATAAAATCTTTGCTGTTAATAAATGGTTTCCAACAGCAATGGCAATGACACCGATGCTACGCACTTTGTATAAACATCCCGAGAAAGGTTTTTTAGGTGGAGAAACTTTTCTTTATTGGCGAGGAGTGGGATTAATTCAGTACTGGCGTTCTTTTGAGGATTTAGAACGTTTTGCTCGAAGCCCAGAAGAACCACATCTTTCGGCTTGGCAGCGATTTAATCGAGTTGTGGGTGCTGATGGTAGCGTTGGAATTTGGCACGAAACTTATTTAATCGAGAGGGGAAATTACGAAGCAATCTATGGAAATATGCCGATTTTTGGATTAGCCGCTGCTACCAAACATCTATCCGTATCAGGGGTAAAAGAAACTGCACGCGGGCGTGTAGCTAATCGGGCATAGAGCATTTTTAATGATTTTCGTTCTGCACGAGCCGCTGCTTAATGATTTTCGAGTCAGCATAAAGTTTTAACCCCGATATGGAACCTTAAAAACCAGGGGCTGGCAAGTTGATGAAAAATACCCTTCTTCTGCAAGAGTTAATTACACAAGAGAGCCAGTCTATTTTGTGTCGAAAATTTTAACCCGTGTAAAAAAAAGGGACAAATATAGGAGATATTTGATATGACTTATAGTTCTGAAGACGTACAAAAAATTCTTCAATTGGCAATGGCACGCAAGCAAGAAGAATTCTTTTCCAAGGAACAAATTTCAGAAATGGCCACAGAATTAGGAATTTCTGCTGAATTACTGAAATCGGCAGAAGAAGAATGGTTAACTCAAGCCAAAACAAGTAAACAACAACAAACTCGTCGTGAAATGAAACGTCGAGGATTTAAAGCACACTTAATTTCATACTTAGCAGTAAATACATTCTTGATCATCTTGAATTTGACTACAACTCCCAGTGATTTTTGGGTAATTTATCCCCTTTCTGGTTGGGGATTGGGGCTTTTCATGCACTATTCCATAGTTTATAGTATTGAAGGGAATTCTCAAGATATATAGCAATGCTGCATGAGTGATAAAAATTTTAGGTGTTGAGAAACCCGGTTTTTTCACAAAACCGGGCTTTTGATTCTTACCTTATTTCAAAATGCTGCTAGTACTTAACAATCCGCAGAATGCTATAAATTATTTACGACGGTGTTGCTGCTGGGCTCAAACCCATTAAAGAAAGTAAGCGATTGATGTCAAAATGCTCGGCAATTAAATGACGGAGGCATTCAAATTTGATGGGTTGATGGACGCGAACTTGCCCGAAAGTACGCTCAATAATTTCCACAGTACCCAGAGTATCTAAATCTACAGATAAAATGGGAATTTCGAGTTCTTCAGCACGACTGAGAATGAAAGGTGGAGGTGGTAACTGTCCGGTGAGAATCAGGCATTGAGTGGATGTTTCCAAGGCAGCCTGCTGAATCTCTACCCGATCCCCACCGGTGACTACTGCCATATTTTGGCGTTTGCGAAAATATTTGACAGCAGCATTGACATTCATCGCACCAATTGCTAAGCTTTCGACTAATAAATTTAGGCGATCGTCACGACATAAAACTTCTGCATTCAACTGATGAACCAGCTCGCGTACGGTCACACTGCGCAGCAAGTTGCTTTTAGGTAATATACCTAGTATAGGGATATCTTGCTTTTCGAGAAATGGAATCATGGTATCGTTAATAGCTTGTAAATGTTCTGTAGGAACATCATTGATCACAACACCAATTAAACGCTCTTCAAGTACCCGTTTGGCGTACAACAATTCTTCGATAGAGAGCAAGGATTTGTAGCGAAATACCACGAGTACCCCAGCATCTAAGACTTGGGCGACTTGCATTAAAGACAAATCGAACAAATGGCCTTCCGATAAATTACCTGGTCCTTCTAGAACAACTAAATCGCCTAAGGTGTTTTGTAGATATTCACTTTTAAGAGACTGTAGGTAATCGGTTTTGTCTTCACCACAAAGACGTTGTTGCAGTGTAGTTTCGTTTAAAGCAAGTAATGTGGGTAATACTCGGTTGGGAGGTAGATTGAGGCTTTGGGTAATAAACTCAATATCTTCCTCAATCAAGCTGTCTTCAGATTCTCTCAAACACTTACCAAGAGGTTTGCCGTAAGCAACATCCAGTCCAGTTTGATGTAGTTGGTGAGACAAACCCAAAATAGTAGCAGATTTACCACTGGAAGCCTCGGTCGATCCAATTAGTAAATACTTAGGGGATTTTGGCACGCACGCACTCCTAATTTCAACAGTAGAAAACTTTCAACATTAAGTGCAAGTTATCTCAACCACTAGCGAATAATCGCCAACAGCCAAAATTTGAACAGTTGATTGCTAATAGCCGATAAAACTGTTTGGGCGTTCCCTAATTTTAGGTCGAACCAGAACAATGGAGTTATTTATCTATAATTGATTAATAGTTAGAGTTTAGAACAGTTCACTACAAATAAATTCGGTTTTGGAACTATTCCTTTCTTTGAAAAGGCATTTGAGCCTATCCCTTGAATCGTTTGATGGTGTTACTATCTGAAATTTAGATATGTTTTAGCTTATCAGAAAAGTTTATCAAAAATGCACCCCGAGATGGAGCCTTAAATGCAGGGGCAGGCTATTCCCTATGTCCTAAGTCCCTCCGGGACGACCTCCGGTACGGACACAGGGGAACATAAACCAATTAACTTGTTACTATCCGGCATCTCTCACAAAAAGCCTGCCCATTTTTTTACGGAAATTGTAATCCTTTTGAGTTGTGACTGGGGACATAGCGCTACGGAGTATAATTTATATCGCTGTCTGTAGAAATCTCGATGTTGCAATATATGAAAATTTGTTTGAGGAAAAAATAAAATTCCTGTTCCCCTTCTATGCTGATTTTTTTATCCGGTTTTTGGATATCTACTGTTAAGGAGCAGCAGGTATCCAAAATTAAATGATAGGGCTTACTCAAGGGTTCCCAATATAATTTTTTTCTCCTAAAAAAATTTGGCAGGGTACCCGTCAAGTGAAGCGATACAGTTTTCGACTCAATCTAATCTTCCAAACGCAGCAGCTTACGGTAAAAAGATTGAGAGAAATCAGTCATGCGTTGCCGCTTGTAGTTTTCAAGCATTTCTATTAAAAAATTTATAAACTCGAAACTGGCCATCATTACTTCATAACTCAGTTCGGCATTCCCATCAAACTGCATTCGGCAACGGGTTAAGTCTGAAGGTAGAGTCGCAATATTCCAAGTAGCGATGAAAGAAATACCTTCGCTGCTTTCTATTTTACGCTTTCCCTCTAAAGCTCCTTTTTGATAAAGACCAATAGCGTAAGGTAAAAAATTCCGCTTACCACTCTGAATGTAAGGTAAGTAAACACTTGCTTGTTGAGGAGTCGCAGGCTGAAGTTGCTCAAATGCTGACATACTATATATTCCTTAAGTTATGGGAGAATGATTAATCTTGGTAGATATACATAGTATTCCCAAGCCAACAAGGAAAATTTACACTCACTTTCAATGGAATGAACCAGTAAGGAGACTTTTTTATAATTTAAAACTGGTTGCCTCGCGACTGTATTTCCAGGTTGAATCGCAGCCACTAATAACTAATAAGTATTGGGGCTTATGCAAAGAAATGTGAAAATGTCGGTTACAATAAGGCTGCACTTATTTCTATGAAGCTGGGGTAAAATGGCGAAAAATTAACCTTAAATAAGGTTAATACAGTCATTGTTATTTCTTAAGTAATAACCGCTGATACAGGATTATCTTGACAAATTCCAGGATTGTCAACGACCCCCGGCTATAAGCCTGGGAAGCTCACATACCAGTTCTGAGAGCTTCTAGTTGACCCTTCGGGTATCTCCTAAGCCCTAAGTCCCTCCGGGACGACATAAAGGTACGGGCATACTTCGTGAACGGAGACGCTCCGCGCCACGCAAGCAACATACCAGGGAATGCGATCGCGGCGTTCCCTACTCTATAACCTTACCCTCACGGGTCATTTCGTGAACGCGTAGCGTCTCCTTTCAGGAGAAAGCTAACTTTACGGCCATTGGGGCTATTCACGCAAAGTTTCAAGCTTCTCACATTTTTTATGATAATTCTGGAGCAAATTCTACGAGTTTTATGGCTAGATATTAAAAGTGGAGAAGTACCACTCATTTCTTACATAAGCTCCTGTATTGGTGAAGATAGTTTTGTATGGTGTTATCGCCTTCGCTAGCTTCATGGCATTTTTGTAGACAAATACTTGCGATAAAATAAAGTAAACTATGCCAGCGAATTCCTGGCCCGACAAAGATTATAACGAATTTGAACCCCTGAACTCGGTGTTTGCTGAGATGTCAGCAAATATTGAGTTGGAAGAACAACCAGATCAACAATTGTGTGTTCCTTCCCGTTTTCAAGGTCGTAGACGCAAAGCAGCTCTATTTTTGACAATAGTCTGGAGCGGTACAATTGCTTTGCATTTAGTTTCTTGGGGTTCTGTATTTGTATTAGGGTTGGCTGCCGTTGTCGGGCTTCACTCTTTGGTAATTGTATTTGCCAAGCCTCGCTGTATAAATGAAAAGATAGAAGGGGAACTACCTTTTGTATCTTTACTAGTTGCAGCAAAAAATGAAGAATTAGTTATTAGCAATTTAGTAAATAACCTTTGCAATTTGGAATACCCCTCAGGGGAGTATGAAGTTTGGATAGTTGATGACAATAGCAGCGATAAGACACCGGAATTGTTGTACGAACTGGAAAATAAATATGAAAATTTAAAAGTATTACGGCGAAAACCTGGGGCTGGTGGTGGTAAGTCGGGAGCATTAAACCAAGTGTTACCGCTGACAAAGGGTGAAGTAGTTGCTGTATTTGATGCTGATGCTCAAGTTTCGTCAGATATTTTGTTACGAACCATACCCTTGTTTCAACGAGATACTGTTGGGGCTGTGCAATTGCGAAAAGAAATCGCTAATGCTTCGAGAAATTTTTGGACAAAAGGTCAAATGGCAGAAATGGGTGTTGATACCTTTTTCCAGCAAAGTCGAAGTTTGAAGGGAGGAATAGGCGAATTACGTGGTAACGGTCAATTTGTCCGGCGTGCAGCTTTATACCGTTGCGGCGGATGGAATGAAGAAACTATCACCGATGATTTGGATTTGACGCTCCGCTTACATTTAGATAAATGGGATGTTGAGTGCGTATTTTCCCCTGTAGTCAAAGAAGAAGGTGTTACAAATGCAATCTCTCTTTGGCATCAGCGCAATCGCTGGGCAGAAGGTGGGTATCAGCGTTATCTCGATTACTGGGATTTAATTCTTCGTAACCGCATGGGTACCTGGAAAACCTTTGAGTTGATGGTCAACTTTCTGCTGGTTCAGTACATCATCCCAACCGCAGTAATACCAGACTTCTTAATGGCGATCGCGCGTCATCGTCTTCCCATTTTAAGTCCATTAACCGGGATTACGGTCACAATATCATTTTTAGGAATGTTTGCTGGTCTCAAGCGGATATATCAAAATAAACCTTTGGGAACTTATACCTACTTTATATTGCTGCTACAAAGCCTGCGGGGCATTTTATATATGTTCCATTGGATAATAGTAATAAGCAGCACCACTGCTAGAATGTCAGTACTTCCTAAGCGCTTAAAGTGGGTGAAAACCCTTCGCCAAGGTATTGATTGAGGGGAGATGGGGAGTTTTAGGAGTTAGGAGTTTTAAATTTAAAACTCTTAAATGCTTACCGATCCCTAATACCCCATGTCCACTATTAAAACTCAACATCATCTTCGTCAACTTCTTCCAATTCCGATGAGTCAACAGGCTCGTCGGATATTTCTGTTTTTTCTTCGCTAAATGAAATAATCTCTCCGTCTACTGCGTCTGCTAAACGCTTGGCAGCGTACATTATTTCATCGGCTTCATCCTCTTCTGCTGTAGGGTTTGTTGGAGATGGTGTTGGGGTTGTTTGCCTAGGAGGAGCAGTATTTTTTGTCGGGGAAGATTGTTGAGTCTTCGGAGTTGATACAAAATCTGCTTGCTTTTGAAAGGGAGTTTGGAGTGGTGCCGGTTGTGGTAACCTTTGCGGTGGTTTTTGTATGGGAGCAACTGAGGATTTTTGCTGCACGGGAGTAGAAACAGCAGCAGAATTTGATTTTACAGATGCAACCGAGCTGGTTTTTTCTAAATTTACCCGTACTTCACGCTTATAAGTTACTTGAAATGCCTTTTCAATATTGGGTTGGTTTTTCTTTACTGCCTCGTACCATTTTTCTTTGACAGCAATACGAGCTATTGAATCATCAAATTCGATGATATAAGACATTTGCCCCAGTAATGCTCTTCGGGAGTCTGGTAGGAGGTTGGCGAGTACTTGTTGCCAGATTTCGTTTAGGTTGACTTGTGAGGGAACTTGTGGAGGTGGAGAGGAATTTGAGGGGGTAGAAGGGGGAGAGGGGGGAGAGGGGGAAGAAGAGGTAGGGGGGGTGTGTTGTTTTTTTATTCCGTTTTCTTCTTGTTTCGGAGTTTCGGTACTTTTGGTACGAGGTGGATGATTAGGTGTAATATTACGGGGTGTTTGTTGTATGGGAGGGATTGGGTGTGTTGTCGCAGGATGGTTGTTTGTTTCAGGTGGTTTTGAATTAAAATTAGGTAAGTTTTGTTGAGTACTAATAGTTGGTGGTTGAATGGTAGTTGCTGATGGTAATAATCCGAGTAAGGTTATTTCAAGCCACAAACGCGGTTGAGTAGTGTTTTTGATTTGCACTTCGGCGGTACGCAGATGCTGCTGCCCATGCAAAATAGTACTTATTTCAAGGTTTTGGGCAACATCTATAAGTATTTCCCACATAGCTTGGGTACAAGCAACTAAATCATTGCGATTGGGTGCAGTTTTGGCAATGAGTAAATCGCGGTAAAATGAAGCGAGATTCTGGAGAATAATTAAAGGTTCTCTACCACGGTCTGATATATGCTGCGTACAGTCAATTACCGCTTCCGAGTTGTCGGAGACTATCGCTTTTAGTAAATCTAATAAATCCTGTTCGCTTACCGAGCCAACTAAATCCCAAACATGAGCTGGTGTTACAACTCCTGAGAATAAACCTAATTGATCGAGAAGACTTTGGGCATCTCGTAATCCTCCTTGAGCTACTTGAGCAACTAAGGTAATGGCTTCTTTTTCGATATTAATATTTTCATTGGCGGCGATGTTAGCTAAGTGCTGCACCATCGCATCAATTGGAATGCGTCTAAAATCAAACCTTTGACAGCGAGAAATAATTGTTGGTAATACTCTTTGTGGATCTGTTGTAGCGAGAACAAAGACAACATGTGTCGGTGGTTCTTCTAGTGTTTTAAGTAGTGCATTGAACGCCTGTGTACTGAGCATATGACATTCATCGACCACGTAAACCTTATAGCGACACTGAACTGGTGCAAATTGCGCTCTTTCAATAATTTCTCTAATATTATCGACACCTGTATTGCTAGCTGCGTCAATTTCAATTACATCTAAGGTGGCACCTTTAGTAATTCCTTGACAAATGTTACACTTTCCGCATGGCTCCGGCGTGGGTCGCGAGCTGTTAAGACAATTGAGAGATTTTGCTAGAATACGGGCGCTAGAAGTTTTACCCGTCCCCCGAGGACCTGTAAATAAGTAAGCTGGAGCAATTTTAAGAGTATTAATTGCATTTTTTAGGGTAGTCGCGATCGCCTCTTGTCCAACTAGTTCGGCAAAAGTCTTGGGGCGATATTTATGATGCAGCGGTTCGTAGGACATGGAGGAAATAGCGCCTTACAAGCTTTCCCGCTTAAGGGATTACACTATTTTAATTCTTTATTAGCCTTCGAGGGCGTAAATCACTTTTTAATTTGTATGGGGTAGAGGAGCCACTGCGTTGGTGAGGCAGCGCGGTCTTGGGGAGCCACTGCGTTGCCGAGGTCCCCTCGGTTGAAGCAAGTGGCGTGGTCTCCCCCATGAGCGACTGCCGAAAGGGTTCCCCGACAGTCACGCAAGTGGCGTGGGGTGGAGGGGGTAGAAGAGTTAGAGGGGGTAGAGGGGGTAGAAATCATACTAACTACTATTGACTTGTAATTCCCAATTAATTTGTAAAATTTTTATCTAAAAAAACAAACACTTAGAGAAAATGTGTTGCTAGTAGCTACAATCTTAGGGTAATTAACACTGGTTGGTGTCCGTATGCTAAAACGGCTTCTTAAATGGCTTAAAAAGTTTTTCCAAGGTTTATTTGGTACAAAGCAGCAAAGTTCGGTAGAAAAACATAATTCTCCAACCCCTGCGGCTCCACCTCTAAACGATACCGATTTGGAATTTTTGTTTGCGGAACTCTTGGAAGGTGTTCATCAAGCACGGGGACAAGCTTGGGCACAGAAATGGGTGGACAATCTTGATAACAGGGTTCCTCAACAACGTTGGGTGGAATGGTTACAAAAATTCGGCGACAAGTTGTTAGATGCACCGACACCAAATAATGAATTGGCTTCTCGACTGGTTCAGTTAGGAGAATTGGGGGTTGGTGAAATTTCTAATGTTGCTTACGATATTGGTATGCGGTTGTTAACGCGCAATCAAGTCGAACCGATATTGGAGTATTCTGGACCAGATGCTGCAATTGAAGATACTACTACTGTGCCTCAAGAAAGTTTGGTTCAAGAAGCACAACCAAAAGCAGATGTAGCAGATGTAAACGATACAGGAGAAGAATATCAAACTATTACTCTCGAAGAGTTAGTTGAGTTAATGCAACAGGATGTAAATTTGCGATCGCAAATTGCCGAACAACTGGGAATTGAAACCGACGATCCACAAGCGATCGTTCAGGCATTAGTTAATCAACACCATGCTGCTGGATAATACGCGCACAAATATTGTTATTTAATACCTAAAATATTTTACTTTTTGTTTGTCATGTGTATCTACCCAACTATATTAATTGTCAATAATGTTGGTACAAACATATGGCAGGACTTACAAGAATTACAATACAAGGGTTGGTGCGTGAGTTCACAAGCCTTATTTTACCTACCGCAATCTCTCGAAGTGTCACATAACGGCAACGCTGACGGGAGGAATATCCACACCGCCTTCTTAGCCTCTCTTAAAAGAAAGAATGTGGCTGTTGCGGCTATTTATATAGGTTAAAATTTCCACAAAACTAAGGGGCAAGCTATTTCAATTGTCCGAGGGATACAAAGTCGGCCTTGCGTGCATAGTTCATGAATTGTCTGCCCTAGATATACTAAGATACAAAACAAGCGAGTTTCCTTGCACGGGAATGCTACATTAAATTCTGTTTTGCAACCAGAATAATACTTACGGGCTGTGGTTGCCAGCTATTTACCTTAACTAGCTGTTGTAAGACAGGTTTTTGCTATCCCTTGAGAGAGGAAGTTTACTATAAGCACCTTCAATGTAGGTCTATTTTCGGCGTTGCTGCAATTTTACTATGAATTATATAAACCTATAATCCCTATAGAGACTTAGCAATGCTACTTCTGGAGGTTTGAGCGTTCGCGACTTCATACTTTTATTGTGCAAAGCCAAATTTTAGTCAAACTCTAGAAAATTGAGCAAAAGGTGCTTTTGTTGAGACAATTGTATTGCAGGGCAACTTAAAGTTTTGCTACCTCCAAAGTGTATTCAAAGTAGCCAGATAGGGGCGACTGTTTATACCCATTTATTTTGATAACTTTATTTTGTTTGCAAAGCGTATCTTGCCTAGCAAGATATTTCCAGGAAATTTTGTTAAGTTATCTCAGAAGTAGCAATGTTACTTCCAATTCCACTGGTTTAATTAAACCTCGTGTTTATAAAAATTAGCCCTTATTTGTAGGAAGACTGACTTTTTACGGACGTAATTGGTTGTATTTATAGAAAATTTTACATACTTTGGTAGCCTATTACGTAATGATTGAATTTTTGAACACCGCGCTCGTTAAAATCTATGTGAACTACATTTTAAAATGCAGCAGATGCTCAGGCGGCTAGTGCAGAGGCTCATAAAGTTTATCCAATACCTTTTTGGTAGGAAGCGTACTCCTTCGATGAAAGAGAGGGAGATGCAGACAGTTAGGGATTTACCAGAACTGACGAACTCGGATCTGGAATTTTTGTTTACCCAGCTTCTAGAAGGCGTAGAACAAGCGCGAGGAGAGCATTGGGCGCAAAGATGGCTACAAAATATCGAACATCGCGTTTCTCAACAGCGTTGGTTGGATTGGTTGGAGCAATTTGGGAAGAAATTATTAGCTTCATCGGCACCAAATTATGAGTTAGCTTCAAGAATGGTGGAGCTCGGAGAACTCGAAATTGGTCAAATAGGAGATGTTGCTTACGATATTGGAGTACAGTTGTTGGCGCGCAATTCTAAGCAACAACCAATGTATTCTATTCCGATATCTACAGAATTTGAAGGATTAACTCCTGCATCAACTGTATCGGAGGAATTCATCAATGAGTCAGTTGCAACGAATGGTGATGAGGAAGATGTTAATTCTCAATCGAAGGAATTGATCATTGAATCAATTGCGACGAATGGTGAATATGATGTCTCAACATCTATGGTAGATTCTCCTGGACAGGAGTTATTACGCGAATTCGGTGATTTGTTGTGGGAAGATTATGAACCCCAACCTCAAGAAGTACCTATAAATAACAATATATTCCCACCACAACAAGAGTTTCCTGGTGTTTTATACGAACAGGTATTTGAATACAGCGATGAGCAAGTAGATGAAATTGCACTAACGCCTGAAAATACAAATACACCAGCACCTGACGATCGGTTATCCCACAGTGTAGAAGAGCTAGAGCGTGAAAACCAAGAGGAAGAATACTTAAACGATGCTGCGACACCTGCATCCCCACAGAGTACTCCTGGACAAGATTTGGTTCGCAATTTAGGAGAATTATTATGGGATGACGTTACGCCGCAAGTCTCAAATCAAAATTCTCCTCATGCTGACGAACAAGAGTTTATCCATGATTTGAACGATTTGGCATGGGATTATCCCGAGCAGGATTCCGATGATACAATTGTTGTACCTTCTCAAGATTCAGTTGAAGATTCCCAGCCTGTAAATAGGAATTTTGTACCTTCTCAAGATTCAGTTGAGTATTCGCAGCCTGTAAATACAAGTGACGAACCAATTCAAGATTCCCCAGAAGATTTTGTTGAAGATGAAGAGTTATTAAAAAACTTTAATGCTTTATTAGAATTAACAGAGGATGACGTTGCAGAAACAGAACCTTTGGAACAACCAACAGCCTCTGTGGAGCCTACTGTAGCAACAGCCATAGATGAATTGTTGGGAAGGTTGGATGAAAGTGCAAATTTGGTTCAACAACTTGCTTCTGGGTTGGGAGAAAGGCAAGCTTTACCTGAAGTTGTTGTTGAAAATGAAGATGCAACACAAAAAGCCGAAGCTTTATTCTATCAGGGACTTGCACAAGCTAGAGCGGGTAATTTAGAATTTGCTATAGAATTTTATGAAAAAGCGCTGCAAATCAAGCCAAATGTGCAGGAATACTGGTTTAACCGTGGTTTGACGCTGTTTCATTTGGGACATTTGGAAGATGCGATCACTTCCTACGATAAAGCGATTGAAATTAAAAACGACTTTTATAAAGGATGGTATAACCGGGGTAGAGCTTTAGGTGAATTGGGATTATTAGAAGATGCAATTAATTCTTTTAATACAGCCATTGAAATTCGACCTAATTACCAGGAAGCTTGGTCTAGCAATGGTTTGGCGTTACTGAAGTTAGGACGCGTCTCGGAAGCTATCTTCAGTTATGATAAGTCATTGGAATTAGAACCGCTAGATCCAGAAAATTGGTATTACCGAGGTTTAGCGCTATCTGGTATTGCACAATATGAAGATGCAATTGATTCCTACGATAAAGCCCTTGAAATTGAACCCTATTTACACGATGCTTGGGTTGATAAAGGTGTAGCACTAGGGCAATTGGCAGAATGGGCAGAAGCGATCGCTTCTTGGGATGAAGCTTTGAAAATTACACCGGATTTCTACTTAACCTGGTTCAATAGGGCTGTAGCTTTTGATAACTTGGGACGTAGAGAGGAAGCGGTTGCATCCTACGATAAAGCTTTAGAAATTCAACCCAATTTCCCCGAAGGTTGGTACAATCGGGCCGTGGCGCTGTTCTATTTAGAAGAATACGAACAAGCAATCCTTTGTTACGATCGCGCGCTACAAATCAAAGCTGATTATTGGGAAGCTTGGCTCGGTAGAGGTAATGCGGCAGAGAAATCGCAAAATTTTGATTGGGAATTGAGTTTATCTAGTCCCTTATCTGGTAATTCCGCTTTGAATGCCCGGGGATCTGGAGGTAAATTAGCTAGCTATTTAGAAGCTTTAAAATATGTAAGTAACGATACCCAGCCTGAAGGTTGGGGTAGACTGCATTTAGCAATTGGTAGTTGTTACTACGATATTGGTAAAAGATATTCTACCCCCCGCGATTATTGGTATCAAACAGTAGATGAATATAATCAAGCATTGGTTACAATTACTGCTGATACTTTTCCCGAACTACATTTAGAATTATTGCAACACTTCATCAAAGTTTTAGTTGGTTTAAGGGAAACCAGACAAGCCCAGGAATTACATGAATACAGCACCGATTTCTTGCAAGAATTATTAACTCAAGCAAATCGCAGCGATGAAAGTAGAAAGCAATTAACCCTCAAGAATATTGGTTTTGAACAGTTAGCGGTTGAAATCGCCATACAGTACGGTGAAATTGTGCAGGGTTTAGAAATCGCCGAACATGGTAAAAATGCTTGTTTAACTTGGCAAATGTACGGTTGGACTGACCAAATTCACTCGCCAAAGTATAATTCAATTTTACAGCTACTCAATCCTACAACTGCTGCAATTTACTGGCACATCAGCCCTTCAAGTTTACGCACTTTTATTATCAAGCCTAATGCTCCAGAACCAATTCCCGTATTTACACCAGTACTAAATGTAGCACCTGACGAATTTCCCTTACCAGAAGCAGTTAACTGCTTAGTAGAATTTGAAGATTGGTTGTCAGATTGGAATCAACAATACGGAGATTATCGCGGCGAAGCTAGGGATAAACAAAGCAAAATCAGCCATTCCTGGCGTAGAGATATGGAAGAGCGACTGGCGAAGCTCAGAGAAATACTCAGTATTAGCACCATCGAACAGGAGCTTCAAGGAATTAGTAATATTATTTTAGTTCCTCACCGCGATTTACATAGATTCCCTTTACATGGGTTATTTTCCTCAAAATTCAGTATCAGCTATTTACCTAGCATACAAATAGGATTAAATTTACAGCAAAAAAATTCCTCTAGCAATAAATCTTCACAAAAATTGCTGAGTGTTGAACATCCCGAAACAAAAGATTATCCTGCTTTCAAATCCGCGAAGTTAGCAACTTTAGCTATCAGTCAAATGTTCGATAATCCCCATCGCATTCAGGGATTAAAAGCGACAAAATCACAAGTAGAAGATGCAATAGCCGGAAAGTACAATATATTTAATTTTTACGGTTATGCAACTGATAATGCTAACCCTTCAACTTCACAAATCTTATTGGCTGGTGAAGACAAAATTACCCTAAATGAAATTTGTCAAAAACCTCTTAACCGTTACAATTTATTTACTCTTTCAGCCTGCGAAATTGCCCCAAATAAGAAAAATATAACCACTGAATATGCGGGTTTAACCAGTGGTTTACTCAGTCAAGGAGTCTCTGAGGTAGTAAGTAGCTTGTGGAGAGTAGAATCTACCGCCAACGCTTTAGTGACAATCGAGTTTTATCGAAGATTGAACTCCGGTACAACATCAGTTGTGGCTTTAACAGAAGCCGTTGAATGGTTGAGAGAATTGACAGCAGGAGAACTTACAAAATGGTATGAAAACCTGCTCAATCAACTACCACCCGAAGGATTGAGGATGAAAGCGCAACTAGCTACGCAGTTATATCGAACCAGTCAAATGGAAGCCGATAAAAAGTTGTACAATCATCCTTATTATTGGGCGGCTTTTGTAGTTAGTGGTTTGGGTTAACAGCAGGGTGCCTTTCAATGAGTAAGGAGTAAGAAGTAAGAAGTAAGAAGTAATTATGATTGCTAGGGGTTATATAGCACTATTGTAGGGTGACATGCGGCAGGAGAAAATATTATGTAAAGATTACGTGCGGCTCGTTCTAGCTAGGAGCCGGTAAAAATACCGGGGTATGAGCTAGGTAGATTGGCGGGAAAATCCCCAAAAATCTATAACTGTTGCAAAGATGTGGATGAAAGTTCCACCCGTCAAGGATGACGTGACTCCCTATCTGCCTACACCGAGTGGCAACAACCGTAACCACAGAGTGAAGCTAGGAACAGGGCGCAATCAGAAGTTATGCAGGTAGCTACACTGGCGCTAATGGGGATGAAATATGGGTAAATAGGTTCTAAAAAAGTGTCTTACTGCAAAGCCACAACCTGAACTACTAATGTGGACTTCAACATCAATTATTCCCGCATCAGTCCGTAATCGCTAGATGCAATCCTGGGGAGATGTGCCGGCAAAGTGAACCACCCTAAGTTTCAGAAAAGTTCTCAACACGAGAATATCTTTGTTACGGAACGAGTAAAAACACTGTTAAGGTCTGAAGTGTAGTCGAAACTTCAGTAAGCTAGGTTGAGCCGAATTCCTTGCAGTGAGTAGGATGACAGCGGAAACTGCTGTCGGGTATTCAGAAAATATTCAATGGAGTAAAGTATGATTAGACACAGTAGCAATACTAGTGAATCTTGGAGAAAGTTACCGTGGAAGAAATTCCGTAAGGACCTTTTCCGCCTACAAAAGAGAATATTCAAAGCTATTAGAGTTGGTGACATAGCCCGTGCTAGGTCACTTCAAAAGCTGGTTCTGAAATCTACATCGGCAAAATTGTTAGCAATCCGCCAAGTAACCCAACTAAATAAAGGGCGAAAAACAGCGGGAGTTGATGGTAAGAAAGCCTTGACATTCAGAGAACGTTTTGAATTGTTCAAAAAGCTTTCAATGGTAAATGATTGGAAACACCAAGGACTGCGGGAAATACCAATCCCTAAAAAGAATGGTAAAACCCGAATCCTCAAAGTGCCAACAATCTCGGATAGAGCATGGCAATGTCTAGTTAAATACGCGCTTGAACCCGCTCACGAGGCAACATTCCACGCCAGAAGCTACGGCTTTAGACCTGGAAGATGTACACAAGATGCCCAAAAGGTAATGTTTCTAAACCTGAGGTCATCTTCAAACGGGTGTCAAAAACGAGTAATCGAACTAGATATTAGCAAATGTTTTGATCGAATTAGCCACAAATCAATCATGGATAAACTAATCTCACCCGCAGGAGTAAAACTGGGAATATTCCGCTGCTTAAGAGCGGGAACAAACCCAGAATTTCCTGAACAAGGAACCCCGCAAGGTGGAGTAGTAAGTCCATTACTAGCAAACATTGCACTGAATGGAATTGAGAACATACATCCAAGCGTTCGATACGCAGATGATATGATATTTTTCCTCAAACCACAAGATGATGCAGATGAAATACTGTACAAAGTATCTGAGTTTCTAGCGAAACAAGGTATGGAAATCAGCAAAGAGAAAACCAAAGTAACGGCTACGACAGACGGATTTGATTTTCTAGGCTGGCATTTTAAAATCCAGGACAACGGTAAGTTTCGGAGTACTCCATCAAAGGATAACTTTGAAGCTATGCGTGAGAAAGTCAAAACTATCGTCAACAACTCTAATTATGGGGCTGAAGTCAAAGCGAAAAAATTGGCTCCCGTTATACGTGGATGGCGTAATTACCATCGCTTCTGCAACATGAGTAATGTAAGGGATACATTATGGTTTATAGCCAAAAGAGCCTTCCGAGTATTTCTCAGTCAGAAGTCAGTTAACCAATATAAAGCGGAAACACTAGTGAAGAAAGCTTTTCCAACGGTAAGCTGGGCAGAGAGTAAATTTGTCTGTGTGAAAGGTGATAAATCGCCTTACGACGGAGATATAATTTACTGGAGTCAACGGGAATCAAAATTGTACGACGGAAATTCAGCTAAGCTTCTCAAAAAGCAAAACCATACTTGTGTAAAATGTGGAATGAAATTTCTCCCAGGTGAGGATATTCATTTACATCACATTGACGGTAATCATGATAATTGGAAACCCAAGAATCTTGAAATGATACACCAATCATGTCATCAATACACGCACATGAGCAGGGCATAAAATCCCAGAATATCTAGGAGCCGTGTACACGGAAACGGGTACGCACGGATCTGAAGGAGAGGTGCCCCGGATAATACCGGGCATCGACTCTAACCATTTGGATAATGCCGTAACGCACCATCGGATATTGGGTTGATACAAATAAACTGGCGTTGAAACTTTTGATAATGCCGTAACCTAGCATCGGATATTAAGTAAACAAATTTAATTTAAACTTTGAGAGCTTCGCAAATTAATTTGATAATTATCTTTTAATTTTTTTATGGGAAACTCTACAAATGTTGCCTCTCCAATTGATTCCCAATCAAATAAATGTAGTAAATTAGAAGCAAAAATTTTTGTTACTACCATTGCCATTTGCCCACCTAAACAAGCATGTACGCCTCCACCAAAAGGAATAAATTCGTACATTTTACCTTCATTACGAGGTGCTAAAAAGCGCTCCGGATAAAATTTATCTGGCTCTAAAAAATGTTCTTTCATAATATGCGCTAGCCGCGGTTCAGCGACGATCGCACAACCTTTTTTATAAAGTATTCCATCCACAACTACTGATTTGGTAAGGCGACGGTTTGCGGTAGAACTAGGTGGTAAAGTTCGTAGAGTTTCCTTGATAACTGCTTCGAGGTATCGCATTTGTTTGAGATTATCTAACGAAAAGCTATCTTTTTCTGATATTAATTCAGCTTGTTCTTGACGTAATTTATTTAGAAACTGTGGATATTTTCCTAATTGATAAATCAGGGAACAAACCAAAGCAGAAATTTGATAGTATGAAGCCCATACTTCTAAAAGACATTGGTTTTCTATCAGAATATCACTAAAAACACCTTCTGGGTTTTCCTGCTGACTAACTAGCATCATTGCTAAAAAATCAGATGTGGGATTTATTTCTGCCGATTTTCTTCGCTGAATAACTGCACGCATAAATTCTATTAACTGCCCACGCGCTTTAATTCCCCTACCATAAGCTGTTAAAGGGGATTTCCATTTTAATAAACCATAGAAACCATTAAAATAAGTTTTATATAAAGCTTTTACTTGCGCTTTACTTGTTACGGGTAAACCAGCAAAACTTTCGGGATTATTATCATCTAATTTCACCCCCCATAGTAAAGGAGTAAGTACATCAAAACAGATTTTTTCAACTTCTGGATAAACTGCAATTCTTCCAGTATGCCATTCTTGCAGTCCCTTTTTTATTGTTTTATTAATATGGGGTATATAACCTTCTAATAAACGTCCAGTTAAACCAGGCCCCAAAGCACTTTTACGCTGACGATGTAAATCAAAACGTTGAAATAAACTGTACTCGCCAAACATATCCATTGTAGTGGGTGGTAAGGCAATTTCTGTATATTGCGCATCGCCATTAAATACCATCTGAATCGCTTTAGATTCACCTACAAAAATAGTTGTACCACCAAAAACACCAGTATTAAAAATGGCTCCGTACTTTTCTAAGTTATGGCGACAAAATTTATCCGGGTTAGCAATATAACTAAAAGTATCGTACCACTGAGGCTTTCTTGGTGGATTTTGAGTTTGTGACGGTGGGGTTTGTCCATCTTCTATAATTACTACTTCCCTACTTGCTTGCTGCATAATTTACCGCCAAATTCTGATTTAGATAAATCAGTAATATTATCTCAAAAGAAACATCCTTAAAATTAAAATTTATCTCCCTCTGTGTCACTCTGCGCTTCCCTCCGCGCTCCTTTGCGTTTAGATAATATTTTTGAAGGATGTCCCCTCTCTTCTTAAATATTTACCATACTTTCTCTAAGGTTCTAGTTGTACTAGGTTGATTTGTGACTACAGGAGCGCCATAGCTTCGCAAGGTTTCGGTAATTGCTTTTTCTAAAGAAGTCGGCTTGAAGTCTGGTACAAGGGTTGTAAATTTTGATGTATCAAGGCGAATCTGGGTTTCAAAAAGATATTTCATTTCCACCATTTCACGCAATAATGGCGAAAATATACCAATCAGGGAAACTATACCCCAAGGTGTGGAACGCACTGATAAATCAGGTTTTCCTATTTTCTCCGCAGCGATAGCAACTAGATTCTTGATAGAAAGTTCGGTAATAAAAGGTGCATTGACAATTTCAAAATTTCCCAAGCTTTCAAGCATAAGTAAATCTGCCGTAGCTTTTGCAAAATCAGGAACATATGTAAATTGATGGGGAACTTCTCCTAAACCGAAAATATCCGCTGGTTTGCCCTCCGCAATATTGCCAAAAATTCTGTCTACAAAACCGTTACGAACGCTAGGTCCAAAGAAATCTGTACCTCTGACAATCAGAACTTTTAATCCGTATTTTTGACTAGCTTCGCGCAACATATTTTCCAGTTTATCCCGGATATACCCTTTTTTCGTAGAGGGAGCATTGACTGTATTTTCGTCGAAAGGAGTTCCTCTACTAGGGCCAAGAGCATAGACATTTCCGGGAAAGACTATTCTCGGTGCAGTTTCCTGAGCCAGAGCTGCTTTGATGGTGGCTTCCAGAGCGTGAGGCATGAATGGATCCCATTCGGGATAGGGACGGTTGAGTCCGAAAATAACCGTATCCGCACCATGGAAAATTTTCCTTAAAGAAGTAGTATCAAGCACATCAATATCTGGCTCGATTTCCACCAATCTATTTTTTTTAACCACATTTGGCAACTTTTGCGGGGAACGTGTTACAAGTTTTAGTTTGTCTCCCCGTGCCGATAATTCAACACTCATGTTAGCGCCAAAGCTGCCACTTGCACCTAAAATAACTGTGCTGTTTTTTTTGTTTTGTTGAAGTAGTTTCATTTTTCTTATCCTCTAATGGCTGCAAGATGCATTTATATGTAGACAGTGTCTATATACAGGATATAAAATAATATAGACATCGTCAACATGTATTTTTAAAATTAAGACTGTGCCATTTACAAAGGAAGAGGGTTTGAGGGGACTGACATTTTAAAACGTAAAAATTTCTTGCGCTAGGCGTGCGGACAATTATATTTTTTTGCTTAGACTCAAAATAGGAACTGTTAGCCCAGCGTGCCCGGAGGGCATAGTTTTATAAAGGTTTTTTACCAACTTCTAACTTGCTCCTAAGTCTTTCCTTTATTTGTAAAAACAATAGAAAAAGTGGCAAAATCTAAAACAACCTATCACCACGGCAACTTGCGCGAAGAATTGCTGAGGGCAACAAGGGAAGTGATCGAGAATAAGGGATTAGAAGCCATTTCTCTGCGGGCGATCGCTCGACATCTCGGGGTTTCACATGGGGCACCAGCCAATCACTTCCCGAATAAAGAAGCTTTAATGACTGCCTATGTTGCCCAGGCTTTTGGAAATATTGTCCAAACAGTAGAAAACGCTTATCAGAAAGCAGGAGATGACATGGAACAGCGTTTTCTGGCTGTGGGGCAAGCTATTGTTAATTTTGCCCTTGAAAATCCCAATACATATAAGCTAATGATTCGTTCAGAATGGTTTGACTCCGAACAACCTGATGTGGCAAAACCCCGTAGGAAAGTGTTTGATATTATTCTGAGCCATATCGAAGCGATGGATGTGGTGAATGGAGCACCCGCTCAATCCGCAATGACAAGGGCGATCGCAGCTTGGGCGATAATTCAAGGATATGCATCTTTACGTATTGAAGGGATTTTGGCCCCAGGGAAGGATGAGAAAACAGGGGATTCTCGTGAAGTGGCTGTAATGAAGGCTTATTTATATGGTGCAATTTTATCTTCAGATAAGCATACTCTGTAAAAAATCATCCATCCCGAGATATAAAAACTTAAATCGTAATTTTCTCAATATTGCGTGGCAATTGCTTTACCGCCAAATTTTGATTTGGATAACTATAAACTAAATATTGTCGCCGCAACACCAAAATAGGCAGGAAGTTGCTTCAAAATAGGCTTGACATTTTCCCACAATGTCTTTCCAGATTCCACCGTTTTACTTGCAGTTTCTATGGTTTGTGCCATCCGTTTCAGATTTCCTGCTGCAAATTCTTTATCTGGCTCTGCTGTTTGAGTTTCTTCGCACTAAATAGGGATAAAAAAGCTAATATTCCCAACAGTAGCCAAGAAAGCAAAACCAGAAACAATGCCCAACGCTTTTGTAAACCAGCTTTGGCACCAGTAAAATTTGTTCCTCTAATATCTGCATAACTAAAATTCGCACCAGCAAGGTTTTCACCTTTAAAAGATCGTCCACAAAGATTTTGTCCGGAATAATCTGGTGGCATAGGCGAGTATAATAGATACCAGTAAGGTTATTTTACTACGTAAATATTCTGTATTCACGCTTAAAGGATACATTTTTTATTGTTTGCGCTTCCGGATTTTTTGGGATTTTATTAAAAGAATTTGGTAGGTAGTATGAATAAAACAGTTTTGATCCCTATATCCGAGGATATGCAGGTTCTCGATCCAGTAAGAACGATGCATGAAGACTTAAGGGATAATGTAAATAAGATTGAAGAATTTATCAACAAAATTTGTCAATATATTTATGTTGACGGTGTAATCAGCAATACTCATTGGAAAGTCAAAGACTATACTGTTAATTGTTCAGAAGATGGAACTGTAGTATTGGTTCATTACAAGCAGAATTTTTGAGCAGGATATTAGTAGTCGATAATTTATCCTTGGTGCGTGACGCGACAAAACTTTCAATTCCTAACTAAATAACTCAAAGCCTCACACAACCGAAGTTAATCTACACCGCAATTTGCCTCCCCTACACCTTTTAGCCCACCTTACGGTGGGCTTTATAATTATAGCCCCAGCCTTCAGGCTGTGGGCAATCTATAAAAAAATCATCCATCCCGAGATATAAAAACTAAAATCGTAATCTTTCTCAAGATTATGCCGCAATTGCTTCAAATAACTTCATCTTCTTTAATATTTATCAAGAAGGTAAAAAGCATCAAATAAAAAGCTGGAAGTCTTATTTTACAAAGGATTTAATAATTTTAAGAATTTTTTATTCTGCCGTAAAAATTAAGCTAACGTGAAATCATAACGGTTATTTGTTTGAAAATATTAAGCAATAGTACTTAGTTGAAGTCATTCAAATATTCTTGAAGTTGTAGAGTGTGGGTTTTAAAAGTGGCAATTCCTCTATTAGATTACGTTCCATCAAGTCAGAATCAACGTGTCGCTGGATTTGAACAACCGGGGGAAGAACAACCGAGGATTTATTCTGCCGAGTTTATCAATAGCTCGGAGGAAATGAATGGGTTGATTTGGGCTGCTTACTACCAAATATTTCACGAACAACAGATGTTGGGTAGCAACCGACAACTATTTTTGGAATCCCAGCTATTAGCTGGACAAATTACAGTCCAGTCATTTATTCGCGGATTACTTCTTTCCGATTCATTTCGACGACTTAACTACGACTGCAACAACAATTACCGCTTTGTAGAGCTATGCATTCAGCGGGTTTTGGGACGTAATGTTTATGACGAACGGGAAAAGTTAGCTTGGTCTATTGTACTGGCAACTAAGGGCTTGCAAGGCTTTGTGGATGAGTTGCTCTCCACCGATGAATATCTAGATAACTTTAGCGAGCATACCGTACCCTATCAACGGCGACGGATTTTACCTCAGCGCACTCAAGGGGATTTACCTTTTGCTCGCATGGCTCGTTATGGTACAGATTATCGCGATAAGTTACCCAGTCTATCTTCAATCAAGAAGCGTCTACCTTTCAATTTTCGAGAGTTTATGCGTGGTTCTAATTGGCCGGTGGTATCGTGGCTATTTGGAACTCTGATTGTGGCGATCGCAACTGTTTATGTATCAATGTATCTGGGTATATTGCCAAGATTAGGCGGATACTAGGGTTTTTGCGGTAATTTTTAGGAGACGTTGCAGTGCAACGTCTCTACATTAATTGAAAATTATTCATAAAAATTATTCATTTATCAGTTACCCACGATAGGTTATTATTATTAGCAAATATGAACTTATAGCATCAGCAATTTTGTTCAATAATTCCGCGTTAAATTGATGCAAACACAACACAAATCGGCAACTCAACCTACTATTCGTCCCCAAAATCCTAATTTTTCTTCAGGCCCTTGTTCTAAGCGTCCTGGATGGTCTTTAGAAGTATTAAAAGATGCAACAGTAGGGCGATCGCACCGTTCTAAATTAGGTAAAGCCAAGTTAGCAGAAGCGATAGAATTATCTAAAGAAATTTTAGAAGTTCCTGATGGTTATAGATTAGGAATTGTCCCCGCATCGGATACCGGCGCGGTGGAAATGGCGATGTGGACGATGTTAGGAGAACGTGGTGTTGATGTTTTAGCCTGGGAAAGCTTTGGTAAAGGCTGGGTAACTGATGCAGTTAAGCAGTTGAAGATTAAAGATATAAATACTTATGAAGCCGATTACGGACAAATTCCCGACCTATCGGTAGTTGACACCGATAGAGATGTGGTGTTTACCTGGAACGGTACGACTTCTGGCGCTAAAGTTCCTAACGGTGATTGGATAAAAGATAATCGTCAGGGATTGACAATTTGTGATGCCACTTCCGCCGTTTATGCGATGGAAATTCCTTGGTCAAAGATTGATGTTTTGACCTATTCCTGGCAGAAAGTAATGGGTGGTGAAGGTGCGCACGGTGTAATTGTTTTATCACCGAGAGCAGTTGAAAGATTAGAAAGTTATACCCCAGATAGACCGTTACCAAAGATTTTCCGTTTAACTAAAGGTGGTAAACTTATTGAGGGAATCTTTGAAGGTTCGACAATTAATACACCATCAATGTTATGTGTAGAAGATGCAATTGATGGTTTAAAATGGGCAAAATCAATTGGTGGTTTATCAAAATTAATTGAGCGTTCCCATCAAAATTTACAAGTTTTAGAAGATTGGGTAGGCAAGTCTGACTGGATTGATTTTTTAGTAGAAGATAAATCGATTCGTTCCAACACTTCTATATGTTTAAAGATTGTTGATGAATGGTATAAATCTTTATCGAAAGAAGAACAAGCAGCCAAAGCCAAGGAGTTAGTATCCTTAATGGGCTCCGAAGGCGTTGGTTACGATATTGGTTCCTATCGCGATGCACCTCCAGGGTTGCGTATTTGGGGTGGTGCCACGGTGGAATCTACAGATATGGAAGCTTTAACTCATTGGTTAGATTGGGGATTTAGTCAATTAAAGGGTTGAATTCCGATTAATTTTGTTCAATATTCGGTTGTAGAGACGCTCATAGTATCGCGTCTCTATATTTTGATGTATAGGGAACTCAAGATATTGATAAATAGTCATCTTAAAGATGGATTTCGTTTCACAAACCAACTGCGGGAAATTACTCAGATATTAAATAAACTTCTTCCGGGTTATACCAATTTTAAGCCGTATGATACTAATAGCGATAGCGCTTTATGTTTCAAGCAAAATAAAGCTTAATTATTAAAGCTACCTAGAAATTATTAATATTTGTAAAAATTATGGTTATTCAGTACATAGTATGGTTTTAGTATTGCTCCAAAGCTTGAAATTATTACTAGACAAAGGGAAGAAGCTGTATAAATTAACTTGATAGTAAATACTATTTTTTATTCCCTGTTCCCTAATACTAATTAAGAGTGCCCTTTTTTTATTATTTTTCTAGCATACTAAATACGGATGAGTCAAAACAATGATTTTAGGGTGTGTTTATAGAAAACAAGAATGATGACTTCAAAGCCTTGTGAGGAGAATAAGATGAAAGATTCTATAGCAGTTACACCAGATTTTTCATTAGAAGAATGGATAAATAATCCACTTCAAGATGCCGAAAAGAAAGAAAATATTGTAGTACAAGATTGGATGGAAAACTCTGAAGATAAATCAGAATCCTTTGATGAAATTGAAGAAATATATGATATCGAATGGGTAAATGAAGATTTAGGAGAGCAAAAGACTTTAACACTAAAACAAAGAAAAATTATTGGGAATCTCTACTATTATTGGAGAAGTTATAAAGAATCCAGCGGGCAAGGTGGAGAAGTGTATAATCACGCACCCTGCCACACAAAAATTCAAGGGCGATCGCCAGATGTTGCTTACATAACACCACAATTAATAAAACATTTCGGCGAACAAGAAATTTTCCCTCAAAGTTTTCCATTAATCGCCGAAGTAAGTTCTCCTGAAGACTTAGCAGAAGAATTGATTGCCAAGTCTCAAGAGTATTTAGGTTCGGGAAGCGAGGAAATTTGGTTAATTTTCCCGGAAAATCGTTGGATTATTGTAATTACGGAAAATCAACGACTTGTATTTGCTTCAGGAGATATTGTTTATACTCAGAGATTACTCAATGGCTTTAGTGTTGCAGTTGATGAGTTATTAGGAGTTAGGAGTTAGGAGTTAGGAGTTAATAATTAAAAATTATAAATACTTTTTAAATGATACAGAATTTTTCATTTTAAAATGTAGAGACGTAGCACTGCTACGTCTGTGACAACTCTTAACTACTAACTCTTGATTCTTAACTAAACCCGAGAATTTCCGAAATTGCCTTAACAATATCAAGATAAAAATTTCCTTGTACTTCGCGAAACAATTGAAATTTAGTACCAGGAGCGCCAAAAAATGGTCTTAAAAACCATCCTAACTGCATACCGACAAAACCGTAAAGCAATAACCAGGATTGTAAAATAGTAGTGCGGGTACGTTTACCGACTTCATCTTGTTGAGAAAGTAACTGCATTCCATCATAAAGAAATTTGACTCCGAATGAACCCGTAATACCGAAAATTGAGACATTTAATATTTTGAAAAATTGATAAGAATCAGGGGTGGTAATAAGGAAGAATAACGTCACTGGTGCAAAGCTAAAAAGCAGTACGCTAATCACCGATACAGCGGTAAGTAATACTACAAAATGTTGTTTTAAAGTGCTGCGAGAGCCGAAGAGAACATTGAAAAAGAACAAAGTTGGAAAACAAATCATCAGCGACAGCAAATAGAATGCAGGTAGCTTGATAATACTGGTTAATGCTTGCTCCCAGCCATGAGAGGCACCAATAATTCCACCATAGATAGCAAAGAAAATAGAGCTACAAACTAATAGAGAATTAGTTTTACTTTGCAATCTGATTTCTTGACGAATTTCTTCTAAAAAGCCTTGTCTATCGCGGAGTAAGCTAAGTAGAACATTAAAGTGTTGACTTCCTTGAAACTGAGTCCTTTTTTCTAGTGCATTATTTTCTTGATTCATTGTTATGATTCACTATGATTTATAACAGAAATTGTCGTTATAGATGTTATGAAAACTTGCATTGCAAACAATATTTATGATTTTTTAAAATCTTCACATGCTTAAAAGCATTAATTTTTCTTTCATTATTAACTCCTAACTCCTAACTCCTAACTCCTAACTATTTACTATTCATTGTTAACTGTTAACTGTTCACTGTTCATTGTTCATTGTTCATTGTCATGGTACTGTTAACTGAATCCCAAAAGATGAGCTAAAGATTGAATAATGCTAAGATAAAAATTACCTTCTCTTTCTCTAAATAAAGTAAAAGGTGCTGTTGGGGTACCGAAAAAAGGTCTAAGAGTCCATCCTAATTGACTACCAACAAAAGCATATAAAAACAACCATGCACGTAAAATTTTACGGCGTGTTTTACTATTTTCATCATCTTGTTCTAAAACTACTGTTGCAGCTTTATATAAAGAAGAAACCCCGATAAATCCTGTGGCAGAAAAAATAATTACATTCAACAAAATTAGAAACTGATAATTACCAGTGCTAAGCATAAAAAACAAAGTAATTGGCGCAAAGCTGAACAATAGTACGCTTGTTACTGAAACAGCAGTTAACACCAGAGCAAAATACTGACTAAAAGTACGTTTATCGCCGAAAATGATATTAGCGAAGTACAAAGTCGGGAGACAAATCAACAGGGTAATTAAATAAAGTGCTGGTAATTTTACAGCAGAAGATAAAGCTTGCATCCAGCTATGGTAAGCGCCGATAATTGCACCGTAGGTAGCGAGAAACAGCGAACTGCAAACTAATAGAGAAATTACTTTATTTTGTAATCTGATCTTTTCGCGAATTTCTGACAAAAAAAGTTGTCTTTCTCGCAGTAAGTTAGTTAATACTATAAAATATTTACTGGCTGTAGATTGTTTTTGAATCATTTTATTTGATATTTGATAGTTAATAGTAGTTTTTTTAAATTTGTAGTTACTAATAATTAACTACTAACTGTGGATTTTTTTTTAATCATGTTATTTGATAGTTGATAGTAGTTATTTGAGATTTTAAGGTTTTTTTTGATCGTGCTATTTGATAGTAGATAGTAGTTATTTGAGGTTTTATGATTACTAACTATTAACCACCAACCACTAACCACTAACCACTAACTACTAACTTATTCTTGATAATCGTTACCAGAACCATATTTCCAAGCATCAACCCAACGATGCCAATAATATTGATAATTTTTTGGTAAATTTTTCATCCATGGTTCTAACATTTTACTTGCGGAAAATAAAACAGAATAAACACCTAAATTAAGATAATGCCACATCCAATCTATTAAAGTTATTAACCCAACTTGGGGAATAATTTTGATAACTAAACCTGGATGAGTCAAACTTGTTTTAAACAGCGTTTTTGTTAAACCTCCAAACTGCACTACATCTTGTAAAAATGGCTTAAGTACAGGCTCTCCTAACTGTTGCATTTGAGCAAATACAACAGATAATAAATTATTAATTTGATTTGACTCAATTTTTTGATTTACACCCACACTCATCGCTTTTTGAAATAACCAAGTAACTGTTAAACTCGGTTGATATGGTTGCAGCAATGACAGCGATGCAGCAGATAACTGATTAGTTTGTAAAGCTTCCTCAATACCCAAAGTTAAACGCTTAAGATTTCGTATCATCGCACCGAAACCACCAAAACTTAAGGGAGATTGATTACCGCTGCTATCACCTACTGGTACAATGCGAGCAAATGGTGTTTTTAAAGGACTTTGACGATAGGAAGGAAAAAAACCAAATAGCGCTCGTTTAATCTTAAGCTGCTGTAACTCCACACCTTGATATTCTGGCATCAAGCGTAGATATTCCTCAAAAAATGCTTCCAAACCGATACGCTGTGGATGTGCATCCATATATGTAAACATATAAGTTGTTCTACCGTCTTTTGCTGGAAAAGCTTCCCAAAAGTACTGACACTGGTTTTGTAATTCAGTGAATGATAACAACAAGTCGCCAGTGTGGTTTTCCGGAAAACCTTCCGCACAAGTTCCCACCACCATACACAAGGCATCTGGTTTAACTCCTTGACGGGCACCCTGCCAAATTTTTTTAGGAGAAAAAAATTTGGCAGGGAACCCTTGACGTATTTGCCGAGCAATGGGAGAAAAGTTTCCCATCGCGTCAATCAACAATTTACCTTTGAGTTGGTTGTTTACCATCACCCCATCGGGATGTACTACCGCTTCTGTGAAAGGGGTATTTTCAAACAGCTTTCCTCCTCTTTCCAAAAATCGCTGTTTCAAAGTTTCGAGTAAATAAACTGGATATACGCCGATATTGAGAACATTTTCTACCCAAACTTCCGTACCCGAAGTAAACCCTACTCTTGCCGGATTATATTCAGTGGCGATCGCTTTTTCTAACTCTTCAGTGGTAAGTAAATTTAATTCTAAAAGTACTTGCAATTCGTTACGAGATATGTTCCATTCTTGTTCTCTACCTCGTAAAATTCCTCTTTCGATTAACGCGACTTGCATACCTCGTGAAAGAAGAGCGCAACCGATTAAAATACCCAAGGTACCGCCAGAAATAATTACATCCCAATCGACATTACCTAAAGGTTGTTGAGTTTCTTTCACTACCATCGGTACGGATGCATTTCCTTCTTTTAAGGATGTCAATATATTATCGGCGCGACGCAATCCTCCCAAGACATCACCTGGCAATTGCGATAGAATTTCTTGTGTTAAAGACATAGTTACTATTCGGGGGTTACCATTACAGCTGTATATATTTAATTGTCTTACTTTTAATGAAAATTATATAGAAAATATATGGTGTTGATTGCGATTATCTTTAGAAGTTAAACAAATATAGATTTGCTTTGATTGGTGCCCTTAACCTTGAGTTGAATGAACGTATAATTACACAAAGATATGGGTCAATATAGAGATGAATCAATCAACTCGATCGTATTATTTAAGCTTTAGAGTGGAAATGTCCTATATTAAAGGGTTTTGAGCTATTTATCCTTCAGTATTTTCTCGTTGTCTTACTAAATATATCCTTTAAATTAAATTTATTATTTGTAATCAGGGATAAAGAAATAGTAAAGTTGTCCGGATACAGATGTAATAAAAAACAAAACCTATTATTCTAATAAACGAACCTCTTAAAGCAAAAATCACCATTTTGATGTATATCTAATTAACATTAAATAAGCATTTTTGATATTCATGAAAATAGCCTTTATAGTAGATAAATTTCCCATTTTATCAGAAACTTTTATTATCAATCAAATTACAGGATTGATTGAGCGCGGACATGAAGTACATATTTATGGAAGGCAGACTGAAGAGAAGAAACTGCATCCAGATGTGGAAAAATATAAATTAATTGAATGCACGCGTTATTTACCTGAGATACCTAAAAATTATTTCTTACGTTTCTTTAACGTACTTTATTTATTAACGATAAATTATTCCAAATTTTCTGTAGTTTTGCTACGTTCTCTGAATATTTTTAAATACGGAAAACGATCGGCTTCCTTAAGATTATTTTACTCAACTTTACCTTTTATAAAAGCACCCAAATACGATATTATTCACTGTCAATTTGGTAGACAAGCAGTTTGTAAATTTGGTCCTTATAGTTATGAAGGTGTAGTGCTGCGCGATATTGGTGCAGTAAAAGGTAAATTAATTACGACTTTTCGCGGCTATGATATCAGTTGGTATATACATAAGTACGGAGAGAATGTCTATGAAGAATTATTTCAAAAAGGAGACTTTTTCTTTGCCAATTGCGATTTTTTTAGAAAGCGAGCAATTCAACTGGGATGCGATGAAAATAGAATTATCGTTCACGGTTCGGGAATTGATTGCAATCGGTTTAAATTTAAAGCCAGATATCCGGATGCAACTGGGAAAATTCGTATAGCTACAACAGGACGTTTAGTTGAGAAAAAAGGGATAGAATATGCGATTAGTGCAATAGCTGAAGTGGCAAAAATTTATCCTTATATTGAATTTAATATTATCGGTGATGGAGAATTAAAAAAACGCTTTGCGAAAATAATTAAGGAATTAAATATTGCCGATAAAGTTCATTTAAAAGGATGGAGAAACCAAAAAGAGATTATTGATATTCTTGATGAAACTCACATCTTTGTAGCGCCAAGCGTCACCGCAAGCGATGGCAATCAAGATGCACCAGTTAATACCTTAAAAGAAGCAATGGCAATGGGTTTACCAGTTATCGG
>JBCCSG010000016.1:0-40930 GCA_039200565.1 Cyanobacteria bacterium P01_D01_bin.50 | reverse complement strand
TGGGGGCTAGGATTTGTTTGTTTGGGTGCGACAGTTGCTTGAGGGGCTGGTGCTGTGGGAATTGTTGGTGCAACTCCTTGTCCAGTTTGTGGTTGATTGGGAACGCTAGGAAGGGGAATTTGGGTGCTGCCGGGAGGTATATTAAGGTTTGGGTTATTTTGAGGAAAATTGGGAACAAGTGGGGAAACATTGGGAAATGGTAGATTTCCACCGGGAGTAGCCCCTGGATTAGTGGGGAGATTGGGAATCGGTTCTGTTGCGTTAGCAGGTTGGTCAGAAGAGCCGGGTATAATTGCTAAAGCAACGCGATCGCCACCAACTTTTCGTAGCAAATCGAGTATTTCAATCACATCATTGTAAGTTGCCGAGCGCGAAGCATACAGCGCTAAAGTACCTTTGGGATTATCTTCGATATATTTCTTCAAGATACCTTCCAACTGGAGGCGTTGTACGGATTGTTTTTCCACATAAATTTGACCAACAGCATCAATTGTTACAGGTAAAATTTGCCGTTCTTCCTTTGGTTGTACAGTAGATGTTGCGGTTTCAGCTTGAGGTAAATCGATGTTGATTGACTGTTGGCGAGTAAATTGTAATGATGCCAAAATAAAAAATGTCAGAATGCAAAAAACAACATCAATTAAGGGGATAATTTGAATTTGAACTTCTTCGTTTGGATTATTTAGGTTGATTTTCATCTTTTAATTCTCACCACGCCTACTTGCGGCATGTTAATTAATGATCTCGTTTCTAACTACGTTTTGTTAGTAATAAGCCACAGCCTAGCCGAATCTAATTAAACCTCCCTTGCGGGTGTATTATGAAGAAAAAACACGGCGTTGCAGATAACTACGTTTACGCTGTGTGTGTGGAGCCTATATATCAATTACTAACTGTAAGTGACTATTTATCTTCGGATTCTGGTAAATCAGATTCTGAAGTTTGAGTAGGTTCGGAAAACTTGTTTTTTCCTCGTTTGCGCCGAGTTGTAGTATTTTCCTGCGTAGTATCTTTATCTCTTACAATTACTTGAGGAAGTATGTTAGAAGTAGTCCTCGTATTGCTATCCATTGGAGGAAATTGGCGATAAAGCAATTCCAATTCATTCCCAGATTTACGAAAAACTTTGACTTGATTAACTAACAAAGCTTGAAACCATCGGTAGAATATCAAACTGACAATCGCAACTACTAGCCCTGCTGCGGTACTGTATAAAGATTCCCCAATACCAGTTGTGACTCCAGCACTAGCTTGTGTACCCAAGTCCGAAATTTTAATCGATTCGAGAGATTGAATCAAACCCCAAACTGTACCAAATAATCCCAGTAAAGGGGCAATCGCAATTACCAACTCTAGAACTTTTTCACCACGACGCATTAAGGCTAGTTCATTTTCTGCACTCGATTCCAGCGCCAATCTAAAAGTTTCGGAGTCTCTTCTTGGTAAACTCAAAGGCGCATAGAGAAACCTACCGATGGGTTGACGCTCTGCTCGTTGAGCAATTTCAGTAGCTATTTCCCAATCATCTCGAGCTGCATCTAATACTCTGTCAACAGTTTTACTTTCTTGAGTTAAAATTCTTAACCAAAACCATATCCGCTCGAAAATTACGCTCAAAGATAAAATCGAGAAAAAAAGTAAAGGCCACGCTACAGGACCTATCTTGCGTACAATATCTTCAATATTCACTTTATAAGTCTCCTCCGTTCATCCTCAACCAAATATCTCAAACCACTTTAATTTTAGAGATTAATGCACAAGTTCTACATCAAATGTGAACTATCGTGTATCTTGGAACTCAACCGAAACTAAGGATACGCTGGTAGCATATTCCATACAGTCATAGGGCGGTTATTCCCACAGGAAGTTTAGGTCATATTTTGTCAAAATTAAAGGTAAGTTGAGGTCGAAAATATGAAATTCTCAATTCAATCAGTTTATGAGTGGTATCGCGGTTTAATTCGTAATCCAAAGTACCGTTGGTGGGTACTTATAGGTACTTTGGTATATTTTGTTAGTCCCATTGATGTGATTCCCGACATTTTCCCAATTGTCGGAGAACTTGATGATGTTTTTCTGTTAACGCTATTAGTTAGTGAGTTTTCTCAAATGCTTATCGAAGGCTTTAAAACGCGTAAGGGAGATACAGAAACACCAACAGCAGCTAATACTTCGGAAGAAGCAACTGAGGATAAAGGTACTATTGATGTTCCTGCAAGTACAGTAGAACAGTAGAATAGTATTTATCGCTTAATATTACTTATCAACCTCCTTTTTGTAAGAATAATGCAACGAAAAAAGGGGGATATTTGTTTTTTGTTAGTAGTTAGTAGTTAGGAGTTAGGAGTGAGGAGTTAGGAGCGATAGCGGAGTTATGAATTAAAAATTCTTCCCACTCTTCCCACTCTTCCCCCTCTCCCTCTGTATTTCCCCATTTTATGAAAAAGCGCCCTCTTATTGGATTGATTCCCGCTGGTGGCAAGGCTAGCCGTATTTCTCCTTTACCTTTGAGTAAGGAATTATATCCTGTGGGTTTTCGAGAAGATGGCGATAAGCCCAAAGGGCATGCGAAGAGCGATCGCAATACTCAAAATCATCATCAAAATAATAATAAAAATAATTTACGTCCTAAAGTTGTTTCTCACTACTTGCTGGAAAAAATGCAGTTAGCAGGTATTGATAAAGCTTATTTTATTTTGCGTCAGGGTAAATGGGATATTCCGGCATATTTTGGCGATGGTGGGATGCTTTCTATGAGTTTGGGATATCTTATTATGAGTTTACCTTATGGTGTTCCTTTTACTTTGGATAGTGCTTATCCTTTTGTCAAAGATTCTATTGTGGCTCTCGGTTTTCCCGATATTTTGTTTGAACCAAAGGATGCTTATTTACAAATATTAAATCGTTTGGAAATAAGTGATGCTGATGTGGTTTTGGGATTATTTCCTACGGATAAACCAGAGAAAGCTGGTATGGTGGATTTTGATGATAAGGGTAGAGTTAATTCGATAATTGAAAAACCTCCTCAGTCAGATTTACGTTTTATGTGGGGAATTGCTGTTTGGAATTCTGGGTTTACTGAGTTTCTCCACGAGTATTTGATTGAAATTAAACAGGATGAAAATTTACCGCAGTTACCTGAAATTCCTATTGGTAATGTAATTCAAGCTGGTATCAATAAAGGTTTGAAAGTGGAAGCGGAAGCTTTTGTGGATGGTAGTTATTTAGATATTGGTACTCCGGATGATTTGATTAAAGCTGTGCGGGGATTTGGTGAGGATTTTGAGGATTAGTTTTTGAAACGCAAAGGTACGCAAAGGTTTAACGCAGCGAAAAGTGTGATCTTGGGGGTTTCCCCCATGAACAACTTTTCAAGACAAAGTTTCGCTGAGGAGAGATATCTGTTTGTGTTTGAGTTTAATCAGTTTTCTATTGTACAGAATTTATTAATCTTTGTAATTCTTCTAAAGAATTTACAGTTTTGATTCCTCTTTGAATTACTTTTAATTTTTCTAAATCCGTAATTTGAGAGATTTGTGACATTAATTATAATCTTTCGTCAGCGAATTTGATTTCTAAAGCGACTTCAATACCTGATATTATTCCTCTTCTCTCAAAATCTGCTGATAACAAGGAGATTTGGTTAATATTGCCATATCCCACCTCATGATTTTTGAGTTACCGATTTTAATCAGTTTTCTGGTGCAAGGCTAATTATTCTTTTGCTGCTGATGTCATTTCAGTTATCAGTTGTCATGAAAAATTTAGATGCATGGAGTTGAGATAATTATTTTAATATTTTGGGGGAGGAAAAAAAGGTAACTCCAATTGAATATATAAATCTTGTGGATTTCTTATACTGCCATCAGGCATTATTGTATTGTAGAAAATTGGATTATATTTTTCGATATCATAAAGTAAAATTTTGGCACCTAAAAGATTTGCACTAGTAAAATCAGTGTTTTGAATATGAGCGTTATATAAATTAGCATTTATTAAATTTGCACCTTTTAAATTAGCATTATCAAGTCTTGCTCTTTCAAGATTTGCATTTGTCAAATTCGCATTTATTAAGTTAGCACCATTCAATTGTGCTCCTTCAAGATGGGCATCAGTTAAGTTAGCATTTTCTAAGTTAATATTATTTAGATGTTTACCTTTGAACCAGGCTCCACTTAAATCGGCACCTTCTAAATTGGCATCGCATAAATATACACCTTGTAAATAGACTCCTTGTAAGTTTGCTCCAGCACCAACAAAAATCAATTCTGATAGATTAATTCCATTTGGAAATATAGTATTAATGCCATATAAAGCATCTTTTAAATTGGCTCCTTTAAGTTTAGCTCCAGATAAATTTGTGTGAGTAAGATTGGCATCTCTCATGTCAGCATACTCTAAATTCGCACCTTCAAATACTACTTTATAAAAACTGGCATCTCTCATATCAGCAGATTCTAAATTAGCATCTTTAAATATTGCGCTATGTAAACTAATATCTCTAAAATCTGCTTTTCTTAAATCAGCACCGCTAAAATCAGAATTACTAGCATTTGACAACATCAAATTAGTTAGACTGGGGTGGGTTATTCCATAATATCCATCTTCAGGATCGCAACATCGGATTGGTGCTGTTTCTTCACCAAGAATAATAACTAAACCTAAAGCGTTATGATCGGAAGCGGAAGAAAAAATCATCAGCCAATTAGGTTCATATTTTCCGTATTTAGTTATGGAAGCATATTCATAAGTTTACCGCGACATTTTTATGGTATTTTCTAATGATAGAAAACCATAAAATCCACCTGTAGCACTTATAAATTGAAGGAAACTATAAGGATTAGCACCTTCTATTCCATTATGCCATTGATATAGTTAGTAAAGTTATTCTGGGAAGGGAAAACCTAAGTATTTAATTAGCTCGTCTATTTCTTTTCTCGTAAGCCCGGGTTTTAGTTTTTCTACAAGTTCAGGATTGTGTTCTAAATGATAATCTCGGATTCTTTCTAAGGCTTCCGTTAAGGGTGACATTTTTATATTTTTGTTGAGAATATTTGAATAATCATTTTAAACTCAATTTCACATTTCAGCTTTGAAAATTATTGTAAAAATTAGCGTTAATTAACTAATATTGGATGGTGCGTTAGACGATGGAGTACAATTATCGTTAATTAGATAAATAGTCGTGCGTCTAACACACCCTACATTTTAATATTTGTAAAAAAATCAAATTTTGGTTTTGATAATTATATTTATGTAATTTAAATTATTTCTGTAAAAATTAGCGTTAATTAACTAATCTCAGATGGTGCGTTAGAGGATGAAGATCAATTATCGTTAATTAGATAAATAGTCGTGCGTCTAACACACCCTACTATGTAATTTTGGTTGTAAAAATTAGCGTTAATTAACTAATCTCGGATGGTGCGTTAGACGATGTAGATAAATTATCGTTAATTAGATAAATAGTCGTGCGTCTAACACACCCTACAATTTACAATTTTACTTCTCCAAATTCTGTTAAGAATCTAAATGCTTTCACAATATTACTGGCACATTCTTGAGGAGAAGTATTGTAAAAATATCGCCATGCTGCGGCTTTGTCTTCATCGTATTTATGGCTTCTTTCTGGTTGATTATTTAACCAGTTTAATCGCACTGCATGACCAATTAATACATCTAAAACAATATATTCCCGGATTTGTAAATCGGGATTATTTTTGGCGATCGCCGCTAATCCCATTAAGGCTTCAACGTTTGCTTGGCGGTATTCTGGAGCTTCGATTTTATTGAGTAGATGCTCTACTTGTAGGGCAAAGTTTTTCTCTCCTGCTGTCATTTCTGATATCAGTAATTGGCTATCCAAGCGGTTGCGACGTTCTAATTTATCTCCAATTACTAAGCCTTTACAATGATGCATTACTTCCCAAACCCTTTCAAAGAAGTCTTCGGGTACGCGGTTGATAGCTCCTTCTGCTTGACGATATCGCCGCCAACCTCCTTCGGGTACTTTTATTTTTCCTTGGTTAATTGGCTGCAATACCCAATCTATTTCGTTTTCTTTTTGCTTGACGTGTAATGATTCTTGCTGGCGTAATAACTGATTCATGCCGGAATATTCTAACAAGCAGTCGCGCAACCTATTTTTTACTTCAAAAGGAGACAATTGCATCAAATGTTCGTAGGCTTCATCTTGAGTAATATCTAATTTTCTCGCAATTTTACTAGTAATAAATAAGATGAGATAGCCGATTCTCAGGGTAAGTAATCCTTGAAATAATTCTGGTTCGGAATTAATCAAAGTACGTAAGTAAATCAGAATTTCTTGGGTTAAAACTCCATCTCTAACATCATCGCGACAGAATTCTTTGATTTTTTCGACTATTTCTTTGTGGGAAAGGGGAACAGTTATTAAGGATGCTTCGTTGTAAGCTTTTCCTACTGCAATTTGCTTACCCCGTGCTAAAAGGCTTGTGACTATATCCGACAAGCGCATATCCGCCATTTGGAGCAATCCCGCAGCACGACGTACAACTGCCCAAAGTCCAATTTCACCTGCTTTTTGGTAAACTTCATCAAGCAAATCGGATACTTTAACGGTATTACTAGATAAGCCAAAGCCAGTGTCGAAATTAAGCCCCTGCAAGCGGGTTAATGTCTGCAATAATTCGATTTGTTCGTACAGATTATCCGAGGAGCGCAAGGAAGAAAGCAAGAATTCTAAGTTGGTTTCGCACTCCATTTGGAATTCTTGGGTATGTTCTAATATCCTGTTGCTTTCTGGATTATAGTAAATGTGGGAACTACAAGGAGCAATATTTGTGACTGGCAATTTAGGAAATTCAAAGTTGTGTTGTAAGTGAACTCTTTGAATGTTGGCAGTAAGCATTAATTGATTGAGTCTTCCCAGCTTTACTCTTACACCGTTACAAATACCGTTATTTAATTCTTCCATTAATGACAATAATGCTTCGCTACCTGTTTCTAACATGGTGCGAGTCAACATTAAAGTTAAAGTCGGACGACCTAAATCACTCCAATATTTTTGAGTATAAGCTAATTCGCTTTTGAGTTGATCTACAAGAAAGTGATAATCTAAGGTTAAGTAAAATTGCTCTGAATCTAAGAAAGAAGGTAGAAAAACAATATTTTCGTTACCTATCCGAAAAATTCTCGATGTAGTTAAACTTCTTGGTAGTCTTGGTGGCCTTCCGGTGACACCGAGTTTTTCGTTATATCCAATTCCTTTGTAAATAGCAATTAAATCCGCGGCTTGACGAACTTGAATTGGTTTTATTTGTAATAGGGTTTCCGTTTGAATACCGCGTACTGCTAATTTTGATTGTAGTTCTTCATCTTCTGCTAACAAAGCAATTTGTACAATCGGTTGGCGCTGTCTTCCTACAGATAAATATCTCCCTAAAGGATCGATATCTCCCACAGAAAGTAATTTTTCACTCAACATTTGTCCGAGAAAATACAAACTTTGTGCCCATACCAAAGGAATATTTTCGTTAGGTAAACGTTTTTGAGTTCCAGGTGCTTGTTTCTCAGCTGCGATATTCTCCTCGGGTACGTAATAAACCTCCGGCAACAAACGCAAATTATCGCGTTCGACAATGGTATATTCTAAACATTGCTGATAATGCTGAATTTTCTGTTGTTCTCCCCTAAATAACCCATCTAAGAGCAAATAAGTGTAGAAAAGAGGCCATTCACATTCAATATGTTCAAATTGCTTGAGTTCGCTGGGTTCGTAATGTAAGCGATCGCTATCTTCTAAAACTGTTTGATGCCCGTCGCGTAAAAACCGCTTACAACCGTAATTACCTTCTAATTTATCAATTATCTCTTCTAAAGTACGCTGGCGTAAACTTTCATCTTCCACAGCAAACGCCGGAAAACTAATTACACTCAAAAGCGCTGCATCAATTTCTTTAGAAGCCGATTCCCTAGGCAATAAATACTCTAAAGTAATGCGAGCGCGGGCAATTTCATCCGGAAGTACGTGAATTACTGATGCCTTACTTCCATGTACCCCAAATAAATCCAATCCATTAATTGCTTCCAAGGCAGCTTTCGCCATACCTATCGAACTGGCATTTAACTCTGCATTACCATGATTAATTTTATTACCTCGTTCCCAAATTCCATAATCTGGAGTGCGGTAAGCTCGTCCAATATAGTAAACCAAATTTTGAACGAAATCGACCTCATCATGAGTGTAAACTAACTGCAAGCCCGAAGCAGTCATTTGCGCCAACATCAGCAAATATATGGATGTCGCATCAAGCTGTAAATGTCCCCATTCCGAGTCACCAACAACAATATCCCCAGTTGCAGTATTATATTTTGCGTGCAGCGAATCAGCATGTGATTGAGTATGCTTAAATTTCTCTACCTTATGGGCTTGTCGCATCATCGAGAATAACAATCCTCGCATTAACTTGATAACGCTGTGTTCTAATTCGTAAGTGCGCCCCTTATCTTCATCAACCTTGCGATAAGCTAACGCCAATCCCCAAACTGCCAAAATACTATAAACGTTATCCCGCACCCAAGCATCCGTATAGTCTCCGTGGGCAGTTATCGCTGTCGAAGCGGGTAATAAACCAGTAATCGGATTTTGACGTGAAAGAATAATAGTCTTAATTTGTTGATAATAATATTCTAGACCCGGAAGCAACTGTAGAGCTCTAAACATAACTATTCGCGGGATTTTACCCCATAATCGTAAAGTGAATTATAGAAACAAAAACAGCATAACTTCTGTAATCGCTGCTAGCAATATTACAACTCCCGCTATTATAGTGGTGAGTATTTTTTTGTTCCTGTTAGTAATTATTTATAAGAGATACTACTCAAGTCTACATAGAGCAGCTTACAGAATATTAAATATTGCTCTTTTTTTCTAGATTGTCAACAAGTTAAAATATCCGCTTTACTCCATCAGTGGATCCTAAAATATCAATAACTTCTTTTTTTCTTTATTTAAATTTCTCATAATTAGCCCTATAGAGAGATTACAAAAAAATCGCTGTCTTTATTCAGATACACTGCATAGTTTAAAAAGGCGGCTAGTATATTTTTCACGGCAACTTCCTGATTGTCAAAGATTCAAAATATTCTCTGGAAATAGTCTATTACTATCAAGCAGATTGCTGCCACTAAATTGATTATTTTTCAATATTTAGTCATAAGACTGGTGATTGACAATCAAGTTTAAATAAGATTTAAAGCTCTTTTCATAAAGAGCTATTGTTAAGTTAAGGTAAATTATCACACCGGATATTACGCGGTCAGTAAAAATATATTTTCCAGAATTTGATCCAAATGACATTTATATTTTACCAATCCTCTTATTTGTCATTAATATTATCTGTTTCCCTTATTCGCTAGGGAAAACAGACTCATTTGTTTCAGTACTATCACATAATTTTATTCGAGTGATTAAAACAATAACTACTTGCTACAATGTTAATAATTTGACTCTTGAACTTATCAAGCAAATTGAGATATTACCTTGACATAGATGGTGATAGTAGTAAAATCTACTCTATTGAGATGAAAATCAGGGCATATAGCTAATCAGTAGTGCGGAATATCACACAAAAATAATACTGAAGTTTAGCATCTACCGGATAACACTGTTCCGGGTTAGTATTATGACTTAGCGATGGCTTGATCGGTTATCGATATTGATTTTTTAAAAATTTATGGACAGAAGTCCGGAAGACGGTAGTACCACACTCCTCTGAGCTGTAGAGTTAGTCTCTCAGCGCGGGGGAGATAATAGGAGGAAATATGCTTATTCAAGATGTTCGCAATTATGCAATTAACATTGCTGATTTTGGCGTTACAGATTTAAACGAACTCAAATGGGACTTAAACCATTTACCAGCAGTTGATGTGGGAGAATACATCGCCAATTTAGCTCGAAAACAGCGTGCGATCGCATTTCGCTTACTTAATAAAAACCGAGCAATTGACGTTTTTGAATATTTACCTCCTGAAGTACAGGAACAATTGATCAATTCCCTTCATGATGTACGGGTAGCGCAAATCTTAGAGGCAATGAGTCCCGACGAGCGTGCAGAATTGTTTGACGAACTACCTGCCAAAGTTGTCAAGCGTTTATTACACTCGTTAAGTCCTCAACAAAGACAAGTTACTGCAACGATTCTTGGTTATCCGGAAGGTACGGCTGGAAGGGTAATGACTACTGAATACGTGCGATTACAGGAAGGTTTGACTGTCAGAGAAGTTCTCAATAAAATCCGCTGTCAAGACGAAGATAAAGAGACAATTTATTATGCTTACGTTACCGATCGCAACCGCAAGTTAATTAGCGTTGTCTCCTTACGACAATTACTGTTTTCCTATCCCGATGCTTTATTGCGAGATATTGCCTCTGGTAAAGTGATTAGAGCAACTACAGATACTCCCCAACGGGAAGTTGCTCAAATCATGAAGCGATACGATTTAATCGCTTTACCCGTAGTTGACAAAGAAAATAGACTTGTAGGTATTGTTACTATTGATGACGTAGTAGATATTATTGACGAAGAAGCTACTGAAGAGATTCAAAAGCTTGCAGGGGTAACTGGCGGTGATGAAGCCGCTTTGTGTTCTCCCCAAGTAACTCTGTGCAAACGTTTACCTTGGCTGCTGGGAAATATCGGTTTGTACATCGCCGCTGCTAGCGCGATCGCACCTTTTCAGGAAGTGATTAAAATTGTGCCAGTATTGGCAATTATCATGCCCATTTTAGCTAATAGTAGCGGTAATGTCGCTTTTCAAGTACTATCAGTAACTGTACGAGGATTGGGTTTAGGAGAAGTGACACCAAAAGACACCATGACTCTACTGCGAAAAGAACTAACCGCGGGGTTAGGAACGGCTATTGGATTAGGTTTAGCTTTAACCACTTTATCAATGATGTGGTCTCCACCTGATGAGCGTTGGGTGTCTTTTGTTGCTGGAAGTGTGATGGCTGTCAATGTATTGATCGCTGTAACTCTAGGAACGATATTACCAATGGGGCTGAAATGCTTAAATCTCGATCCAGCATTGATTAGCGGCCCTTTAATGACTACGACTTTAGACGCAGTTGGTTTTATGACGTTTTTATCTTTAATTTCCTTCGCTTTGCAAGTATTTTCTTAATTATCAGATATTCCGGTCGCTTTTCATCAATATCACAAAGCGTTCAGATTTACTTATGAGCAACAATTGCAAATTACGCGAAAGCAACAATGGTGCTTTTTCAGATGATGGCTGGTAAATTGTTTGCTGCAATGAAAGAATTACCCTCTATATTCCTATCGAGTCGAAAACCTCGATTATCTCCTTCCAGTTGTAAGTTATCGCGTCCGCCCATTTGTATATAAGACGCGGGCTCCGCTGGCCCGCACTACAATAATAACTTTACGTTTTACTACTATACAATTTAACTTCACTTCAGCTATAGCAGGGATGTAACAGGAAAAAAATTTACATTCCTTTACTTATCTAGACATTACTCTCATAAAGGTTTATCATTAGGGATGTTACAGTTCAGAGGTTATAGTATATATATTATAAGCTATTGAAGCGTTTTAGGTACTTGAAGGAAAGCATTTTATACCCATCTGGTGCCCGTCAATATTTCCATAACCATTAAGATTATCATTTTTTAATGCCGGATATTCTGGGAGTCTTTCCATAAAGACGATCTAAAACTCGTTTGATAGAGATGCGTTTCCATTGATTACCGCGTTTAGTTGTATAGCCGTGTTGATTTAACCAGTCAGCTATCTGTTGTAAAGATTTTCCAGACTTGTGGTGACGGCGAATTAATTCAATGATTTCTTGTTCTTTCTCATTTTCAACCAATTCACCATTTACAGACTGTTGACCAAAAGCAGGCGAACCATAACCTGCATATCTACCAGTTTGAGCTTTAATTTGTCTACCTCGTTCTAATCTTTCCCAGATTTGATTGTTAGGTAATTTTTCAGCAGTCATTGTTTTAGGAATTTAAAGAAACGGTTGTCAAGGGTTCCCATAAGAATTTCTTTAGAAGAAAAAAATTCTTATGGGTGTCCGTCAATTTGTTCCTATTTTAGCGATGACGGGAAGTTATAGAAATTTTTTGAGAAGAAAAAAATCTATGGGAACCCTTGACAATCTGTTTCTTGTTAGATAAAACTCGATTCTTTTTAAAACCCATAATTACAGCTTTAATCATGACTACAGTAACAACAGTTCCAGAATCTGATTTCGATACACTTTTGAAATCTGAAAATCTACTTGTGGTTGATTTTACTGCTACTTGGTGCGGTCCATGTCGTTTGGTTGCGCCTTTAATGGAACAACTTTCACAAGAGTATAAAGAAAGTATTAAAGTCGTCAAAATTGACGTAGACCAAGATAAACCACTGGCGAAGAAATATGAAGTTCGTACCATTCCCGCCGTACTATATTTTAAAAATGGAGAGTTAGTAGAAACCATCAAGGGTGTTTCACCATATGAAGAATTTTCCAATGCAGTGAAAGCGCATATTTAGATTTTTTATTGATTGCGTTTACTGTAAATTGCGATTAGTTAATAAGTTATGAGTTAAAAGATTTGATCGTACAGCAGATTTCAGTTTTGTGAGATATCGCAAATAACCATTTATTTTGAAAGGGAAGGGTTGTGGAGAGGTATACTTCTTGCAAATTGTAAACTGCTATATCTTGAAATAAATAACTTATAACTATTTTTGAATTTTTGCGAACTTAATTTAATACAAACTTTACACAGAATAATTTGTATGGGGACAAAACAGATACAGGAATGGCCGCAATTGTCACAAGACCTTGGTTGGTGCGTGACACGAAAACCTTATTATTAGGTTAAAAATTAGTGAGTGTACGAGCACCCTACGAGGAAAATATGCCAGTTGCGGCCATTCCTAAGATAGTTAGATGTCCAAATTGTGGTAACTTAGCCCAAAGAGAATTTTTGAATAAATTGTTATCAGATTATATAAATTATTCTGATAAAACTGTGGTGAAAACAGAATGTAAATCTTGCGATTATTTAATGATTATAGGTTGCGATGACGGGCACCCATAAGAATTTGTTCTTATAAAAAAATTCTTATGGGGACCCTTGACGGAAAAGTTTTAGAAGCATATGCCCCTGGTATTTCTTTTAAACTGATGGCTCAATTATCAGTGGGTTAAAAAATTAACCAAGTAAAATTTAACTTGTAAAAGTAGAGGATAGTCACCATGATGAAAGCAGAAGAAATCATGACCAAAGATGTCGTAACTGTTAGTGGTTCGGCAACTGTTGCAGAAGCAGTTAAATTAATGAAAGAAAAGGGCTTGCGTGCTTTGGTTGTAGAGCGACGTAGCGATAACGATCCTTATGGAATGGTAACAGAAACAGATATCATTTATAAAGTCGCAGCTTATGGTAAAGATCCGAAAGAAATGCGAGTTTACGAGATAATGACGAAACCTTGTATTGCCATTAATCCCGAACTAGGAGTAGAATATGTAGCGAGGTTATTTGCTAATACTCGCATTCGCAGAGCACCTGTAATCAAAGGTAGTTTGCTAGGTGTGGTTTCCATTAGTGATATTCTCAGTAAAAGTGATTTTGTTGAGAAACCGAAAAGTAATTTTGAACTTTATTGTGAAGAGTTCCCCGATGCTTTAGAAGCACGGATTTATGATTAATAAGTGGACAGTTAACAGCGAAGAGTTGATTGTAATTTAGTTACTGGAATTATTTGATTTAATCGACTGTCAATATGACGGTGATAACTTATAACTAGTGACTGTTAACTATTAACTGTTCGCTGTTTGAGATAAAAAATAAAATTGGGAGATACTTACCATGATGAAAGCAAAAGATATCATGACTAAAGATGTCGTAACCGTTAGTGGTTCGGCAACAGTTGCTGAAGCTGTTCAGTTAATGAAAGAAAAGGGATTGCGTGCTTTGATTGTAGAACGCCGTAATCATGAAGATCCTTATGGGATGGTAACAGAAACAGATATTGTTTATAAAGTAGCAGCTTATGGTAGAGACCCGAAAGAAATGCGGGTTTATCAGATAATGACTAAGCCTTGTATTGTGGTTGAACCAGAATTGGGTGTGGAATATGTTGCGAGGTTATTTGCTAATACCCGTATTCGGAGAGCGCCAGTAATTGAGGGTGAATTGCTGGGTGTTATTTCTATTAGCGATATCCTAAATAAAAGTGACTTTGTAGAAAAGCCAAAAAGGATCTATATTGAAGATGAAATTGAAGCAGCAATAGTTGATGCACGTGCTATTTGCGAGCGCATTGGACCAACATCAAAACAATGTGCTGCAGCTTGGGATGTTGTGGAAGAATTACAAGCAGAAGCGGCTCATAAAAAGTCGGCTAAAGTATGAATAATTAAGTTTTGAATCTATGAAATTATTGTTGATTCTTAACTTCAAAGAATTTTAAATAAAAAAGACGTAATTTGTTATTCAATGCGAGTATATGACTTACTCGCAACAATTACCAAATTTTGAGGGTTCCGCAGAATGTATAACAAGATTTATTTCATCGACACATCAAACTTCAACTTGGTGGTATGATCTCCTCTGCACACTTAAACTAAGTAATTGTAGAGACATCATCGCTCGTGCAACAAGCACGCCAGAGTCGATATAAATCTATGCCTACTACTACCTGGACTCGCGATCACGTAATTTCCCTGGCTGATTTCACCGCTACTGAATACAACACAGTTTTGCAAACTGCTGCTAGTTTTCAGGAAGTGCTATCGCGGCGCATGAAAAAAGTGCCTACTTTGCAGGGACAAGTGGTGGCGAATTTGTTTTTTGAACCATCTACTCGCACTCGCAGTAGTTTTGAACTCGCCGCCAAACGCCTGAGTGCAGATACCCTGAACTTCTCCGCAGCAAGTTCTTCGATGACAAAAGGAGAAACAATTTTAGATACAGCCAAAACTTATTTAGCGATGGGTACTGACATCATGGTGGTGCGCCATCGAGAAGCAGGAGTACCAAACGCGATCGCAACAGAAATGGATCGTTTAGGTGTCAAAGTAAGCGTTCTTAATGCTGGAGACGGACAACACGAGCATCCTTCCCAAGGGCTATTAGATTTGTTTACTATCTGTAGTCTGCTTGATAAAGATAATCCTCGTATCGAACTATTGCAGGGTAAAAAAATTGCCATTGTCGGCGATATTCTTCATTCTCGGGTTGCTAGATCGAATATTTGGAGTCTTACCGCCGCAACGGATGCGGAGTTACATTTAGCTGCGCCACCAACACTTTTACCGAAATTATTTGTAGATTACGGCAAAGATAGAGCGGGTAAGTTATTTGTACATTGGGAATTAGAACCAGCTTTACAAGATGCCGATTTTGTGATGACGCTGCGGTTGCAGAAGGAACGCATGAGGGCCCATTTATTGCCTTCCTTGCGAGAATATCATCAGTTGTTTGGAATAACACGGGCTAAATTAAAAAATTGTAAGGATAACGTGAAAGTATTACATCCTGGCCCGGTGAATCGAGGTGTGGAAATTAGCTCGGATTTAATGGACGCTCCCGAGTTTAGTTTGATACAAAATCAGGTGACGAGTGGGGTAGCGGTAAGAATGGCATTGTTGTATTTAATCGGTAGCGGGAAAGCTCAAAGTTAATTAGTCACGATCTCAATAGCTCGCAGGCTGGAAGCCTGGGGCTATAGGAGCAAAGCCCACCGTAAGGTGGCCTACAAAAAATTAATCTACGATAGCCCACCCAGGTGGGCTTTGTAATTGTAGCCGCATCCTTACAGGGTGACGGCTATGTGATTATTATACGTAATAAAACGTAAATGAGATGGGTATGTTAGTAGCATAAAGGCAGTGGGAACTATAAATTCAGAAGATCAAAAATTTGACAATATGAAAGGGATTGCGTTTCTATCTGGATTTCTCAGTGGTTTATTAACTTCGTCGATAATGTTACCAGCGATCGCTCAAGTAGCTTCCGATGGTACTACCAATACAACTGTCAACTCAACGGGCAATAATTTTACTATTCTTAATGGTATTCAAAAAGGGAATAATTTATTTCATAGCTTCAAAGAATTTTCGATTCCCACGGGAGGTTCTGCTACTTTTCAAAACTATAGCGCTATAGTTAATATCATCAATCGGGTAACCGGTGGAAATGTTTCTAATATCGATGGATTAATTAAAGCTAACGGTAATGCAAATCTATTTTTGATTAATCCTGCGGGGATTGTATTTGGGGAAAATGCCCGGTTGAATATTGGTGGATCCTTTGTTGGAAGTACGGCAGAAAGTTTGTTATTTGAAGATGGTTTTAACTATAGCGCTATAGTTTCCCAAGCTACACCATTATTAACTGTAAGTGTTCCCTTGGGATTGCAGATGGGTAAACAGTCGGGAGCAATTGAGATTCGTGGCACTGGGCATAACCTTAGTTTCGATCCTGACTCATTCTTTCCCCCTTTTACCCGCGAAACAATTCCTCAAGCTTTAAGCGTACAACCGGGGTAATATCGATATTACAACTCAAGGTATATTCGGTTTTGAATTCCGCGACGAACTTACAGAAGAAAGTGATATTACTGCAAGTTCTCAATTTGGTGTAAACGGCACGGTAAATATCAACAATTTTGGTATAGATCCTAGTTCTGGTTTCGTAGAATTGTCCGTGGAATTAGCAGATTCATCGCAACAAATTGCCTCCGGATGCTCGAGTAATGCTCGCAGCAGTTTTGTCGCAACCGGAAGGGGTGGAATGCCGCAAAACCACTTAGAAGCGGTTGATATAAACCCTACTTGGTCAGATATTCGCGATTTATCTACATTTCGTCAGCGAAATAGTAATTCTGAAGTTACAACTATTTCAAATAAACCAGCCATTATCGAAGCTACTGGTTTTATACGTAATGAAAAGAGAGAAATTGAACTTGTTGCTCTTAAAAATACTCCTTTTACAACAAAACAAGTAGCTGATTGTAGCAGTTGACTTAAGTAAAAATATGCAATTATAAAGATTGTGTTAGTAGCAATATAAATTAGGGAACCATAACTTCAGAAGATAAAATATACAAGCGATTATAATACATTGGCAATCTGCGCTTCTATTCTGTAAACAGTTATTAATCAATACTTTTAAAATGATCTACCCTTTTCAAAAACGTCGCTGGCTGTATATCAGTCTCAGCTTTTTTGGTTTATGTTTGGCTTTGCTATTACCGTTGTTTTGGAGTATCAACCCTGCGACTGCTTATTTTGAGAATTCCTCTACAATCGCTGTTGGGCAAGCAAACTCAAATTTATTGAAACAAGGAAGGGAATTATATTTTCAAGGGCGTTTTACAGAAGCCGCGAATGTTTGGCAGATGGCAGCGAAACAATATCAAATACAAGGAGATAGTTTAAACGAAGCTTTATCTTATAGTTACCTTTCTTTGGCTCAACAAGAATTGCAGCAGCTAAGTAATTCACAAAAATCTGTTGAGAAAGCTTTAAAGTTATTAAAAACAGCGAAATCCCCTGCCGATGCGATTATTTGGGCGCAGGTATTAAATACTCAAGCTAGTTTGCAATTACATAGCGGTAAAGGGCAAGCAGCATTGGAAAGTTGGCGGCAAGCACAGCAATATTACGAACAAGCTGGAGATAAGCAAGGGAGTTTAGGTAGTCAAATCAATCAGGCGCAGGCTTTACAAAGTTTGGGGTTTTATCGTCGCTCTAAAAAGCAATTAGAGGCGATAAATCAGAAGCTGCAAAAAATACCAGATTCGGAAATCAAGGTAAGTGGTTTGCTCAGTCTTGGCCTAACTTTGCAGTCAATGGGGATTTCTCAACAAAGTCAGGATATTCTTATACAAAGTTATAAAACTGCTAAAAAAATTAAAGCAGATAATCAAATCAGTAGCATTTTACAAACTTTGGGTAAAGTTGCTGTGGATTTAGAAGATCCCGATGATGCCTTAATCTTCTTTGAAGAAGCACAAAAAGCGGCGAGCAATCCTCAAGAGAAATTACAAGCACGTTTGAAGCAGTTTAAATTATTTGCCGATTATGGTGTTGAAGATTATGCAACTCCTTTAGTTTCTCAACTTTACGAACAACTTAAAGAATTACCTCCCAATCGTACATCTCTCTACAGCAGAATTAATTTTGTTGCCAGTTTAAATAAGTTGGAGAATTTCAGCCGACTTATACCTTTGAGTAATTTAAATCAGATGCTGGCGAAGACTGTTAAAGAGTCGCGGGAAATCCAGGATAAACAGGCAGAAGCTTATGCTCTCAAACAATGGGGTGAGTTTTATCGTTTTAAGAGACAATTTCCTGAAGCGGAAAAATTAACTCAGCAGTCTTTGGATATTGCTCGTCAACTCCAAGCTGATGATATTATTGCTCAATCGGCTTGGGAATTAGGGCGTTTGCACAAACAACAGAATAAAGATAAAGAAGCGATCGCCAATTACACCGAAGCTGTTAATGCTCTCCAAGCAATTCGCACGGATTTAGTAGCGGTAAATTCAAATATACAATTTTCATTCCGCGAAAGTGTTGAACCTGTTTATAGAGAATTAGTTGGATTATTGTTGGAAGGAAAACCCACTCAAGCTAATCTCGGGAGAGCCAGAGATTTAATTGAATCATTACAGATTGCCGAGTTGGATAACTTTTTAGGAGAGGCTTGTCTAGATCAAGCCAAGCAAATTGATGAAATTGATTCTACTGCAACTGTAGTTTATCCTATTATTTTGCGCGATCGCCTAGCTGTTATTTACTCTAAAACTGGACAGCCATTGTCTTACAGCATTATTCATAAATCTCAACAAGAAGTTGAACAAACTTTGAAGCAATTATTAGCTAGTTTAAATCCAGTATCCGATTTTCAAAAACGTAACCGCTTATCTCAACAGGTTTACGATTGGTTAATTCGTCCATTAGAAACTCAAGCAAATCTGCAAGATTCTAAAACTCTAGTATTTGTTTTAGATGGCATATTGCGGAATATACCGATGTCAATCCTTTCTGATGGCGAGGAATATTTAATTGAAAAATATGCCGTTACCCTTTCCCCCGGATTGCAGTTGATCCAGGGAAAATCTCTAAAATCAAACAATATCAAAGCATTAGTAGCAGGCATTAGTGAAGCTCATTCTGGTTTTAGTCCACTTCCGGGGGTAAAATCTGAAGTCGAACAAATCTCTGATAAGGTAAGTTCTGCCTCTACTTTTCTCAACGACAAACTAACAGAATCAAGCCTCGCAAATAATTTAAAAAAAGGTTCGACGAATGTAGTTCACTTAGCAACCCACGGACAGTTTAGTTCTCGTTTGGAGGATACCTTTTTACTTACTTGGAATGGACAAATCGATATTAAAGAACTTTCAGAAATATTACGAAATCGACAAAGTAAGGAATCAACAAATATTGATTTATTAGTATTAAGTGCTTGCGATACTGCCACTGGAGACAATCGTGCTGTTTTGGGTTTAGCAGGCTTAGCAGTTAAATCCGGTGCACGTTCAACAATTGCTTCTTTATGGCCGGTTAAAGATAAAGCAACGGTTGTTTTAATGAATAGTTTTTACGAAAACCTCATAAAACCAGGAACGACAAAAGCAGAAGCTCTGAGAAAGGCTCAGATAGAGATGATCGAAAAAACTGACTTCTACGAACCGTTTTTTTGGTCTGCATTTGTTTTAGTTGGCAATTGGCAGTAGTAGTTAATAAACTTGTAGAGATGCGATATATCTTTTCTCTACATGCCCGATCGATCGTCTGCTCCATTCAAGGGTTCCCGTCAACCGCTTGCGTTCGTCAAAAGTCAAAAGTATCAAGCCAAAAAGTAATAATTCAAATAGATTATTTCACATAAATATAGGTAATTTCTTCAATCCAAATTAGAAGCAATATTTATAAAATAATAGAAGTAGATTTTTTCATTTCCAGCTTAAGGAGAAAAACTTTTTTTTACAAACTTTTTAATATATTATGTTGCTGAAATTTAATAAGACGGCAATCAAAAAAATGTGCTAATTTTGAAAACAAGTTAAAAAAATGAGACAAAGATTAATAGCTAGTACTTTAGGCTTTGCCTTGATTGCTGGCGGTGCATGGATACCATCTCAAAGGGTTAGTGCTGTAATGTTTAGCTCCCCAGATGATAACAGTGCTCCTAGTGAAGCAACAGGTGGAGCTTCCCGTAGCGGTATATTTACTCGAATATCTGGTGAATCTGCTCCTAGTGAAGCAACAGGTGGAGCTTCCCGTAGCGGTATATTTACTCGAATATCTGGTGAATCTGCTCCTAGTGAAGCAATAGGTGGAGCTTCCCGTAGCGGCATATTTACTCGGAAATCTGGTGAATCTGCTCCTCGTGGAAATCATACAACAGGTGGAGCTTCCAGAAATGGAGACAATCAACCAGCTGCAATTATGGCATTGTTACCTCAAACCTATTTTGGAACAACAGTTTATCAGCGGCCTGAAATTTTGGTTTATCTACCTCAATCGGAAGCAAAAGGAGGTGTTTTTAGTCTTAAGGATGCTAAGGGAAATACTTTACATGAAATGACTGTACCAGTATCTGGTAAAGCTGGAATTATCTCTATCAAAATTCCAAAGGATTTAAAAATAGAGAAGAGCTACCAATGGTTTTTAGCATTAAAAATGGATGGACAACTTAGTCCCAGAACACCTTATGTTGATGGTTGGATTAAGCGCATCCAACCTAACAAGGAAATAACAAGATCGATGCAAGAAAAGGATTTACTTAATATTGCTAAAACTTTTGGCAAGGAGGGAGTTTGGTATGACTGTGTAGCAACTTTAGCATCTTTACGAGCTGCTCAACCGGATAACTCCACCTTGAAAAAACATTGGTCAGAATTGCTTGAATCTGTTGGACTTCAGGATCTTGATAAAGCTTCTCTTATCGCTTTGAATAACATTTCAAATTAATGTTTATATGTTAATATATTAATCAATTTGATATTTTAAAAGACGGTTCCTTCCATAGTTGGAACCGTTTCATTCATTATTAATATAAAATCCTTAAGCCTTGGCATTTATATATAAAAATAATCAAAATAAATGCTTTTTCAATACTGATTGAATTAAAAAATATTGGAAATTTAATTTTTTGTAAAGTAATAAAATCAGAAAAGTAATACTAGCATATTGTATTTTTTATAGTATTAAGATTCAAATTCAGGCTTAAAAAATACAATTGTAAAGGGCACACTCGTTTCAAAAGATTGAAACCGATATATTGCTTTTAAATGCCAGACTTCCGCGTAGCGGTACAAGCTACTGAAAATCCAAATAGATAAACTAATTTTTTTATGTGGTTTAAATTAAAATCTTTTTTCATAAAAAAACGAAGCATTTTTATAGTTATTCCTACCGTAACCATTGCTATTTCTATTACTCAGGGAGTAGGATTATTTAATTTATCAGAATGGCAAACCCGAGATTGGTTTTTTCGCTTGCGTTGTCAATTAGAAGATAAACATGATTTACTTTCAAAGATTGCGATGGTGACAATTGATGAAAAGGATATCCAATCTGTGGGAGAATGGCCAATTCCCGATGCTACTCTTGCCGATTTGCTCGACAAAATTAGATCGCAAAAACCTCGAGTGATTGGTTTAGATATATACCGCGATTTACCAGAAGGAAAAGGACACGAGCAACTTGTAAAGATTTTTCAAACTACTCCCAATTTATTCGGAGTTGAGAAAATTACCGGAGAAAGAGTTCAACCACCACCGGAATTGAAAAAAAAAGGGCAGGTGGGTTTAGCAGACTTAGTTTTAGATCGCGATCGCCACGTGCGGCGAGCATTATTATCTGCGAAAGATAAGAAGGAAAATAATATTGATAAGGGAAGTTTAGCCACTGTTGTAGCTTTAAAGTATCTGGAAAAAGAAGGTAAAAAAGGAATTTTTTTGGAACCTTTTGATGAGGAAGGAGAAAAGTTTAAATTAGGTAAACAAATTTATTCTCCATTAAAAAACTTAGAGGCAGGTTATAGTAATACTGATACAGGTGGATATCAAATTTTACTAAATTGGTTAGGTTCAGAAAATGCATTTACTAAGGTAACAATGCGCGATGTCATAGCCGGTAAAATACCGAAAGATATAATGCGCGATCGCATGGTATTTATTGGTTCGACTGCTGAGAGTACTAATGATTTCTTTGGTACTCCTTTTAGTTCATCATGGTTGATTGCGGGAGATCCCACACCAGGAGTTGTGATTCATGCTAATATCGCTTTGCAATTAGTAAAGGGAGCAAAAACGGGAACAGCTAATTTAAAAGGTTTCTCAGGAGTACAGTTTTCAATTTGGATAACTTTCTGTTCCGCTATAGGTTCTATTGGTAGTTGGTATTTAGCAAGTATTTATAGAAAAAAACTGCTTCCGGGGGGTAATATTCTCTGGGCATCTATAGGGATTACTCTCTTATTAGTTGGTGGTAGTTACTGGGTATTTTTGAACGGTTTATTAATACCACTTACTCCAGCTTTAGCGGCTTTTATTGGTAGTGTAATTGCGACGACAAATGCTTATAAACAACAGAAACTAGAAGAAACTAATCATCAATTAGAAATTGCTAACAATCAATTATTTGATTATTCCAAAACCTTAGAAGTAAAGGTTGAGGAAAGAACTCAGGAATTAAAAGAAGCCAAACTTACTGCTGATAGTGCCAACCAAGCTAAAAGTGAGTTTCTGGCGAATATGAGTCACGAGTTACGCACGCCGCTGAATGGTATTCTTGGCTATGCTCAGGTATTAGAAAGAAAGCCAGAAATTACCGGAAAAAGCTTGGAAGGTGTAAATATTATTCGTCAGTGTGGTTCGCATTTACTAATGTTAATTAATGATATTTTAGACCTTTCTAAAATTGAAGCTCGTAAATTAGAATTATTCCCCAGTACGGTTCATTTTTCCAGCTTTTTGACTAGCGTAACAGAAATTTGTCGGATTAGAGCAGAAGAAAAAGGTATTTCATTTAAGGTTATTTTAGATAATAATTTACCTGCCGCGGTGGAAGTAGATGAAAAGCGCTTGCGGCAAGTACTAATTAATTTAATGGGTAATGCGATTAAATTTACTGATAAAGGTGGAGTCACTTTTAAGGTTAATAAACTCGAACAACAAAATTTAGATAAAGAGAATTCAACTTGTACAATTGGCTTCCGAATAGAAGATACTGGTGTAGGCATGTCACCGGAGCAATTACAGAAAATTTTTAAACCTTTCGAGCAAGTTGGCGATGCAGGTAAACGCCCTGATGGTACGGGTTTGGGATTAACTATTAGTCAAAGAATTACGGTGTTGATGGGGAGTCAAATTCAAGTAGAAAGTCGTTTGGGTGAAGGAAGCTCTTTCTCATTAGAAATTTCAATCCCAATCAATAATAACTACGCAGCAGAAATCAGTAGCAGTAAACAAAAAATTATTGGAATTCAAGGGAATGTGCCGCAAATTCTCATTATTGAAGATGACAAAAACCACTTTAGTGTATTGAGCAATTTACTACAATCAATGAATTTTCGGATTTTAGAAGCAAAAGATGATGTAGAAGGGCTAAAGTTAGCAACAGAAAATAATCCAGATGCGATTTTGCTCGATATGCCTCATATGGATGATTTTCAACTGATGGTTAAGCTCCAAACAAATCCTCAAACATCCTCTATCCCGATTATTGTTTCTAGTGCTAGCGTTTTTGATGAAGATAGACAGCGCAGTTTAGAAGCAGGAGCAAAATCCTTTTTACCCAAACCTCTACAAACGGAAGAGTTAATCAAAACATTAGAGAGTATCTTAGATTTGGAATGGATTTACGATGACTTATCGGCAGCAACGCAAAACGGAGCTTCCACAGCATCAGAATTATCTGAAATAATTCCTCCCTCAGAAGAAATAGTGCAACAACTTTATCATTTGGCAATGATGGGTGATATTCCAGCCATTGAGGGAATACTAGAAGAGATAACATCCCAAGACAAGCAACTAATCGGTTTTGCTGACGAGTTAAGTAAACTTACTGCTAGCTTTCAAACTGGGAAAATTCGTAAATTTATCAAACAGTTTTTAGTTAAGGAGTCAACTCAAAAATGACTGATATGACAGATATTCTATCCAAGCCAATGCATATTCTCTTGGTTGACGATAATCCCACCAATCTCAAAGTACTGTTTGAAGCTATTCAAGGATATGGCTGGAAAGCATTGATGGCAACTGATGGAGAATCGGCTATTGAGCAAGCAGAATATGCTAAACCCGATTTAATTCTTCTAGATGTAATGATGCCGCCGGGTATTGATGGATTTGAAACTTGTCGCAGGTTAAAAGCTAATCCAATTACTGAAAATATCCCAGTAATTTTCATGACAGCCCTTTCTGATGCTAATGATAAAGTCAAAGGCTTAGAAATTGGTGCGGTTGACTACATTACCAAACCTTTCCAACAACAAGAAGTTATTGCTCGATTAAAATTACATTTAAAACTTTCTTTACTTACACGCAATCTCGAACAACAAGTACAACAACGTACTACTGAATTAAGCCAATCTTTAGAACAGTTACAACAAACTCAATTACAATTAATTCAAAGTGAAAAAATGTCCACTCTCGGACAACTTGTTGCTGGTATTGGACACGAGATTAATAACCCAATTGGTTTTATTGGTGGAAATTGCTCTCATATTGAGGAATACATTAACGATATTCTTTGTCTGGTAAAGCTTCAACAAGAAAAGTTATCGGATACTGATGATGAGGAAATTGAAGAACTTCTTGAAGAAATTGACTTAGAATATCTGATAGAGGATTTACCCAAACTTTTAGCATCAATGCGTCAGGGAATCAAGCGTTTAAAAGACATTAGCCTTTCTTTACGAACTTTTGCTCGTGGTGATATTGCATCTAAAGTAGAATATCAGATTCACGAAGGAATTAATAGTACTTTAATGCTACTAAAACATCGACTCAAAGATACAGGAGAGCGTCCAAAAATCGAGATTATCACAAAGTATAGCGAACTACCTCCAGTTACTTGCTATCCGGGACAATTAAATCAGGTATTCATGAATATTATCGCTAATGCTATTGATGCATTTGACGATTTATATCAAAAATCCGATGAAAGAATAGCTGTTTCACCATGCAGCATCACAATTACAACATCTGTAGATTCCTTAAAAAAAACTGTCTCAATTTGCATCGAAGATAACGCTTTAGGTATGCCTCCTGATGTTCAATCTCGTATTTTTGAGCAATCTTTCACAACTAAACCTGTAGGTAAAGGAACTGGATTAGGTTTAGCGATTAGTCACCAAATTATTACCGATAAACATAACGGAAAAATTAACTGTTTATCAACCATTGGTAAAGGAACTAAATTTATAATTACCCTACCAATTTAATTTTTATATAAAGTATTATTTCAATATATTTAATACTTGAAAAAGCTCAAATATTTTGTACTATTTATACCATTTATAATTAATTGATAAGTTTATTATCTAAATAGTTATTTGTACTAAAAATAACTAAAAAATAAATACCTGATTCTAAAATATTAGAGACGGCGTGCACAGTGCAACGTCTTCATATTTGCTGAAAGTATATTTTTCAACTAAATTAATCGGATTTTTTTGATTTATTGACTTTTGACGAACGATCAATCGGTTGACAATTCCCTTCACACGTCGAATTACCCAAGGAATACCGCGATATTTACCAGTCATTTCTTCTGAAAAAATTTCTGTATCTACAATATTTACTTGATAATTAGCTCCGCGATATTGACGGGCACCCATTAGAAATTTTTTCTTCTGAAAAAATTTCTAATGGAAACCCTTAACGAGTAACTTCTCTTTTCGCTTTCTTAGTTTGGGAAATAGCTTGATAATTAGTACCGCCTTCGGAGAATTTTAATTTATATTCGTTTTGCTGCAATAACTTCTTAGTAGTCACTAACACTACAACTAACAGCAAAACCTGAATTTCCCAAGGCGCTAAAATCAAACTCAAAACAAGACTAATAATGGCAAATAACCCTACAAGATATCCCACTTCATCACTACATTTATTACAAATATAGCTAGTAATTACACTTAGAAAAAGTGGAATTAGAAAAAATAAAGGCATCTTTTCTCAACTCCGAATTCAAAGCACTTGCTTTTAAACAAAAATCATCATTTTGCTGTAGAAAAGCATGTAAATAATATTACAATTATAGCTTTTGACTACAACGTCCTACATATAGAAACAACATATGGGGTTCACAATCCGCATTTTTTTATGGTTTGGTATATTAGCTTATCACTATATACAAACGCTCTTTTCGATGATGGGCGTAAAATAACCTTTTATATGGTGTTCCTTTAATAATCCCAGGATAATGTTGAATATTCCCCAACTCCTAGCAACTGAACTCAATCTTAAACCTTTTCAGGTAGAAAACGCCCTAGAGCTATTTGCCGAAGGTGCCACTATTCCCTTTGTTGCACGTTACCGTAAGGAGCGTACAGGTGAGATGAATGAAACTCAGTTACGCGATTTATCTGATAGATATACTTATCTTACCGATCTAGAAGCAAGAAAATCAGTTATCTTAAACGCGATCGCAGAACAAGGTAAACTGAGTGATGAGTTGAAACAGCAAATTGAATTATGTTTGCAAAAAACAGAATTAGAAGATTTATATTTACCTTATCGTCCAAAACGTCGTACTCGCGCTACTATTGCCAAAGAAAAGGGACTTGATAAATTAGCTGAGTTTATTAAGTCGCTAAATATAAAAAATGGTGCATCAGCCGATTTAAATACAGCAGCGTCTAAGTATATTAATCCCGAAAAGGAAGTTAAAAGCGCAGAAGAGGCGCTAAAAGGTGCCAGTGATATTTTAGCTGAAGAAGTGGCGGAAAAGGCTCAGTTAAGAGCATATTTACGCGAATTATTCCTTGAAGTTGGGGTTTTTGTTTCTCGCATCAAAGATGAACATCCTGAAGGTACGACAAAATATGAGATGTACCGCGATTATCAAATGAAAGTTGGTAATATTGCACCTCATAATATGCTGGCTTTATGTCGGGGAGATAAGGAGAAGATATTAAGCTATGAAATTGCCTTTGATGAAGATTATGTACTTTCTTACTTAGAATCCCAAGAAATTCGCACTAAACAGCCGGATATTCGCAAATTTTATCAACAAATGCTCAAAGATGCATTTAACCGGTTGATGAAAAATTCACTGACGAATGAAGTAATATCCGAGAAGAAAGAGTATGCAGATATTGAGTCTATCAAAACATTTGAAACCAATTTACGCAATTTATTGCTGTCAGCACCGGCAGGAATGAAACCGGCGATCGCTATCGATCCAGGATTTAGAACTGGGTGTAAGGTGGCGATATTGAATGAAACGGGGAAGTTTCTGGAGTATCAAGCTATATTTCCCCACACTGGAGCCGGAAAACGTAGCGAAGCGGCGAAAATACTCCAAAATCTCATTGAAAAATATCATGTTGAATTAATTGCGATCGGTAACGGTACAGCTTCGAGGGAAACTGATGAATTTGTAGCGGAAGTGATGCAAAAAACTCAATGCAAACCAATTAAAGTTATGGTGAATGAGTCAGGTGCATCTGTATATTCAGCCAGTAAAGTGGCGATCGCAGAATTTCCTGATTTAGATGTTACCGTGCGTGGAGCTATTAGTATAGGTCGTCGCTTGCAAGATCCACTTGCCGAATTAGTCAAAATTGACCCCAAGTCCATCGGTGTGGGACAATATCAACACGATGTAGACCAAAAATTGCTGAAAAAGAAGTTAGATGAAACTGTAGAAAGCTGTGTTAATTATGTTGGTGTTGATTTGAATACAGCTTCTAAGGAACTTTTAACTTCTGTTTCTGGAATTACGTCTACCATTGCTAATAATATTGTCCAATATCGTAACGAAAATGGTGCTTTCAAAAATCGCCGTCAGTTATTGAAAGTTGCGAAGTTGGGACCAAAAGCTTTTGAACAAGCAGCGGGTTTTCTTAGAATTCGCGGTGGTGAAAATCCTTTAGATAACACCGCAGTGCATCCAGAAAGTTATGCTGTGATCAAAAATATCGCTACCGATCTTAATATACCATTAAAACAAGTTACACAAATCGCCGAAAATCTCAAAAAAGCCGATTTGAAAAAATACGTCACTGACAAAGTAGGGGAACCCACATTACGGGATATTATCGGCGAATTGGAAAAGCCCGGAAGAGATCCCCGTGCTGAATTTAAGTATGCCACTTTTAAAGAAGGAATCAATGAGATTTCTGATTTAGAAGAAGGAATGGAATTAGAGGGAATCGTGACTAATGTGGCGAATTTCGGCGCTTTTGTTGATGTGGGAGTGCATCAAGATGGTTTGGTGCATATATCTCAGTTAGCGAATCAATTTGTGAGAGATCCCAAAGAGATCGTTAAGGTTGGTGAAGTTGTGAAAGTGAAGGTTTTGGAAGTTAATCAGAAATTGAAGCGGATTGGTTTGTCGATGAAAGCGGTTAGGCAGTAACCTTAACCCAGCCCTCTCCAAAAGGAGAGGGAGTAGGGAGAATATGTTTTTTTTAAACGCAAAGGTTCGCTAAGGAAAGCGCAGAGGTACGCGGAGTTTTCGGGTTTTACCCTTGGAATTAAGAGTAATATTAGTAACTAATTGTTTTTGAGTTAAGTTTTATTACTTAAACAAAAAAATATCAATTAATATAAATAGGACCTTCCAAAACGCTTCCATCTGGCATAATTGTATTCCAGAAAAGAATTCCGGTCATGTAACGATGAATTTCAAAATGCTTGGCATTAGTGAAATCTGTATTAGCTAAAACAGCGCCATCTAAGCTCGCATTAAATAAATTAGCATTCCATAAATGGGCATTTCTTAGATTGGCTCCTTCCAAATTGCAGCGACTTAAATCGGCATCATCTAAAATGCTAGACCACAAACAAGCTCTGCTAAGATTAGCATTACTGAAATTGGCTTCTTCAAGTCCCAAACAGTTAGAATCAAAACCAATTAAACAGGCTTCACTCAGATTAGTTTTATAAAAACTACCTCCTAAGAAATAACCCGCTACCATATTAATTCCTTTAAGATCTGCTTCTTGTAAAATACATTTCTCGTCATAAAGATTAATCAAAGGAAAATCTCGTTCCCCTTTTTTATAGCGTCTAAGCAACTCTTCTCCAGTGATTTCTTCCCCGGAACCTACCATATCCATAAATTAACTTCTCATTTTTCATATTTTACTACTTACGAATAAATACTAAACAATTAAATTAAACACCGAAAAATATACAAATAAATATGAATAATCTTCTTAGTCCATTTCAATAGACTTTCCTTATTAGGCGGGGAATTAGATTCCTCGGCGGATCGTATTACATTGAATCAATCGTAATTATTTTGACTAAAATCTGATAAAAATGGTGCGTTACGGCAATACAAATTATTCTGTTGTGTTCGCCAATTATCTCAAGCCGTGACACACCCTACAAAAACTTGAACTATCAAAATTCCTCGCTACAACTATATTATTTCCACGAATTCCCCTAAACTGAAATTGCAGTTTTAATATAAACGTAAATTCAATGACAGCAGAACATTCTAAGTCAGTAGATGTCTTTGGCGTAGGTAACGCTATGGTAGACATTTTGGCGTTAGTGGAAGACGATTTCGTTAAGGAACATAACCTGAATCGGGGTAGTATGACTCTGATGGACTCCGAAAAGCAGGGAGAATTATTACGGGAGTTGAAACACCATTCCTTAGAATTGAGTTCCGGAGGTTCTGCTGCTAATACAATGATTGCGATCGCGCAAAGTGGTGGTAAGGGTTTTTATTCGGGTAAGGTTTCTGGCGATACTAATGGTGAGTTTTATCGTCAAGATTTATTAGAAGCCGGAATTCATTTTGATGTACTTCCCACGGAGGAAGATAGTGGTTCAACTGGCACTTGTTTGGTTTTAACAACTCCTGATGCCGAACGTACTATGTGTACTCATTTGGGAGTTTCTACAACTTTAGCCCCTACTGATATCGATGTAGAAAAATTAGCTCAATGTAAGTACAGTTATGTAGAAGGTTATCTCTGGGATGCAGAAGATCCAAGGAAAGCTTCTATTGAGACTATGGAGCAATCTAAGCGTCATGATGTAAAGGTTGCTTTTACCTTTTCCGATTTATTCTTAGTAAGTCGCTTCAGCGATGATTTTCACAAATTAGTTTCCAAATACTGCGATGTAGTATTTTGCAATGCTGATGAAGCTCGTCATTTCTGTGAAACCGAATCTTTACAAGATTGCGTCAGTAAAATCGGCGAAATAGTTGAACTTGCCTTTATTACCGATAGTGCAAATGGCTGTTTCGTAGTACAAAACAAAGAAATTGTTCATGTACCCGGCTTTCCCGTTGAAGCCGTTGACACCGTTGGTGCTGGAGATTCCTTTGCTGGAGGAGTGTTATACGGACTAACTAATGGCTTGAATGCTCAAATGGCGGCACGTTGGGGAAATTATCTCGCTTCTTGTATAGTACAAGTTCAAGGCGCTCGTCTTGATAAATCTATGGCTGACAAAATTCCAGAAATTATTGGTAAATAGTTGGTTGGGGTTGGGTTGCTCTGTATGCAACCCAATTTTTTAATTTCCTTACGCTTATAGGTAAGATTTACCTTTTGATCTAAAACTATACATACCATTCCCTAAGCAACCCCAGATTTACTGGGTGTTGCTACTTTTTTATGTTATGTACTCAAATATTAAACTATTTAAATTTCTATATACAGCCTTTTGAAACGTATGTACTATACTAGTAATTCCTTATTCCTTATTCTTTATTACTTATTCCTCCTTACTTATTACTTATTCCTCATTACTTATTCCTTATTACTCATTACTCATTACTCATTACTCATTACTTATTACTTATTACTTATTACTCCTGAGATAATATTACCTTCCCAATTTATTCTCAATACCTTCACAACCACCGGGAATAGTCTTTCTACTTTCTTCACCGCACCAATTACAACAATAATGATGGTTGTGTTGAGACATCCGTATAACATTGCTAAAATCGGCATTTTCCACTACTGCACCCGTGCGCTCTCCAGTATTATAATTAGGCGGATGCAAGCGACTGCGGGGTGATGCCGCCTCCAAGGAACCGTAAAAAAGTTTAGTTCCGTTTAAGTCTGCTCCAGATAAGTCGGCTTCATATAAAATGACGCGGCAAAGATTCGCTTTTACTAAATCACAATTACTCAAATTAACCCGCACTAAATTAGCTTCACTAAAATCCGTCCACCGTAAATCAGTACCCGAAAGATTCGCACCTGCTAACATTACCCCTAAGTCTATTACACGCACTCCTGCAACTAAATCTACTGCGTAGCCTCCGCTACCATCAAGAATAGCTCTACCTAGATGTCCGTCTCGTTGTAATGGTGTTAGTAATTTAGAGCGAGATAAAAATCGGATAATTTTGGCTTTGCCTACAGCGTCAACACTGCTGAGAATGGCGGCTGTACGCCCTTCTGCAAGTAATCTTTCTTGGGGCCAATCTTCTAATAATCCTTCTTCATCCAATACTAGATCGGAAATGCCTTGAAAATAAGTATCAATTGTCTGCTGTTGAGTAATATTATTTTGCTGAATGGTAAGTAAGTTTTGCTGAATAGTTAAATCTTTGGAAATTACATATTGTCGCCAAGCGATGTAAACTGCAATCACGGCAATCAGAATTTGTCCTAAAGCGCCAAACCAATCGGCTAGGGTTCCCGAAATATCCCAGTCGATTGTGCCGGGAACAAATTTGACTAAGCCAGCAACTGCGACAGTTATACCCAAAAAAGCAATTATCAATGCTCGCTGTTTGGGTGTCAGGAAGTCGGTGATTACAACTCGCAACCACGGGAAAACTATTAATACTGATAAAAATAATGTTGCTATGGTTCCTGTAATCCCAACGATTGGTTGATTTATGACTATTCCAATCGCCGTAACTAAAGTCGCAAAAAAAGTAATTAATAAGGCTCTTGGTTTGACTTGCAAATCAGTGGAGCTACTGATAGAAAATGAGGAACGAGCTTGTTGTAAAGCATGGGTGTTTTGTTGCGACTGCACCGAAGCGATCGCCGAGTTCACTTGTTGAGCCGTAAGCCCGTTGGGTAACTGGCTTTTACTTATTGCACTCTCAAATTCATCCGGTTGCCATTTGTCTTCGGATGAGGGTTGGAGATTGGTCGGCTTTGATGAGTTGGAGTTAGATTCTATTGACATGATTATATTTTGGCATCGGCAGCTCGAAGTTGAACATGGAAAGTCAAAAGTATTAAACCCCCTAAACGGGCTTTGGTCCAAATGCTTACTATATAAGAGACATGCGGTATTGAAAAATCGGTGAAATAGTGTTACATGTTTTCGCGAAGTGGTGATAACAAATCATTTATAACTTTTGACACAGAGCACGAGAATGAAAAAACTTCTAATAACTGGCGCAAGCGGGTTTCTCGGATGGCATTTATGTCAGCAAGCAAACCAAGAATGGGATGTGTATGGGACATATTTTTCTCATACTCTGGAAATTCCGGGAACTAAATTAATCAAACTCAATCTAACTGATTTAACGGAACTAAAAAAAGTATTTCAAGAAATCCAGCCATCGGCAGTTATCCATACCGCAGCACTATCCCAACCGAATTATTGTCAAACTAATCCAGAAGAATCTCTATTAATTAATGTTACAGCGTCATTGAATATTGCTCAGTTGTGTGCAGAGAATCATATTTCTTATGTTTTCACTTCAACTGATTTGGTGTTTGATGGTGTTAAAGGCTTTTACAAAGAAACAGATAGGGTAAATCCAGTAAATATTTACGGCAAACACAAAGTTATGGCAGAGGTTGGGATAATGGCTTGTTATCCCGAAGCTGCAATTTGCCGAATGCCTTTAATGTTTGGCAATGCAACACCTACAGCTACTAGTTTTGTGCAGTCATTTCTCAAAACGCTCCAAGAAGGAAAAGAACTTAAGTTATTTGTAGATGAATTTCGCACCCCGGTAAGTGCTTTAACAGCGGCAGAAGGATTATTATTAGCTATAGAAAAAGTTCAAGGAATCATTCATTTAGGGGGAAAAGAAAGAATTTCTCGTTATGATTTTGGTCGTTTATTAGTAGATATCTTTGAAATTCCTGCTGCCAAAATTAAAGCTAGTCGGCAAAAAGATGTCAAAATGGCAGCGCCTAGGGCTAGTGATGTTTCTTTAGATAGTTCCAAAGCTTTTGAATTGGGATATACACCTCTGAGTTTACGCGAACAACTGTTACAGGTTAGGAGTTAGGAGTTAGGAGTTAGGAGTTAGGAGTTAGGAGTTGGGAGTTAGGAGTTAGGAGTTAGGAGTTAGGAGTTAGGAGTTAGGAGTTATTGGCTATTCCTATAAATTTTTACGCGTCTTCCCAATTTCAAATTGGATTCTCAAAATCCAATACTACTTTGTCTGCACGAAATCGGGTTACGCCGTATTCGATAACCTTACCTGCTTGGTTAAGATTTACCGATTCTACTAATAAGATTGCTTGGTTAAGGGCTACTTGTAGTAATCTGGCATCATGAGGCTGAATTAAACGTGCGGAAATACTCGTATTGCGGCGTATATGGTCGCAATTATACAGTTTCTGCATAAATTTGGATATTGATTTTAATTCGTACAATAATTCGATGTTTTCTGGCGATAAAAAGTTTGGAAATAACTTGAGAGGAAAATAACTTGTAGCAACTATAATTGGTTCGGAGTCAGCAAAACCAAGAATTTCTATCAATGCTACTGGCTCGCCTTGGTTTATTTCTAAATTTTTGGCGACTGTTGTATCAGCAGGTACTTCAACACTACGTATAAACTCATATTTACCTTGACGACCTTGAGCTTTTAAGGCTTGATTATAGCGTACTCGCTTACCGATGGGATAGCGAATTGTTTTTTCTGCTACAAACATACCTCGTCCGCGATCTACTCTTAATAATCCTTCAAGTTTTAATAAACCAATTGCTTGCCTGATAGTGTGGCGATTTACTGCAAATTGTGCAGAAAATTTCGCTTCTGAGGGCAGTTTTTCTCCTTTTTGATAGATTCCTTGGTCAATACTCTCTCTTATTTCATCAGCAATTTGAATGTACAAGGGCAAGGTTTCGCGGTTCATAATTTCGTCATCAAATTCTTGTTGTCAAATAGACGTAGTTAAGTTAGCATATCAGTGATTGTCTAGATGTCTAGACAAGTGACCGATATTTCAAAGTAATTCTTACACTCGACAGTGCTCAACCACGCGGTGTAATAAATACCAGTTTCGCTTAAACCTTTGTACTGTCGTTATTTCTAATAGGTAATGGGTATAAATTCGACCCAATTACTGTCTAGTAACTATTACGATGTGCCTTAGTTTAAGCAGACGTTGAAAAAAATATTTTCGGTAGTTAAGTTGTATTATCTGTTTTATTTCTACCTCCGTTATTATTTATAGCCGGGAAATAAAAGCAGATTATTGCCTTTGAGCCATTAAATACTTGCCAAACAGATTGCACGGGTTTCATATACTTCTTTATGGTATCCCAGACACAAAGACAAGCCTCTATGGCTACTTTAGCAAAAGCCGAGCTAAAGCAATTGGAGGAATTAGTTAAGCAACTAGGTCCATTACCCCAATATACATTTTTGCGATCGCCTGAAATTGGAAGCGCAATGGTAAGGAGTCGTATCGGGGGTACAGAAAGTGATTTTAACTTGGGAGAAATTACAATAACTCGCTGTGTCGTACAGATAGAAAATTCATCTGTGTGCGTTACGGGATTTGGATATGTAGCTGGGCGATCGCACCGTCATGCAGAACTTGCAGCGGTATGTGATGGGCTGTTGCAATGTCCTTCCTGGTACAAACAAGTTGAGTCTCAAGTAATACAGCCACTCGATGCACAAAGACAGCATCAACAAGAACTCGAACAGTGTCAAACATCTGCTACAAAAGTAAACTTTTTTACTCTTATGAGAGGAGAAGGTTAACTATGATTACTCATTTTCCAGGATTTGTTAATCCAGTGCATGATGCTCAGAATACTTTTAGGGCTTTACTTGCGGCAATGGCAGAGCCGGGAAAATTAATTGAGATAAGTGTAATAAATAGTACTGTGAATAGCAATATCAAACCAGCATATGCAGCTGCTTGTTTGACGCTACTAGATTTAGAAACTCAGGTATGGCTACAATCGGGATTTAGTAAAGAATTTAAAGATTGGCTGCTGTTTCATGCTGGTTGTAATTTTGTTAGTACACCTAATTTTGCTGACTTTGCCCTAATTCATGACGATCAAACTTTACCGGAACTATCAAATTTTTGTTTGGGTACAGCAGAACAACCAGAAGCATCTACTACTCTGTTAATACCTGTTGCGAGTTGGGAAGGAGGACAATCTGTAGAGTTAATCGGACCGGGAATTTTGGGTAATCGTCGGATATCACCTAAATTACCCAGTCATTTTTGGGATTGTTGGAAAGCAAATCATCAAGCTTATCCCCAAGGAGTTGATGTATTTTTGTTCGCTGACGATCGAGTGATGGGATTACCGCGCATGGTTAGTGTTCATATCTGAAGGCGTATATTAATTGTCGATATTTGCATGCGGATTCCGTAATATTACTCATTTACTGACATAATTACTGGTTTCAAGTATCATAATTTATAGAGTTCGGCAATTACGAATTGACAAAGATAGCATTTTCTAAATTTTTTTAAACCCTATTTATTGCAAGCCAGGAGTCTACCTATGACTTTCAATATTCGGACTGCTAACTTTGAAGATGTATCCCTGCTGATTGAACTATATGCAGGAATGGATGGTGAGTCTCCCTTACCCAACGCAATAGCTGAAGATATTTTTGCTGCAATTATCAAAATACCGAACTATCACATTTATCTTGTTTTTGAGAACCATCAATCTGTCGCTACATTTAGCCTGCTTCACGTACCGACAATGATGCACAAAGACTATCACAAATATGCAATATTAGATGCCGTTACCGTGCGTCCCCAACTTAGGAATCAGGGAATTGGGAAACAAATGATGAAAGCAGCAATGCAATTAAGTGAGGATGCTGGATGCTATAAATTAATGTTGTCTTCCAATTTAAAAAGAGAAGCTGCTCACGAATTTTATGAATCCCTAGGATTTGAGCAACATGGTTGGAGTTTCAAGTGTATGCTACAGACTATGGGAGAGGGGAATATTAATAATTAGATGGGGGGATGGTAAGCCACTGCGCTGGGCGGGTTCCCCGACTTGTAGTAAGTGGCGCAACCCGAAGGGGGAGATGGTAAGCCACTGCGCTGGGCGGGTTCCCCGACTTGTAGCAAGTGGCGCAACCCGGAGGGGGAGACTACATAATTCTTCATTCTTCATTTCCCGAGTTACTAACTCTGGTGGTACTAACTACTCACTACTCACTACTCACTACTCACTCCTAACAACTAACAACTAACAATTAATAGGAAAAATATATGCCTTACGTAGCTGTCAAAGGCGGGGAACAAGCAATTGAAAATGCTGAAACACTGCTTAAATCTTTGCGTCGTGGTGATGGTGATGTACAAGAGTTGAGTTTGGAGCAAATTCAACAACAGTTGGCTCTAGCTGTTAACCGGGTAATGGCAGAAGGTAGCTTGTATGATGAAGAACTTGCAGCTCTGGCGATTAAACAATCTTGGGGAGATTTAGTAGAAGCAATATTTCTATTACGGGCATATCGCACTACCCTTCCTCGGTTATATTACAGCAAACCGATCAATACAGAAAAAATGCGGGTTCGTCGGCGGATTAGTGCCATTTTTAAAGACGTACCTGGTGGACAATGTTTGGGGCCTACTTTTGACTATGTTCATCGTCTTCTAGATTTCAAATTGATGGCAGAAGGAGAAATACCTGTTACAGCGAAAGCGGAAGTTAATTCCGAATCAATGCCCAGAGTTGTTGATACCTTAAATAAAGAAGGTTTGATTGAAGAAGATATGGGGATGAAAGGGTGGGAGGAAGAAATTACCATACCCAAAGCTTCCGATCCTTACGATATCACTCGTCAACCACAGACTTTCCCGGCTTCTCGCGATGCACGACTGCAAAATTTGGCTCGTGCTGATGAAGGTTTTTTATTGTCTTTGGCTTATTCTACTCAGCGGGGTTATGGCAGAAATCACCCTTTTGCAGGAGAGATTCGCATGGGGCAGGTGGAAGTGGTAATTTGCCCTCCGGAATTGGGTTTTGAGGTAGTTATAGGAGAAATTACTGTTACTGAGGTACAAATGGTAAACCAGTTTAAGGGTAGTAAGGAAGTTCCGCCACAATTTACCCGTGGTTATGGATTGACTTTTGGTTATAACGAGCGCAAAGCAATGTCAATGGCGCTCGTAGATAGGGCTATGCGAGCTATTGAGTTGGATGAAACGATAGAAAGTCCAGCTCAAGATATAGAATTTGTCATGTCTCATTCCGACAATATCGAGGCACAAGGTTTTGTACAACACTTAAAATTACCTCACTATATCGATTTTCAAGCAGAGTTAAATCTGGTGCGAAAGATGCGTCAGGATGCATCGAATACAACAAAAGATATACAAGAATCCAAAAGGGAAAATTCTGTTTGTCAAGACTCTCAGGTTACAATCAATACTCATAACTCAGAAAATATTTTGTTAACAGTCGAGGAAACAAAATGATTTCAGGGTTAAATCATATTACTTTATCAGTTAGCAATTTAGAAAAATCCTTCAAATTCTATACAAAAATTCTCGGTTGTCAACCGATTGCAAAATGGAAACAAGGTGCTTATTTACTTGCTGGCGAATTTTGGCTATGTTTATCTGTAGATGAATTAACTTTTACTAATCCCAAGCGAGAATATACTCATATTGCTTTTAGTATTCCCATTCAAGACTTTGATCGTTCTAAAGAACTTTTACTTGAAGCGGGTATTAAGCAGTGGAAGGAGAATAGTAGCGAAGGTGAATCAATATATATCTTAGACCCAGATAATCACAAACTTGAACTTCATGCAGGTGATTTATGGTCAAGAATTGCAGCTACCAAAAAGCAACAATTTGAAGCTATGGAATTTTTTTAACCGCAACTACTCGCTCCCTGGGAGCGGGTATATTTGAGTAAGAATTTGTTGCAAATTAATTAACGAACCAGAAAATAATACACATAAATACATACATAATCGGCCGTAAATACGTAATAATATTTGTCCGTCTACTGAATTAAAATCTAGCATTATTAACGGTATAAATCGTGGCATTACAGCAAGAGATTAAAAAAAAATCAAAATTAGAAGAAAAAACAAAAATAGCAATCGAAGGTGTAGATGTACTGACATCATTAGGTTGGGAAAAAGATACTACAGTTCTAATTGAAGATGGACGTTTTGTAAGTATCAAAAAAACTGCTAATAAAGATGGATATCAACGAGTAAAAGCCAAAGGATTACAAATGTTTCCGGGAATTGTCGATCTGCATGGCGATGCTTTTGAAAGGACTATTTGTCCTCGCCCTGGAGTTAATATTCCTTTACCAATGGCGATGGTAGAAAACGACCGCAATTTATTGGCAGCCGGTATAACAACTTACTTTTGTGCTATTACAGATTCCTACGAACCCGGTTTGCGGAGTCGAGAAACAGCAAGAGACTTAATTGATTTTATTTGGGGAGAAGGACAGTATCTTTTAAGCTGCAATCATCTAATTCATATCCGACACGAACTAACAAATACTAAAGGACATGAAGAATTATGTAGCTGGTTGGAGAAGAAACGGATTCATTTTTTGTCAATAAATGACCATTTACCGCCGATTGAAAATAGATATAAGTGGAGGCGGCATATTAGTAGTTTACGTCAGCGAATAACGCTATCCAATCAAGAAATTATAGATATGCTGACGCAACTTCAAGAACATCGACAAGAAGGAAGTTTACAAGTGGAACAATTAGTTGAATTAGCCCATATTTATAATATTCCCGTTGGTTCTCACGATGATGACTCTGAAGAAAAAGTTGCTTTGAGTCATCGTCGGCGAATGGCGATCGCCGAATTTCCAGCTAATGTCTCGCTAGCTGCACAAGAACGTCATTTTGGTGCAGCAGTACTGATGGGTGCTCCGAATTTATTGCGCGGTGGTTCCCATGTCGGTTTGATGAGTGTAGTCGAAGCAGTCAGAAACGGCGTGCTTGATTGTCTTTGTTCGGATTATCATTACCCATCTTTGTTCCATGCCCCATTTAAACTATATTCAGAAGGTTTAATGTCTTTAGAAAAAGCCTGGGAACTAGTTTCTGAAATTCCTGCAACAGCAATTGGACTTGGTAAGGAAAAAGGTCAAATTGCCCCCGGATTTGATGCCGATTTTCTCTTGCTTCATCCAAATAATTCCTTCCCTTCATCAATTGCATCCGTTTATATCGACGGAAAGGAAGTTGCTAAATATTCTTAATGGATCTCTATATCTGCATGTTAAAGATAATAACCGATAAACTCCTAACTCCCATGAAATTTTCTGTGGAAAACATTATCAATCTGTTTGCTGAAAAAGGATCTCAGATGTACGGGCACGAAGCTGTAACTCAGTTGGAACACGGACTGCAATGTGCAACTCTTGCCTCTGAAAGTGGTCAAAGTAATGAAATGATAATAGCTTGTTTGTTGCATGATTTGGGACATTTAATTCACTCGCTAGGTGACGATGCTAGCAGCCAAGATATAGACGATCTTCATGAATATCGAGCTTTACCGATGTTACAGAAATTATTTGAACCTGCTGTAACAGAGCCAATTCGTCTTCATGTTGGTGCAAAACGTTATCTGTGTGCCATTGATATTGATTATTGGAAAAAGCTTTCAAATGCATCAAAAACGAGTTTAGAATTGCAAGGAGGTGTTTTTTCTTTGGAAGCAGCAAGCGGATTTATTCGTCAACCTTATGCTAAGTTTGCTGTGCAATTAAGGATATATGATGATCAAGCTAAAATGCTAAATAAATCAACGCCTCCTTTGAGTTATTTTACGCAGTATATGAATGCTTGTTTAAAAAAAGCAAAAAGTTAATTTTTACGCACAATTTCAGATTTTGGTTTGCCTGCATAGCTTATACACAAGGCTTTAAGCTTCATATATTTTGGATTTATTTGTTGTTATTGAAAATTAGTTACATTCAAAGTTTATTCTAATATCAAGTCCTGCTAATTAATTATTATATAGTCTAGCTTAAAGTGCTATTACTTATTACCAATTGCCAATTCTTACAGTTGATCGCTTTTTAAACTAAAATGATATAATTCGGCACAAATAAACCCAATTATGTTAAATAATATAAATTGATTTTAAAACCTCGATTAATCTCCCTATTTCCTTATCCTAATTACTATTTTCAACGCCGATCTACTTATTATTCATAATAAATAAGAAAAAAGTATTTACACTTAAGCAAAAGTATGTAAAGATACTTTTAAAATTACAATTCATCTTATCTACTTACAGATCGCTGATGCGAATATAATTAATCTTTAATCTATGGTGGATTCTCAAAAAAAATTAGATTGTGAAAATGGCTTTAATTTCGCTTATTTAGACGAGCAAACTAAACGTTCTATTCGCCGTGCTTTGCTCAAAGCGGTTGCAATTCCCGGACATCAAATTCCCTTCTCCTCGAGAGAAATGCCCATGTCTTACGGTTGGGGAACAGGAGGAATACAGGTAACTGCTTCTGTAATTGGGAAAAATGATGTATTAAAAGTT
>JBCCSG010000015.1:0-41094 GCA_039200565.1 Cyanobacteria bacterium P01_D01_bin.50 | reverse complement strand
TGGCAAGCGCTGACCAAGAACTTAAACATCCTTGAGAAAAATAATCGGATATCCAACGATTCCAAAACTTTTCAATATCTCCCATATGATGGCGATCGCTTCGCGCATGCACCTGACGGGGCTTATCGCTGAACGCGTGTCCGTTCTTATAGCATATCCGTACCTTTATGTCATCCCGGAGGGACTTAGGACATAGGGCTTATCGCAATAGAAAAAATATAAACGAACTGGTGACTATTAAAACCCATATAACCTTACTTGCGTATTTATATAGAGATAAGACCGGCTTTTTATTTCCATATAGAGAAAATAAATATACCTTGTTTGATGATTCGTAACTAGATAAGCGAAACCATTGCGATAATGCTATGAAAAAAAATTAAGCAATAACTTTCATAAGAAAACACGCGGTAAGCGGGAAACGAGCGAGTCTTTAGACCTGAGAGGAAAGCGACACGAGCGGTAATAAAGCGCCGTGTTCTTTAATCTTAACCGTGGTGTGGGTCTTCAATGTACTTTTTAATTACATCACTGCAAACGTTACCAGCAGTGCTTACAAAATAACTATTTGTCCATAACGAGGGGAGTTTCTTAAGGTCTGGGAACTCCTTTCTTAAGTAGCAACTAGAACGACCTTTAAAAGCTTTAACTACTAAGTGCGGGGTATCTGTTGGCTTAACACTTACAAATAGATGTATATGGTCTGGTGCTACTTCCAAAGCTAATATGTCCCATCCTTTTTCAATAGCTAACTCTGCAAATATTTGTCTTAACCTTGTCGCTACATCTCCTATTAAAACTTTTTTTCTTCTTTTCGGTATCCAAACGAAGTGGTAATTAACCAAGAATTTAACGTGGTTGTAGAACTAGACGCGGCTTGTATCGCACTTCTAAAGGGTATTTGGTAAACGCGGATCTGAACGGTTCAGCGAACATAATGCGTAAAGTAAACAGAAAGTTAGGCTTAGACCTATCAAGACTGAATAGGCGGACTTTGACAACCGCAGCTAGGATCAAGCTTTGGCACGGGTCGAGTAAGACCCCTCTGCACTGCCCAAACCTCTAAGTGAAAAGAATCTCAGGGTTTTAGCGTTCACGCCGAAGGCGTGCGGCTCAGCGGAACCCTGAGAGTGTCAATGCTAAGCAGAACTTTTAATATTAAAAGCCTATTAGCATTTTTCGGATTTATAAAATTTTCGGTTCAATTACAACCCGATCAAGCGGCATTCACCACTAAACTATGTTCTCCAATTGTTTTATTCTTTGATTTATGATTTGATTTTGTCAGTTGAACTTGAACTTGCGAAAAAGTTTCAATCCAAACCACAGCGCCACAATTCAAGGGTTTTTCAGGTCGATAAACTAGTTCGCAAGGACCGTTAATCTTTAGGGAATAACCGTAAACATTACTATTAGAATTTTTGACGCTAAGTACGGGAATTAAATCTTCTAGGCTTTTATCACTATTGTGGCGAATGTTGTTTCTATTTACGTGAATTTTAGTTTTCGGAGGAATTCGTCTGCACCATTTAGGTTTCGGACCTCGACTACCTCTGCTTATAATCGGCATTCTGTTAAACAAAGGAATTATCCAGTTTCTTCCAGCTTTATAAGCTCCTTTAACTCTACCTTCAGAGAGTAACTCGCGCATTCTAGAAGTTGAGTAATTTAGGATTTTAGCTGCTTCGGTAGTGCCTACATACATGGCGAAAAAAACTGTTGCGATAGAATCTTGGTTTATTTTATTATGTATTTTCGTTGGCGAACGAAGAAAAATATTTTGTGTACGGCATTGATGATAGGGGAAGCCGACACCAAAGGCGATCGCACTAGAAAATCTTAGAAAATACTTAATTTTATTAGTAAGTATCCTTCATCAGGTTTGTCTCATAGGCACTACATTGATGCATACCCAGTATTCTGGTTTAGCGTTCATTCAGGTTACAAGATTTAATTTCAGGTAAACGCTGGTTCAGCATACTAGGTATTTCATAGGCAGTGGGCAGATTTGCTGTAGTGACTCACCCTTAAAAGAGTGAGATTGAAAAATTGACGTTTTATACCTCGCGAGCCGGGCTGCCTCTGTATAATAATTTATTTCTACTGAGACTTAAGATAGGAACTGAAGTTTGAATTAATACTTATTACCCACTGCCGACTGCCGATTGCCTTTTTTTGTAATGGTTTGAAGCTTGGAGATAGTGCGTTTGAAATTTTTATCAATAAGTGACAAGCTAGCAATTTTCCTTAATCTTACAATTGAACGAACCAACCGATACTAAAACCAATGCTGCTTCCACAGATAATATTCCTACGCGACCGCTTTCTAGTGGGAGATGGAGAAGCGATCGCATAGGAAAAGCAAATGCTAAAACCCGAAAAGACGAGGAATCTTGCGAATACGGTTAATCGTATTTGCAGCTTCATCAACGTTATTCAACACATCATTAATGTTTTTAATGGTGTCTCTTTTATCGGGTTTTCCACTGGCTACATAGGGGGCACCTAATTCTCCCGCAGGTGAATTTTCTACTTTTAAGCCCAAGTAAATTCCGGATTTTGGTGCTAGAGTTAAAAAGGTATTGATAGGAATCGCATAGTTAAATCCAGGCTTAATCATTCTCGCAATACTGTTAGCAGATTCTGGGCTTAATCCTTCCCTTTGTAGGCGTTCGGGGTCTTCTGTATCTCCCATACCGTGAATACCAACCACTCTTCCCCCTGCATCTAATACCGGACCACCACTCATCCCCCCAAGGGTAGTATTGGTGTAAATCATTTGATAACCTTCCAATGGCTGAGATAAAAATCCTGATACCCGCCCATCCGTAAATTGACGTACAAGTTGTCCACCTTTCCCTACATTTGTTAAACGGGGCCATCCAGAGACAAAAACGGGTTTACCTTCTCTTACGGTTTGCGAGTTAGCAAGTTTGGCTGGTTTATATTTTTTTTTACTACTAAATTCGACAATTGCTAAATCAACTCCTGGTAAGGGCTTGACTTTGCTGTAGTCAAGTTTATGAGCTTGTTTATCATGGGTGATAATTTTGTAGTTATCTTTAATGTTAACTACGTGATCTGCTGTGAGAACATAGTAAGTCTGACTATCTCTAGCCACAATAACTCCAGAACCATGTGCACCACTATCACCTTTAATTAATACTGTCACTTCACGGGCAATATTATTAACTTCTTCTCCTGTTAAAGCTTGTGCTGAAGCAGGTTGGATAATCACCATAGCGCTAGTGATTGCCGTACCAGCAATTACAGCAGGTAAATTTTGGTAAAGTCTCATAATTGAATCTCCAAATAATTGTATTCAAAACTCCATTTCCTCACCCCTACCACAACCAATTTTCATCAGTTGGGATTTGGGGAACTGTGGGTGCAAAAAGGGCGGGTTGAGGTCTAGTTTTACTTTGTCGGCAGCCTAAAAATCTCGAACTTTTTCTATCTACAAAAGCTTGTACGGGTATCGCCCAACTAAGTTGGCTCATTTGCTGATATTGCTGTTGGGAAGCTACAGAACCATCTTGAAAAGTATAAGTATCTCCCCACAGTGGATATGCATGTTTACCATTGATTCCTACCAATTTACCTTGATTATTTAAGAGTGGTCCTCCACTCATACCCTTGCGGATATCATTGGTATATCCAATTTGATAACCACCTTCAAAGCTTTGGGGAAGTAATAGGGAAACTCGTCCAGTTGCGAACGCAAATCCAGGAGAATTAAAAGGAAAACCCCCTGCAAAAGCTTTATTCCCTAAACACAAACTTTCGGAAGTTTCCCAAGAGGCGATCGCATAAACTTTCTGACTATTGAACTGCAATAATCCCAAATCATCATCACCAAATTTACCTGTGTTTGACAAAGCCGCAGGGTAAATAAGTTTGTCAGGTGTTTGAATCCGATATTGCTTACCGTATCCAGGAGTAAGCACGTGTTCGTTAGTCAGAACGGTGTAAACCTGTCCTTGTCTGTGTATCAGAATTCCCGAACCGGAAGTTTCTCCAGAAATGACTTTAACGGTAATGGATTTGGTTAATTGCTCTAGTTGTTCAACAGATAGTTTAGATTTCTGTGGATTTGCTTGTGCGGGAGAATTAATCAACCCGATTTGTATGTAAATAATTAAAACAAGCCCATCTAGAATACAGGTATGAAGCGATCGCCAATTCACTGCACTTTACCTCTACCAAGCCAAAACCCCATTTGATGGTGGGGTTGTTGGAGTTTTAACTGGAGTTCTAGCTGGAGTGTTTGCATTGACAATGGGTGCTTCTTGCAGAAACTTGTTCATATCCACAACAGATTGACTTTGGGAGGCACGACGAGTGCTTTCATAAAGTGGACCGGCTGCACCTGTGCGAATATTAAACAGTTGTTGAATTGTATTAGCTGCGTTTTGTCCTGGTTTGAGGGTAAATAATAATTTTTCCGAGGTACAAGGAATACCACCATTCCCGGCACAAATTGCTGGTTGGTTATTTAAATATCCAGCAGTGATAAAATCGAGGTTTCCTTGATTGTAATGTTTCTGAAATCTTGACGATACTTCCTCACAGCGTCTTTGTGGGTTGTATCCCGCACGGTTAAAATGGCTCGAAACCCACTTCACTACCACGACCGTACCTCTAGGAGTATTCACTAAAGTCGATGGTACACCCTTGCTTTGACCACAGTAAAAAGTTCTACCTTGGGCTTGGCTCGGTTGATTGATAGCTGTGATAATTCCAACTGCAACTACACCTGCTGTAAAAAAGGCTTTAAATAATCGTAATTTCATGGTTATCAACCAAATATAAAAATCAAGATACTAATTTTATACCTGGTAAACACATATACAAGTAGTGTTTTTTAATACAAATAAAAAAACTTAAGATTCTATGTAAATATCCATTTTTCATTCAAAATAGGATGAATTGGCTTAAATAATCGGTGTTAGATCATTTTTGACCCGAAAATTTAAATCCAATCCAAGCATTTTTAGCTAAAACAATGTTTTAACCATTTTTATGGTTTATACCCCTCTAAGTCTTAAATAGATGCTTAGCTGTTTCACAATTGGCTAGCTCTATTTATAGGATTATTAGAAATCTACCACAGCAATGTAAACAGGGAAAAATTAGGTAATGATTTATAAAATTAAATGACTTTTAATTTATCCTATTCTGCTTGAAAAATCTCTCTATATTCTTTCCTCTGCGTCCTCTGCTTCTCTGCGGTTTTTTCGACCTCATCTCTTAATATAGGGAAAAACCAAGGAATAATAATTAATCTCTCATCAAACCCCCTATATACAAATAATTTAGCCAAATATCACCATGTAACTGCTGTGGGGCCATTGTCCGCCAAATAAAGCATAGATTTCCACGGGTTTGCTAGAAATGGTTATTCCAATTTCATAAGACTTACCCGTAAAAGGAGCAAAACGGCGACAAGCTTCTTGATAGAAATGGCTGTGCTGATACTTTTTATTAGTTAGATCGATCGCAAACAATCCATAGAAATAGCGAGGAATACTCTGTATAGTTTCCACAATCTGACCAATATTTCTCGCCAAAATAGCATTCCGTGGAACTTCAGTTTTCCAAGCAGTATCCAAAGCCCAAGCTGCACTAGTTAAATGGGAAGCTCCACAAATTCCACAAACGCGAGGTGTTACAATTAATCCTGCTTGCGGGTCTTTACCTTTGAGGATAACTTCAAAACCGCGAAATAATTCCGCATGAGTCCAAGCGTTGACGACTTGCCCATCATCGATATCAACTCTTACATCTAAATCACCCTCAACTCTACCCAAAGGCGAAATGTCTAATGTTTGTATTCCCATAATTTTGTTAGTAGTTAGTGGTTAGTAGCTAGGAGGAACGGAAATCTTTCTCCAATGCCCAATTCCCCATGCCCCATGCCCAAATTAAACAGTAAAAAAGTCCTCTTCTGCCCAAGCTGGCATTGAATCTTTGGCTGCCATTGTTAAGACGGCATAATCTTTTTTGTTGACTCCTGTGGGTAAATCTTTAGGAACTCCCATAATAGTTTTTGTCTTAAATACGGTTCCAGGCTTCAGATCGTAAAAAGGGAATTCTGGTTCAGTGCAGCCTAAGCAAGGTACTCCAGCACGGGTTTTTGATGAAACGCGATTCCATAAAATGCGATTGCATGAAGAGTGTGTCATGGGACCGCGACAACCGATGTCGTAAAATAGACATCCTTTACGCTGACCAAATTCTGTGGTGGATGCTTTGTAAGCAAAGTGAATATTTCTCGTACAACCTGTTTGAGTAAACGTATTAAAGAAAGTTTGAGGACGATGTAGATCATCAAGAGCGATATCACCAATTCTACCAGTGGCGATCGCGACTAAAATTTGAGTAATCCAGTCCGGATGGGCCGGGCAGCCAGGTATATTAATAACGGGTAAACCTGATTTTGACCGGAATTCCTTACCTAAAAATCCGCCTTCTTTTCCTCTGAGAAATTGTAATCCCGTCGAATCCGTGGGATTAGGAGCCATAGCCGGGATTCCTCCCCAACAAGCACAGTCTCCCACAGCCACCACATAATTAGCAACTTGACAAAGATCGCTTAACCAGTCTTTCATAGGGCGATCAGCAAAACGATTCCATTCGCCAGTACCGTTGGGGGCTTGAATTACGCTGCCTTCAAAAACTAAAATATCCAGGGGTTTTTTACCTAAGAGGCATTCCCACAACATTGTCTGCAAGTCTATACCCAACTCCATTCCCAAACTAGGATGCCATAGAACATTAACGCCAAAGTCAGTGACTAAATCAACAGCTGTTGGTTCTTCAGCATTTAAAAATGACATGGTGTTTCCAGAACAATGACTATTGAATCAAAACCTTAATTTGTCGTAAACTGATTATTAATAAACTTTTTGCTTCAAGTAATAGTTCAAATTGAACCGTTTAATTTTAGTAAATATTTAGTCAACTGTTCATGAGAAACCAGGACATCTTCAGCGATTTTAACGTTCCAAATACTTCTGATGGAAGTTACAGGGGTCGAAAAAAAATAGCAGTAGAATCGGAAAAGCACTACGATATGAAGCTGAATGAGAAATTGTTAGAAGTCAACCAGAGACTGAAGTCCAGCAAAACTAAAGTCAGTGTAGAATGTACCCGAGGAGGTCTACAACTTAGAGCTACGCTTCCTTTGAAACCTGGAGATACCAATAAAGAAGGTAGAAATAAGAAGCAATATAAGATATCTTTAGGTATCCCAGCTAGTTTTGATGGCTTGAAAACTGCGGAGGAGGAAGCTTATGAACTTGGCAAGCTTATAGCTCGTCAAACTTTTACTTGGACTGATAAGTATCTTGGAGTTAAAGCTACTAAAGACAAAGGTATTACTTTCCGAGAATTTTATGAACAATTTGAAAAAAGATATTTTGAGAAAAGAAAACGAACAATAAAAAGTGAAAATACTTTTAAGGACTTGAAGTCAAGATATCGAAGATATTTTATTTCTGAGGAGTTAATCAATCAAGATAATTTGAGAAAAATAATTATTTCTGTCGAAACACCGCCATTAAGAAAAGAATTAATTCGTATTGCCTCTTTGATAAGTAGTTTGCTAAATCTGAATTATATATTTAAGGATTGCAGCCTTAAGTATACTCCGAAAAAAAGAGATGTCCCAAGGGATTTAATAATAGTTGAATGGTTTCATAATATTCAAAAATATTATGAAAACTTAGATTCTAAGCATGAAAAGTATAAAACAAGATATAAAAGATATAAATTAATTTATGGATTATTGGCAGTTTATGGCTTACGTCCTAGAGAAATAATTAATCAGCCGGACTTTGAATGGTTTGTCTCTGGAGAAAACAGTAGCAATTCTTTTAAAGTCCATGAATCAAATAAAACTGGATATAGAGAGGTTTTACCCTTTGTTCCTGAATGGATAGAGCTTTTTGATTTAAAGAATGAAGATAATATTATTGATTTAAAAGAATTTATCGAGTGGGTCGGAAAGTCTACTTCTCATAAATTAAAAACATCTACAATTGGAGATAGGTTTAGGGTTATAGGAATTCCTTTCACTCCTTACGACTTAAGACACGCTTGTGCTATTCGAGCGCATTTACAAGGAATGCCGATAAAAGCAGCAGCAGATAATTTAGGTCATTCAGTTGAAGTTCATACTGAAACTTATCAGCGATGGTTCGGATTAGAAAATAGAAGAAAAGCATTTGAGCAAACATTTGAAGGATTATCTGAGTTAGATAAATTAAAGGATGAAAATGATAGATTACGTCAGCGAATTACTGAGTTAGAATTAGAAGTAGCGAGACTTAAATTGCTATCGCTTTCGTAAGAGCTAATTGTCAATTTATTTTATTTAGTGTTTCATAGGATATAAACCGGTTAAATTCCCGGTTTTTTTATTGATTATTTGGTAATATCTTTGACCTTTGTATAGGAATTATTTAAATTTTCTCTCTTTCCTTCTTCCTCTCGATTTGAGGCAGTTTTTTATCTCAAACCGGTGTAACCGGAATTGATATAATTTATCGCCCATAATATCTATTATTACCTTAGCATTTATATCTATCTGCGAGATTTTCAATTATTTTAACTAAATGAAGTTCCCATTTAATTATTTATTTTATTTATTTAAGTATCAATTGCTATATTTTTAGAATTTAGTCAACCATTAGTCAATTGTTTTTGCAATTTTTTTAGTGTTTCAGTTTTGTTTATCGCTTGTTATTTTAGCTATTTTAGTCAACATTTAGGAAGCAGACTAAAATAAATATCTGTAAGTATTGTATTTAAGAGTTAATTATTTTTTAAATAGTGTTCCAGAACAAGCACCACCTTGTAACCACAATAAGTTAGCCATCTATACAGTTATCAATGAACAGTTATCAATTATCACTCATTAAGAATTAGCATCTTTGAGTTTAATACGCAGACCTTCAATAATTTTCTCTATCTTTTCTTAATATCAATCAGTTTTTTATTTAATTGTTCATTATTTACATAAATTTTTGTTCTCTATTAGAAAAAAATTCTATTAACTTTGATATTAAAGTCAATTTTCTTACAAGATATATCAAATCAATAGAAAATAATATATAGGTGTTTTTGAATATTTTTACGTCAATTATTTATTCAAATAGAGAGATATTTATCGAAATTTACTATATTTTGCTTAAAAATTGCTAAATCACTACTATATATAATATAGTTATAATACATAGAACAGTTCAGAAAAATATAAAATAATGTGAGATAAATGACATAAAAATACATTTATCTATAAATAAAGATTGTAATTTTGTTGTAAAAAAAACTTTAAATATCTTCTTGCTTCTATGACTTGCTTAGGAATATAATATGAGAAATAGAGTACTAAATATTTGAATAATTTTTAATTACTCACAGCAGGATAGAAATAATAATTGCATTATAGAGGTTTATCTACCACATAAGCTTATAGACACTTATACTTGTTGTTTATTGTATTTAAAGGTTGGAGTTAAACTCATAAAACTAGACAGCTTTTAAGCATCTCTTTGCAGTATATTTCAGAATATAAATGGAAATAAACAATAGCGTCACTGATTCAGCCTTAAAAATAGCAATGGAAACAGTTGCTGAAACGAGCGCTACAGTAGAAGAAAAAATAGAGATGCTGATTGAAATAGCACAAGGTATTGTGAAAAAGCCTAAAACCTCTCAAGATTTATATAATGCACTGAAGCTATACGATAAAGCACAAGAGTTATGCGGTGAGGATTTCCCCCTGTATAAAGCCCGGGCTCAAGTCGGTAGTGGTGTAGCATTACAAGCTATTCCAGAAGAAAATCTAGAGTTGCTTTTACAAGCGAAAATTGCATACGAACAAGCACTACCGAAACTAAAAGAATTAGCGTCATCAGAAGAGATAGCAGAAGCACAGATGAATCTAGGGGCTTTGTTACAATCTAATGGGGAAAACATGACTGATAGCATTCAAGCTTATCAAGAAGCTTTACAGGTGTTTACCTGGGATAAGTATCCCCAAGAGTATGCTATTTTACACAACAATATTGCGATCGCTTATCTTTCTATGTCTGGAGGTTCGCAACAGCAATATTTATTTGAAGGCTTAGCGGTGCAATCATTTGAAGTAGCCTTAGAGCGAATAAAGCTCATGGAACATCCGAGGGAATATGCAATGTTGCAAAATAACTTAGGTAACGCATTGCAATATTTACCTTCTTCTCATCCTTTTGAGAACAATTTGCGGGCTGTTAGAGCTTATGACGAAGCGTTAAAAGTGCGTAATCCTAGAGACACACCCCTCGAATATGCAAATACGATCGCGAATAAAGCCAATGCCTTAATGAATTTACCAGATAAACTCCATCTACCTGAAACTGGGAATCAGCAAAATCTCTTGAGGGCACGTACTTATTATCAACAAGCTTTGGAAATATTTACGAGCTATGAACAGACACAACAAGCACAAGCTATATCTCAAGTATTGGAAGAATTTATAAATTAGAAAAAAATTACTCCTACATTCTACATTCATTACTGCTGACTCTACTAAATGAATCTAATTAATCTCTATTATTCATGGAATAGCTAAAAAATCATTCTTCATTGTTATTGGTAATTTAAAAATGGTAGATATTTTAACGAACTATGACTTAAGCTCAATGGTGACTAGTTTAATGGCTGGTGACTTAAATTTGCTGACAGGTTTTATATGGTTTATTGTCGCAAGCATTGTATCAATGATTGCTGGTGCAATTGGTGGAATGCTTCTAGCAGGGGAAGACTTAGGGTATAACTTTGCTGCTATTTTGGGTGGATTATTTGGTCCTGCGGGCGTTATTCCCGGAGTAATTTTAGGGCTAATGATATTAAATTTATTGAGTAATTATTAGGAGAAATTATGTTAGAAATAGGCTGGTTTTCCGCAAAATTATTTTTCAAAGGAAAGCTAATGCGCGACAATATGTATTATGTAAAACAAACCTCTATTGGGATTTTTACGGCTTTTTTCATATTATGTTTTCTTGCACAAACAACAATGCCTTTTTGGGTTCCCGTAGTATTATCTAGCTTCATAGGTGGTATCATAATGCCATTTTTACTCAAAGATATAAAAATGAAGTAAGTTAGTTGATAGTGAATAGTGGTTAGTAGTTAAGAGTGGAAGGTTATAAAGCACTATTATGGAGAATTTCGGTGCGTGATATTACCCCTAATATTCCTTACAAATAGCTACTATCTACTAATAAGTATTTTCTCAATAAAATTAATGACAAAAATTGAAGAGTTAGTAGATGAAATCAAGCGCTTTGAAGAAATTATTTCAAAATGGGATGAAAGTCAACGATGTGTTGCGACTGGATTAAAACGAGCAATCGAAGATTTACATAAAGAGGCTTTGACAAGATTGATAAAAAGTCTCAAACAAGATTCCATGTCGGCTTTAAAAAATGCCATTAAAGATGAAGTTGTTTATGGATTACTTTTATATCATGAATTAATTAAAGTACCAAAGCTAGCTTTAGTAAAAAGGGTTGAAGCTGCTCTTGATGCAATTCGTCCTAGTTTACAAGTTCATTCTGGTGATGTGGAATTTATTGCAATCAAAGAACCGGATAAAGTAGAAGTTAAGTTAATTGGAACTTGTCTTAATTGTCCATCTTCAACTTTTACTTTATCTCATATAGTTGAAACTAAAATTAAAGAATATTGTCCTGAAATAAAACATGTTATAGCAATCAAATAGAATTTATAAATTAGCATTTTAATCATTTGTTATCTATATTAATTTAGTTGATTACTGTAATATTTAAATATTAAATATAAACTCGTATTAGCTGTAATATGGGTTAATAAGATTACGGTTAATTTTATAGAATATTTTTAAATATCAATGTTAAATATTCAATATAATAATGACAATACAATATTTAAAGCTGGTGCAGAAATTATTTTAGGAAACATTATTCAACCGGATGAATTAGCTATACCCCTCATACCAAGTAATATAGAAATGTTTGGTCCTCGGGGTGCTTGTTTAATTTCAGAAACTGGTCCTTTATGGGTATCAGATACGGGACATCATAGATTATTAGGATGGCGAAGTTTACCGACTATAGATAGTCAACCTGCTGATTGGGTAATTGGACAACCAAATTTTTATTCTGAAGGACAAAATGCTAAAGGAAAACCAGGAATAAACACTTTAAATGTTCCCACTGGAATCTACAATTGTGGTGAAGGATTGGTTGTGGCTGATGCTTGGAATCATCGAGTTTTGATTTGGAAAACTTTACCAGAAGATCACAATGTTCCGGCAGATTTAGTATTAGGACAAGTAGATTTTAGCAGCAATCAACCCAATCGTGGAAAATTAACTACTGCCGCAAATACTTTAAACTGGTGTTATGGAGTTTTCTATCATCAAGGAAAACTATTTGTAGCCGATACAGGAAATCGTCGTGTATTAATTTGGAATCAGTTACCAGAAGAAAACGGACAACCAGCAGATGTTGTTTTAGGACAATGTGATATGGAATCTCGGGATGAAAATGGTGGTGGTATTCCTACAGCTTCGACTATGCGCTGGTGTCACGATATTACTGTTTGGGAGGACAATTTTGTTGTCAGTGATGCAGGAAATAATCGAGTAATGATTTGGGAGGGAATTCCAACAGAAAATAATACTCCTTGTAGCGTAGTTTTAGGACAAGCAAGTTTTGATTTAGTAGAAATGAATCGAAACTTTTATTTTCCCAAAGCTAATAGTTTAAGTATGCCTTATGGTGTTGCTGCTACTCAAGATTGGTTATTAGTTACGGATACAGCTAATTCCCGGTTATTAGCATGGAAAAAACCACAATCTATTTTATCTCTACAAGATGCTGATGCTGATTTAGTCATTGGACAAAATGATTTTCACAGCAAAGGAGAAAATCGTAACTATGGATTACCAATTCGCAATAGCTTGAATTGGTCTTACGGGATTAATGTACATGAGAATACAGCAGTTATAGCTGATTCTGGTAATAATAGAATTTTATTATGCAAAATTCAGTAAATTAAAATTCTCAACTAAAAATTTAACTTTTGAGATGTGTGATACTTAGAAAAATATAGTTTAAATTGAGAGTATTTGTTGCGTCACATATCAAATTTTTATTAGTTATAAGTACTAATCAAATGCTATATTAGGTACGAAATATATATATTTTTTTAATATGAATTAACAATTCGCAATAACACAGTCTATGTATAGCGAGAAAATTAGAATTTACGGTACAGTTCAAGGAGTCGGATTTCGTCCTACAGTTTACCGTATTGCTAAGGATTTAAGACTGAGAGGTGATATTTGTAATGACGGAGAAGGTGTATTAATTAGAGTATCTGGCAATCAAGAATCTATAGAAGAATTTATCAAAAAAATACAGCAAGAATCTCCTCCTTTAGCCAAGATTAACCGATTAACGCGAATTGCTTTTCAGGAAGAGTTAACATTTACTGATTTTGTTATTTCTAATAGTATTAATACCACGATCGCAACAGAAATTGTTCCCGATGCTGCCACTTGTGAAAATTGTAAACAAGAAATTTTCGATCCTCTAAATCGTTACTATCGTTACCCTTTTACAAACTGTACTCATTGCGGCCCTCGCTTCAGTATCATAAGTGCGATTCCTTACGACCGCCATAATACCAGTATGGCGGCTTTTGCTATGTGTCCACTATGCAGTAAGGAATATGAAGATATCGAAAACCGTCGGTTTCATGCACAACCAGTAGCTTGTTATACTTGCGGTCCTCAAACATGGTTAGAACGTGCTGATAGTAAACCTGTGACAGCTTCTATGTTTTCCATGTTAGACGATATTGATGCTGTCTGTACTTTATTGCAAAAAGGCCAGATAGTGGCTATTAAAGGTTTGGGTGGAATTCATCTTGCTTGTGACGCTACTAATCAAACAGCAGTGAAAAAACTGCGATCGCGCAAGCAACGTTATCATAAACCCTTTGCTTTAATGGCGCGAGATATACAAGTAATTGAACAATACTGTAAACTTAGCATCAAAGAAAAAGAATTACTTACAAGCGTCGTTGCACCAATTGTCTTAATTAATTCTCCCCCTCTCTCCCTCTCCTCCTTAATCGCTCCAGGGCAAAATACTTTGGGATTCATGTTACCTTACACGCCTTTGCATCACTTAATTATGAGGCGTATGAATCGTCCAATTGTGTTAACTAGTGGAAATCTTGCGGATGAACCCCAATGTATTGATAATCAGGAAACGCGAGAAAAATTAAGTAAAGTAGCGGATTATTTTCTCTTTCATAATAGAGACATTGTGAATCGAATTGATGATTCAGTGGTAAGAGTTATAGGAGATAAATTACAAATTATTCGTCGTGCTAGAGGATATGCACCAGCATCAATAAATTTACCATTGGGTTTTGAAAATGTGCCGCAAATTTTAGCAATGGGTAGCCAGTTAAAAAATACCTTTTGCTTATTACGAGATGGACAAGCAATATTATCTCAACATTTAGGAGATTTAGAAAAAACTGCTGTTTTTAAAAGCTATCAGAATACACTGAATTTATATTTAAATTTATTTGAATATCAACCAGAAGCTTTAGCATTAGATAAACATCCGGAATATTTATCAACTAAACTTGGAAAAGAATTAGCAGATGCAAATCAAATTAAAGCATATAATATTCAGCACCATCACGCTCACATAGCTGCTTGTATGGCAGAGAATAATTTACCTTTAGATTCTTCACCAGTTTTAGGTATTGCTTTAGACGGTTTCGGTTACGGTGAAGATAATACTCTTTGGGGTGGAGAGTTTTTATTAGCTGATTATCAAAATTTTACTAGACTAGCAACACTTAAACCAGTTCCTTTAATTGGTGGCAAACAAGCAAATTATCAACCATGGCGTAATACCTATGCGCAATTGATATCTTTGTTAAATTGGTCAGAAATTAAACAAAACTATGGAGATTTGGAAATTATAAAATATCTAGAAAATAAACCAATTACACTACTCAATCAAATCAAAGATAAATCTTTACATACACCTTTAACATCATCAATGGGAAGACTCTTTGATGCAGTTGCAGCGGCTATCGGTATTTGTCGAGAACAATGTAGCTATGAAGGACAAGCAGCAATTGAAATGGAAGCTTTAATAGATAAAAATCTGTTAAATCAATGTAAAGAAACACGAACTTATCCTTTTGTACTAGACTTTTTAGATAGCATTTATTATATAAATCCATCTCCGATGTGGAAAATGCTTCTTAAGGACTTAAAACAGCAAACCCCTGTAAAAATAATTGCTGCAAAATTTCATATCGGATTAGCGATCGCCATTGTGGAAACGGTAAATAATCTTCGCAAACAACACTCGATAAATTATGTAGCTCTTACAGGGGGAGTCTTTCAAAATTGTATTTTACTAGAACAAGTAACCAAGGGTTTACAAGCATCAGGAATCAAAGTACTCACCCACAGTATAATTCCCTCTAATGACGGAAGTTTATCTCTTGGACAAGCTGTAATTGCGGCAGCTAAATCTCTGACAAGGGAATAGAAAATAGTAATTATACACATTATAATTACTTGATAATTTTATAGTTAATTAATAGATATAAAAGATTATTTATGAATCTTTATACTAGTAGGTAAAAAAATTGGTTATTAATCAGTATGTTACAAGAAAATTTAGAAGCTAGAGTAAAAAATAATCATAATTTTTCTCTAGTATTCTTTATTTTAAAAATCCAAAATATTAAATAAATAATACAAGTAGTGATTTAGCTAAAAGTATTTAAAATGTGTCTAGGAATACCCGGTCAAATAATAGAAATAACCGATGCTGTTAAGAAACTGGCAATAGTGAATGTAAGTGGTGTTAAACGTCAAATTAATATCGCTTGTATAGTAGACGAACAACATTCCCCGGAATCCTGTATTGGGGATTGGGTATTAGTTCATGTTGGATTTGCGATGAATAGAATTAACGAAAAAGAAGCAGCGGAAACACTACAACTACTCCAAGAAATGGCTGAAATAATGGTTGATTATTAAAAATTGTTAGTTGCTAGCTGTTAGGAACTCATGTAATTGTGAAATTCTTATTCCCCATTTTTTATTCCTTTTTAAATAAATATTATGAAATATGTAGATGAATTTCGAGATATTTATAAAGCTGAAGCCTTAGAATGGCAAATTCAAAAATTAGGAAACTTACTTAAAAAGCCTATAAAAATAATGGAAGTATGTGGCGGACATACACATTCTATTTTTAAATACGGTATAGAAAAACTTTTACCATCTAGAGTAGAATTAATACACGGCCCTGGTTGTCCCGTATGCGTAATGCCAAAAGGTAGAATAGATGATGCTATTTATATTGCTCAAAATCCCGGGGTTATTTTAACAACCTTTGGCGATACAATGCGAGTTCCCGGTTCAAAAACCAATTTACTTGAAGCCAAAGCTCAAGGTGCAGATGTTCGGATGGTTTACTCCCCATTAGATTGTTTGCAAATTGCTAAAAATAATCCTGAAAAAGAAATAGTATTCTTCGCTATTGGTTTTGAAACTACTGCACCTAGTACAGCTTTTACAATTCTACAAGCAGCTACAGAAAATATTAATAATTTTAGTATGTTTTGCAATCACGTTTTAGTGATTCCTGCTCTGAAAGCATTACTAAATAATCCCGATTTACAATTAGATGGTTTTATTGGTCCCGGTCATGTCAGTATGGTAATTGGGTCAAATCCTTATAAGTTTATTTCTCAAGAATATGGTAAACCAATAGTTATTTCTGGGTTTGAGCCTTTAGATGTTTTACAATCTATTTGGATGTTATTATGGCAGCTTGTAGAAAATCGTTGCGAGGTAGAAAATCAATATAGCCGTTTAGTTGAACAAGAAGGAAATCAACAAGCCATTAAAGCCATAAACCAAGTATTTGAAGTAAGAAAAACTTTTGCATGGCGAGGTTTAGATGAAATACCATACTCCGGTTTAAAAATTCGTTCAGAATATGACAAGTTTGATGCAGAAATGAAATTTACTATTCCTAATTTGAAAATTTATGATCATAAAGCCTGTCAATGTGGAGAAATTCTCAAAGGAGTTTTAAAACCTTGGGAATGTAAAGTATTTGGTACAGCTTGTACCCCAGAAAAGCCAATTGGTTCTTGTATGGTTTCCTCAGAAGGTGCTTGTGCTGCTTATTATAAATACGGAAAATGAACAATTATCAATTTTAAAATGAATCATTAACTATAATTAATCCAAAATCAAAAATCCAAAATCAAAAATTAAACTATGCCATTTATTACTATCCAAATTGCGAAAGGACACTCTATAGAAAAGAAGCGAGAATTAGCCAAAGCGATTACCGATGCAATGGTTTCTACAATGGGTACAAAACCCGAATGGGTAACAATTCATATTGATGAATTTGAACGCGATAACTGGGCTGTTGGAGGTACTTTACATTCCGATAAACATAAAGGAAGACACCTTGAAAAAGGGGTATAGTTCATGGGTTATGAATCTCGAAATCATAACCCTCAAATAATAGTCTTTATTAGCCTACAACAGTAGGCTTTGTTACTGTAGCCCTAGGGCTTACAGCTCGCGGGTATTGTTTTATTAAACATCAAACTATTGAACATAATTAAAAATGTCAATTTCTGCAAAAAATCAATTTTTTAAAAATCTTGAAATAAACCGTCAAAGAAAAATCAAAGTAACGGATAATAACATCACACTTGCCCATGGTAGCGGCGGAAAAGCGATGCGTGATTTGATTAATGATGTCTTTATTACTACTTTTAATAATCCAACTTTATCCCAATTAGAAGATCAAGCAAAGTTTGATTTAACAAATTTAATTCAGCAAGGAAATCGATTAGCTTTTACAACAGACTCTTATGTTGTAGATCCTTTATTTTTTCCTGGTAGCAACATTGGAGAATTAGCCGTTAACGGTACAGTTAATGATTTAGCTGTTGGTGGTGCAAAACCTTTATATCTTACCTGTAGCGTCATTTTAGAAGAAGGTTTATCTATAGAAACATTACGACATGTTGCTCAAAGTATGCAAATAGCAGCACAGAAAGTAGGTGTACAGATTGTTACTGGAGATACAAAAGTTGTTCAGAGAGGTGCTGTAGATAAACTATTTATTAACACAACTGGAATTGGTGTCATTCCTACTAATGTTTGTATCTCCTCTCGCAATATTAAACCAGGAGATACAATCATTATAAATGGAGAAATAGGGAATCATGGTACGGCTATTTTAATTGCTCGTGGAGAATTAGCTTTAGAATCCGACATTGAAAGCGATTGTCAGCCATTACACGATTTAGTTGCAACTATACTCGATATTTGTCCCGAAATTCATGCAATGCGTGATGCTACTAGAGGTGGATTAGCTACAGTATTAAACGAATTTGCTTTAACTTCAAATGTAGGAATTTGTCTGGAAGAAGAATCAATTCCGATTCGAGAAGAAGTCAAAGGTGTATGTGAAATTTTAGGTTTAGAACCTTTTTACTTAGCAAACGAAGGTAAATTAGTAGTAGTAGTAGGAAGCGAAAATGCCTCGAAGGTTTTAGCCGCAATGAAATCACATCCAGCAGGAAAAAATTCTGCCATCATTGGTAAAGTAATACCTTCACCTCAAGGTATAGTATCCTTAAAAACTAATTTCGGTGCTGAAATAATTCTTGATATGTTAGTCGGCGAACAACTTCCAAGAATTTGTTAATCAATAGTTAGGAGTTAAGAGTTAGGAGTAATGAGTAATAAGTAATAAGTAATAAGTAATAAGTAAGGAATAATGAGTTAATAGTTCAATTTCCCCTTATCACGGGCACCCATAATAATTTTTTTATAAGAAAAAAATTATTATGAGAACCCTTCATCTTGTTTCCCTATCTCCCCATTCCCCAATCCCTCTCTACCGATGCACGAACTTGGAATTACTCAAAATATAGTATCAATTGTTAGCGAACATGCTAAAGGTAAAAAAGTTAAACGAGTTTTATTAGAAATAGGTAAATTATCAGCAATTATGCCTGATGCAGTTAAATTTTGTTTTGATGTATGTTCTCAAGGAACAGTTTTAGAAAAAGCAAAGTTAGAAATTATCGAAATTCCTGGTTTAGCTGTTTGTAATCAATGCGGTACAGAAATTGCTTTAGAAAAACCTTTTGGAAAATGTAATTGTGGTAGCACTAAATTAGATTTAACCGCTGGGGAAGAATTGAAAATAAAAGAAATAGAAGTGGAAGAATTATGTGTGTAACTTGTGGTTGTTCTGACGATAACGCTAAAATTACTCATCCCCAAATGAATGAAAAATTAAAAATGAATTCTCATCATGATGAGCATCATACTCATACCTTACCTGATGGAAAGGTAATAACTCATTCTCACAGCCACGATGATATCGATAGTGCATCAGCAATTCATGCAAAAATCCATAATACAACTATCTCTTTAGAACAAAATATTTTAGCTAAAAACAATTTGATTGCAGCCCAAAATCGGGGATGGTTTAAGGGTAGAAATATTTTAGCTTTAAATTTGATGAGTTCTCCAGGTGCCGGCAAAACAACTTTGTTAACTCGTACTATTAATGATTTAAAAAATACGTTAACTATCAGTGTAATTGAAGGGGATCAAGAAACAATAAATGATGCTAAAAAAATCGAAGAAACAGGGTGTAAAGTAGTACAAATAAATACCGGAACAGGCTGTCATCTCGATGCATCAATGATTGAAAAAGGATTGGAACAGCTTAATCCCAACCTTGATTCGGTAGTAATGATTGAGAATGTGGGAAACTTAGTTTGTCCGGCTTTATTTGATTTAGGTGAACAAGCAAAAGTTACTATTCTTTCTGTTACTGAAGGAGAAGATAAACCAATTAAATATCCTCATATTTTTCGTGCTAGTGACGTGATGATAATTACGAAAATTGATTTATTACCTTACTTAAAATTTGATGTAGAAAAATGTATAGAATACGCACGAAAAGTTAATCCTGATATACGTATTTTTCAAGTATCTGCAATTACCGGAGAAGGATTAGATGCTTGGTATCAATGGTTGGGAATGAGGGAAGTTAAAGTAATGAAGTTTAAAGTTGGTAGTTAATCAGTTAATAAGTTGATTTTAAACGATTTAAAAGATATTCTCTTGCTGTTATCGGTGGATAAATCGGTAATTTATCTCTTTGACAGCTTTCAAGACAACTAATTTCTGTATTATCGTTAGGATGACAGAAAAATGCTATAGAATACCTGGAACATTTAGCTTTATTTTCATCGGGAATAATTACTCGATGTTTCGTTGAACAAAATATATCATTTGTCCAACGCTGCATTAAGTCACCTGTATTAATTAATATAGTATCGGCAATTTTTGGTGCCCCAATCCATTCTCCTGTTGCGGCTTGTACTTCTAAACCTCCAATTTCATCTTGAAATAGCAAAGTAATACTTCCATAATCGGAATGCTCTCCAATACGAAGTTGTCCGAGTTTTGGGGCTTGTTGTACAGGAGGATAGTGTAGCAGTCGTAAGGTATGATTTTCTTGATTGTGATTGCTAGTTAAAAAATCTTCTGGTAATTCTAAAGCTAAGGAAAAAACTTGCAAAATACTATTAACAACTTCCGTACAAGCATTGAAAAAAGTAGAAATTGCAGGAGCGATAAATAAATCAGTTGGGAAGTTATTTAAGTTGACAATATTAAAAGCTTCTTTCAAATCCTCTGTATTATCTGGATTTAATTGCTCTCTTTCCATAGCAATATAACCTTGATTGCTAAATGCATCAGTCCAAGCTATTTTTTTCTTTACTTCTAAAGGTAAATCAAAAAAATATTTACTATAGTCAAAAACTTGTTCTATTAAATTCTTATTAATACCACAGTTTGCTATATAAATAAAACCTATTTCATGACAAGCTTGGTAAGTTTGTTTAACTATACTTTGTTTTGTTGCGCGATCGCTGTTGTTGAAAAGGGATAAATCAATTATAGGAAGTTTATACATTTTATTTATATTGATAGTAGTTATTTAATAGTATGTGTTAGATGGAGATTACGGTACTTATCGGTATTTTCACTAATTGATGAATATGAAATTGCTGAATAAGCTAGTAAGTAAATGAGAAATAACATAGAAATTTTATTTATTCAATAATTGGTTTTTCATATGAATAATAAACCCATCTCCATTTCACTAGATTGCGATGATGATGTTGTGCTTCTTGAAAAAGATACTTTTAAAGTTAGTCGATTGAAAGAGTTAATCATGAAAGAAATAGGAAAAAAAATGCATAGCTCTAATTACTTAGTTGGTAGCCGAACTATACGCCAATGTTTACAAAGAATCGATATAGGACAAGAAAAATACTTCGATTTTAAACATATAAAATTTGAAACTAGTCAAAATTGTCAGATTCTCCAAGTTAATGGTAAAGGCTGGCAGAAAGGAAAACTAAATATTGAGATATGTATATCACCTGATACGAATAATTCAGATAAAGTTAATTTAGAATTCTTTCCAGAGGAACCGATTCAACCAGAATCACCTTTAGATGATATACGCGAGAAGATAAAAGCAAATTAGAAATATGTTCATAAGTTATATCAAGCCCGATTAATAAATTACTATATAAGCCACTAAAATCGAGATTTGCTTATTACTTATTACTCCTTACTCCTTACTTATTACTTATTACTTATTACTTATTACTTATTACTCTGATATTATCGATGGTGCGTGACGCTATTATCAAAGTTATAATTACAAATAAAATTTGTCGAAGCGTCACACACCCTACATTAACCAATCTTAATTAGTGAGGAATAACATGACATCACCTTCTTTAACAATATAATTTTTCCCTTCAGCACGAACTAAACCTTTTTCTTTTGCAGCACTGAGGGAGCCAGATGCAACTAAATCTTCATAACTAACAGTTTCTGCACGAATAAATCCTTTTTCAAAGTCGCTATGAATTACACCTGCTGCTTGTGGTGCTGACATTCCGGCTTTAATTGTCCAAGCGCGAGTTTCTTTTTCTCCTGATGTAAAATAAGTCCGCAAACCTAATAAATCGTAAGTAGCGCGAATCAAAGATTTTAAACCACCTTCTTTTACACCCAAAGATTCTAAAAAATCACTTCTTTCTTCATCCGATAATTCGATTAATTCCGATTCTACTTGTGCCGAAACTATCACTACCTGAGCATTTTCTTTCGCTGCAATTCCTCGCACTTGCTCTACATATTCATTCCCATTTGCTAAATCATCTTCGGAAACATTCGCAGCATAAATAACCGATTTCGCGCTCAATAATGTCAAAGGCTTTATTATTTCAGCTTCTTCTTCACTTAACTCTATCTGACGAACTGATTTACCTTCATTTAATTCTGCTGCTACCTTTTCCAACACCGACATTTCATACTGAGCATCTTTATTAGAGCGTGCCAACTTACGAGTACGCTCCATGCGACGCTCAACTTGTGCTAAATCTGATAAAATAAGCTCTAAACTAATTACTTCGATATCTCGCGCTGGCCCAACTGAACCAGAAACGTGAATTACGTCATCATCTTCAAAACAACGTACCACGTGAACGATCGCATCAGTTTCCCGGATATTGGACAAAAACTGGTTCCCCAATCCTTCACCTTTACTCGCACCTTGCACCAAACCGGCAATATCCACAAATTCTACCCTTGCCGGAACAATTTGTTTAGAAACAGAAATATCTGATAGCACGTTTAAGCGATCGTCTGGCACTGAAACAATTCCAACATTCGGCTCAATGGTGCAAAAAGGAAAGTTCGCAGCTTCAGCCTTAGCATTTGCCACTACAGCATTAAATAAAGTAGATTTCCCAACGTTAGGAAGTCCAACAATCCCGGCTCTTAGCATTTTGGATTTTAGATTTTAGTTTATCGTCTGAGCAGATTCACTCTAAAAGATTTTATCTTAATCGAGTACGTTTGGATGGGTTAGAAGTTGTACCACAAGAGTGTTATGGTATTCGGTTCAAATCAACTGCTGTGAAATCGCAATAGTTTTAAACAACCATCAAATATCAAGTTCAAATCAACTACCGTTATATCGCAATAGTTTTAAATTACCTTCGATTTTTATGATAAATTAAACAGCTAAAACTTGGCGGAGCAGCTTAGATGTTTGCTTACCCGATTTATAAAAATCCTAAGCTGTAAATAACAGTATTTGAAGGTCGCTCGCGGCTATTAATCTATTTTTTGCCGTCTGTAGAATATTATATCATTTAACCTTTGACTTTTAACCTGATATTAATGAATCAATACCAAACACCTTTACTCGACGCAATAATATCCAACGCAAAAAGAATCCACGCACCCTTCTATACCCCTGGGCACAAGCAGGGAAGAGGAATTTCGCCAAAACTCGCCGATTATTTCGGTAAAGCTGTATTTAAAGCTGATTTAACCGAATTAACCGAATTAGATTGTCTTTTCGCACCCCAAGGTGTCATCCAAGAAGCACAACAACTTGCCGCAGCAGCCTTTGGTGGTTCACAAACTTGGTTTCTTGTCAATGGTTCAACCAGCGGAATCGAAGCAGCAATTATGGCAACTTGTGGCGATCGCGATCGAATTATTCTCCCTCGTAACGTTCATTCTTCAGCAATATCGGGTTTAATTCTTTCCGGTGCGATGCCAATTTTTATAAATCCAGAATATGATTCCAATTTAGATATTGCTCACGGTATCACGCCTCAAAACTTAGAGAGAGCATTGCAAAAATATCCCGATGCCAAAGCTGTGATCATGGTTTATCCGACATACTACGGGGTATGTACAGATATTTTAGCGATCGCCAAACTGACTCATAAATATAATATTCCCTTAATAGTAGATGAAGCCCACGGCGCACACTTGGCTTTCCATCCTCAATTACCTATTTCCGCCTTATCCGCAGGAGCCGACTTAAGCATACAATCTACCCACAAAACCCTCGGTGCTATGACTCAAGCATCGATGCTGCACATACAAGGTGAAAGAATAAATATTGATCGCCTCAATAAAGCCTTACAAATTGTACAATCAACAAGTCCGAGTTACTTACTATTAGCTTCCTTAGATGCAGCACGACACCAAATGGCAATCTACGGAAAAGAATTACTTACCCATACCTTACAATTAGCAGATAAAGCCAGAAAGCGTATTAATCAAATTCCGGGATTATCAGTTTTTGAACATTTTTATTTAGACAAAACCCGCTTAACTGTAACTGTTTCTAAATTAGGTATCACAGGCTTTGAAGCAGAAGAAATATTAGACGAACAATTTAACGTAACCCCCGAATTCGCATCGCTGCAACATCTGACATTTATTATAAGCTTAGGCAATACTGAAGCTGATATAGAAGAATTAATAACAGCCTTTAACATTTTGGCAAAACAATATATTAAACCCCTCCTCATAGAAGAGAAAGGGTTTGATTGTAGAATCTTACAAACGTCCTTATGGGATCCTATTATTTCAGAGCGATCGCCACGTCAAGCATTCTTCGCCAATACAGAAACCATACCCATCGAGGAAACTATCAACCGTACTTGTGCCGAAATTATTTGTCCCTACCCACCAGGAATTCCTATTTTAATGCCAGGAGAAGTAATTACCACCGCAGCATTAGAATATCTACAATACATCAAAGAAATGGGTGGGTTTATCAGTAATTGTGCTGATAATAGTTTGTGTACTTTAAAAGTAGTTAAGAGTTAGTGGTGAGTAGTGAGTAGTGAGTAGTAAACAGTTATCAATATATAATTCCTAACTCCTAACTCCTAACTCCTAAAACTTAAATTACTTTTTCAACACAACTTTAAAAGAGTTTAAATATCCTCTAATGCTTTTAGAAAGATATTTTTCCTGCTCTTTAGTGGTGATGACGATGGCTTGATATAAACGCCCTTGAGCAAAAAACATACGGTTTCTGGTAATTTTTCCGCCGGAATTTACATACTCAATTTCTTTACCTGGGTGATTGTTGGAACTACGAATATCTTGCTGACGGATTAATTTGGATTGCGTAGTTTTCAACGCCATATCCCGGGCATTGTTGAGTACTGATTCGGGATCTGCCATTTCGCCGTAACTATAGGGAAAGTCGTTATAAGCGACAACGTATGCTACTTGCTGTTTGGGAGGTTGCGCTAGAAATATGTTTAAGTTAATTTCTCCCATAAAAGTTTTTTGGGTTTGACTCATTGCTTTAGGCATTCCTGGCATTAATACCTGAAAGCTACCGTCTGGAGAATTAAATACTTTCCATTGTGACTTAGTTGTTTTCGCTATGGCTGTTTGTTGCGTTTGTACTTCTATTGCTGCAAAGCTGCTCAATACCAAACCGGCGGCGATTAAGGGTAAAAAAGCTTTTTTTGTCATAGTTATTGCTTAAGAAGATGCTGATATTACTTATTATGCTCGCTCCCGTTATAACCTAGAAGCACTAATAGCAGCACCTATTAAACCCACTTGAGAGTTAAGAATTATATGTACGGGAATGTTTTGTAAGATGCTTCGCATTCTACCTTTACTACTGAAGTTCAATATAAAGCTACCGTTTTGTATCAAAGGTAATATTTTAGGTGCAATTCCACCAGCTACATATAATCCACCGTAGGGTAAAAGTTTGAGAGCAAGGTTTCCCGCTTCGGCACCGTAAGCTTCCACAAATAATTGCATGGTTTGTTCACAAAGGCGATCGCACTTTTCCACGGCGGCTGTACCAATTGCTGCACCTGGATCGACGCTTTTTTCTTGTCCAGCTTCTTGTTCCCAAGTTCTCACAATTTGGGCAATTTCTGGCGATTCGACAGCAATTTTTCGATCTCGTAAAAATTCGTAAATAGATACTATCCCCATACCGGAAACAACTCTTTCTACCGATACTCTTTGAATATCATGTTTATCAAGCAGATATTTCAACAGTTGAAATTCTAATTCAGTACGAGGAGCAAAGTCAGAATGTCCGCCCTCTGAAGGAAATACTTGATAATCCTCTCCGGTTTTAACTAAAAATCCTTGTCCCAAACCAGTACCTGCACCGAGAATACCAATAGGCGCTTGGGGGTTATACTCTCCCTGTTGCAAGGTTAATACATCTTCTTTTTCTAAACCCAAAATACCATAACCAACAGCAGCGAAATCGTTGATTAGAGTAACCTGAGCAATACCTAATTCTGACTCTAAACGCGAACGATCGAGGAACCAAGCTAAATTAGTCAATTTTGCAGTATTATTGACTACAGGACCAGCAATTGCAAAACAAGCCTTTTGAGGTGTCGGTGTATCTGCTGCTGCTAAAAACTTCTTTACTATGGGTACTAAATCGGGAAAATCCTTGCTAGGATAACGCTCTTCGTGCAAAGTACGTAATACAGGCTTTTCTGACGCTTCAACCAAGCGCAAAATAGTTTTTGTACCGCCGATATCTCCTGCTAATAACAATGTCATAATAATTTAGTTGTTGGTTTTTGGTTGTTGGTTGTTGGTTGTTGATTGTTTTTAATGGTTACCAGCAAGCCTCAGGTAACGAGAAGACGAGTAGTTTAAAGAAAGTGGTTTTTTAACTCTTAACTCCTAACTCCTAACTCCTAACTTTCTACCACTAACAACTAACTACTAACAACTAACAACTAACAACTATCAATTAAACCTCACCACTTCTTCAACTTCTGTCAAATGAGAAGTATCTCCTGCAAGCTCTAACACCCATTCTGATTCAAATCGAACGATTTTCACTAAACTACACAAGGAAGCTTTTACTTCTTCTATGGCTATATCTCCGACTAATCCCATTGCTGCACCTAGTACTGATGCACCATGTCCGACTAATAAAATATCTTTTGGAGAATAGTCTTGAACTAAACATCTGGCAGTTTGTGCGGAGCGTTGACGCATTTTTTCGCGAGTTTCGGGATAATTGACTGCTATTTGTGGCGTATAGCTTAGGTCAATTTGAGGATATAGTTGTGCTAAGGCTGGAGTTGAAAGTCTTTCTGGTTCTTCAGTCATCCAATCGGGGTTTAACCATTCACTCAGTCCTGTTTCCAATTTTATCGGTAGATTGAGAACCGATGCAACTGCACTTGCTGTTTGTACGGTACGCAAAAATGGAGAAGCAAAAATATGAGTGATATTTGTTTCTTTAAGACGGTTTGCTAATTGCTGTGCTTGTACTATACCATCATCCGATAGCGGTGGATCGTAACGTCTAGAGGCTGTTAAAAACCAGTCGGGGTTTACAAAGTCGAGACGATTGGCGTGTCTGGCTATCCAGATGATTTGCGGCATGGGATAAAAGTTGAGAGTGATGCAGAAAATATTATTGCACCAATTGTCGGATTTTGTAATATTTTTTCGTTGAATGATTTATTCGGGTGGCGAATTTTGCAGTAAATAATTTAGCTTTTGAATCTATGTAAGCTGATTCCGTCACATTGGTAGATGCCGATCGCAAAAATGCTCTAATAACGATACCCGTTATTAAAAAACTGTGTGGGAGTTTGGGTGGAATATGGTATCTGCTGCTGTACATTGGGTTGTACAATGCCTGTATTTCCACTATTGATTGGTGAATTTAAAGTATTAGGATTAACTACGTTTGGGTTATTCCTATTTATTATTCGATTGTATATATTGTTAATTCTCGTTTGTATTTGAGGACTATATCTATTACCTGCTATTTGAGTATTATTGAAATTGTTATAGGGATTTTGTACTCGATTATTTAAACCTTGTTGATTGTAATTAGCTGTGGGTACTTGATTATTATTGAAATTGTTATAGGGATTTTGTACTTGATTATTTAAACCTTGTTGATTGTAATTAGCTGTGGGTAGTTGATTATTGTTGAAATTGTTATAGGGATTTTGTACTTGATTATTTAAACCTTGTTGATTGTAATTAGCTGTGGGTACTTGATTATTTAAAGGTTGATTTAAATTCGTAGTATCAACAAGGGGATTAATCTGGTTTACACGCGCATTTTGGTTAGTAGATGAAATAGATGAAGATGAATTACGATCGGTTTGTGATATTCTCCCGAAGGGGTTTACAACAGTTGAAGTAGTTGCTGTTGTATCTTCTTGACTTTGGTTATTTAATTTGCTGAGTGCTGATTTTAAGGGATTTTCAAGGATAGTATTTGAAGTTTGATTCCCTAAATTACTATTTACTAAACCTGAATGAGAAGTTTGAGATGTTTGCAAACTAGGAGAGAATGGAGATAAATTATTAACTCTAAAACCTTGTGCATTGTTAGCAACATTTAACTGCAATAAATTTTCAGCTTGCGTTAAAAAAGGATTTCGTGGAGCTATTAATGAACTATTAGTAGAGGATGATTTTAGATTCGATTTAATTTCATTTTTTTGTTGGTTAATTTTAACTGTATCTAATTTATTTTTTAATTTCTCTTCCCTTTTTTTTATTATATTGTTAATGCTTTTATTCGTAGATAACTTTGCTTGTTGTTGATCGTAATTAAGTACTGATAAATTACCTATATCAGCGGCAATAGCTCTATCTTCTTCTGATAGAAAATCTTCAGAGCTTGATGATGATCTCGGTGGAGATACCTCTTGATTTTCGGAAACTTTCAGAAAATTAGGATTAGTCCAATATTCTTTGATTACCAATCCTACAGCAGATAAAAAAACTATAGCAGCCAAAAAACTTGGACGGGCTAAAATCGATAACCTTGCTCCAAGGTAGCGCAAACGAGCCGGAGTATAACGACGTTGTGACATGAGAAACCCAATTTGAGATTATCCTCTCATCGTAACGTTCAATAAGTCCCTACGTCATAATTTCTATGTACATTATTGTAAATTTTCGAGATAATGTATTTTTTTTTATTTTTATAATGTTGGTTTTAAATTCATAAATATTAACGTCCTGCCACTCTTGTTAATAAAAACAAGCCGATTGCTAATCCCAAAAAGTTAGGTAACCAAGCGCCAAGAAATGGGGAAAAAACACCTGCTTGTCCTAATCCACCAGTAATATTACTGAATAAATAATAACCAAAAATAATTAATATACTAATTCCAAAACTTTTTGCAGAACCAGTTCTTCCCGGTATACTTCCCATTGTGGCACCAACTAAACCAAAAACCACGCAAACAAATGGTAAAGCAAATTTCTGTTGAATTCTAACTTTGAGTTTACGAATTTTTTGGTCATCGCCGCGAAGCTTTTCTACCTCTAATTGTTCTAATGCTTGAACAATATTCATTTCGCCGTAATCGCGACTTCTTTGGGCTAAATCTAAAGCAGTACGGGGCAATTTTAACTGTTGACGCTTGAAGCGTACAATATTACGATAAGAACGGTCTGGCGCTACTACATAAATAGTACCATTATAAAAATCCCAAACGTTATCTGATATATTCCATTCTCCCGATTCTGCTTGAACAATTTGACTTAAACCTTGTTGAGAACGGTCTATAATCGTTAGACCTTCCATAGTTTTGCCATCAAATTTATCTGCATAAAATAGCCTTGTTAAAACCTTTTCTTTGCTACCATCTTCTTGTTCAATTTTTTTATATTCGGGATAAATAATATTTTCTCTTTTAAAAGAAGGTTGTTCATTTTGTAGAGCTTTTCGCATAGTCAAAGTTGCTTCGTACTTTGCAGCCGGTGCGATTTGTTCGTTAAATAAAAATGTTAATCCTGTAACTAAAAAGCTTAAACATACTGCTGTAGCAACCATACGATAAACGCTAACTCCACAGCTACGTAACGCTGTCAACTCGCTTTGAGACGAAAGACGACTGTAAGTCATCAAAGTAGCTAACAGCGTAGACATGGGGAAAGCTAAAACAATAAATTCTGGAAAGTTTAAAATAAAAATTTTAGCGGCAATTCCTATAGGCAGCCCAGATTCAACTACTCTACGTACTAATTCAAAAACCGCACCTATTGATATTCCTAAGGAAGAAAAAGCAGCAATCCCAAATAAAAATGGTGGTATCATTTCCCTAGTAAGATAGCGATCCATTATTGACATGGGTAGTAGCGAAAAACTCTGAGAAGATTTATATTTAGCCATTATTAATCAGTTATCAGTTATCAGTTAGGAACTCACGGAATTAGAAATTAGGAGTTAAAAACTTATTCCCCATCTTCGGTGTCTGATTCCTTTTTTCCTATCTCACAGACTAAACCTGGAAATTATCTCCTAGGTAGTATTGCCTTACAAGGGGGTTGCTGTAAAGTTCATCGGTGGAACCGGAGGCCAATATTTGTCCTTCGCGCATGATATAACCGCGATCGGTAATGTCAAGAGTTTCGCGTACGTTATGGTCTGTAATTAATATTCCCATATTGCGATCGCGAAGTCCTGCAACAATTTCTTGAATTTCGGAAACTGCAATGGGATCGACTCCAGCAAAGGGTTCATCTAATAATAAAAATTTTGGCCCTTCTCTTCCAGATGCTAAAGCCCGAGCTAATTCAGTTCTCCTCCTTTCTCCTCCGGAAAGTTGAATTCCTTTGCTGTTAGCGACTTTTTCCAAACGGAATTCGCGCAACAGTTGCTCGACACGCCTACCCCATTCTCTACGGGGTACATTGGTTTGTTCAAATACCAAAAGAATATTTTCCTCAACGCTTAATTGACGAAAAACACTTGCTTCTTGGGCTAAATAACCAACGCCTAGACGTGCCCTTCCATGCATAGGGGTAGCAGTAATATTACGGTTATCTAACCAAACTGTTCCTCGATCTGGTTTTTCTAAACCAGTGGTAATATAAAATGTCGTCGTTTTACCAGCACCATTTGGCCCGAGTAAACCGACGATTTCACCTTGAGCAACGGAAAGATTAACGCGATTAACGATAGTTCGCTTACCGTAGGATTTGTGAATGTTCTCTAAAACAATTTTCACGACTTTTGTGGTAATTTATCGTTGCTAACGTCTTAATCTTGGTGTTGAAGGGGCTTGATTAGATGAAGCATTAGGGGCATCATCTACAACATATATAGACTCTACCTGACTACCGCTTTTAGGCATGGCAACAAATCGACCTTCATCAATTAAATAAGTAACTGTCTCTCCACGAATGCTATTTGTGCCATTTTGCAAAATGTACACCCCACCACTGAGAATAATTCTACGTTCCCGATTAAAAAATTGTGCTTGGGCTGCTGTTGCTTTAATCTGACGAGAGGGATATGAAAGCTGTACGTTTCCACGTGCGGTGACTACCTCAGTATTAGAATTGTATTCCTGTACGTCAGCGCGGATACTAAGAGGACCACTATTTGCCGCTGTCTGGGCTGTGGCAGTTTGTAGCTGAGTAGGTAAAACTACCGCGCCACAAAGTGCTACCGGCAGCATTAAAGCGAACCCCAAGCGACGCATTTCAAGTTTAGGCAATCGGTAGTTGTATCTCATAGCAAGGTAGGAGTAATAATTAGTGATAATTTTGGCTTGTACTTTAATTATCTTAAGTACTATATCGAGACGTTATATATATCTTTAAACACTATTTGACTACAAATAATGTCTTGAATACAAGACGCTTTAATAATTCCCAAAGTTTCACTGTTTTTGGGCATGAGGTATGGAGCATAACAAAGAGTTAATAATTCCGCGAGTTCCTCATCTCCCTATCTTCACTCCTCACTCATATACTCGGATAATCCTTGGAAGTGGTAAAGTATCCTCTTCAAAGGAAGAAGAGTTTATTTGTTCGAGTTGATTTTGTTGTAATGCTTTCAATAAACTAATGCTTTGCTCTAACAATTCATCAACATCAACTTCACAGTAAATAGACGGATAACTAGCAAGCCGATTGCTACCTTCTCCAAGTAAAATCATCGCGCCTCGCAAGTTACCGTTACCTAAATGATATAGCGCTACTGAAATTTGTAAAATTCCTTGATAAAAGGTTTTATCTGGCTCTATGGATTCCATCCACAAAGCCTCTAATGTATCATGACAAGCGTAGAACTGCCCTGTATTGAACAGTTCTACACCTTGCCAGAATTCTTGGGGAATTGCTTTACTCATAAGAGATGCATCAACCCATGCTATCTCTTACTTCTTTTATAGTATCTAAAGAAATTTCCTGCTTGTCGCCAGCAAATTCATTATCTGGTGTTAAAAATAGCATACAATGACATTCCTTACGTTCGCGCATTGGTACGCAGGGACAATTCCAAAAGGTAGCGCTAACTTCGGCTTCTTTATCTTCGTAGTGACGGCAAGGGCACAATGGCGCGCCTAATTCGTCTTTATGCTTAGAAAGCCCTTCGATCACTACTGCAGTAACCGAAGGTTCGGCACAAAAGTAAGTTCCGGTACGCTTGGCGTATTGTTCGGAAAAATGCCGCATTGCTTCTAAATTCTTATCGGTGGATGTAGTATTTACTTCTGATGAAATCATAAGGAACGGCTACTCGAATTTAAATATGTATGCATTGTACCGCACCATCCGTAAGCTATTACTGGGGAGATTACCCTTTCTATGGCTTATAATTACTTTACAAAAATTTACCTAAATATTTGAATTGAGAGGAAATTGGCTCTATTCACTTCAGCAGCCTTTTACGGTAGATTGCCGTTGTTTTAATTCTGTGAAAATTTCATTGATACAAGTTCCCAGATGTTGAATTTGAATCCCCAAGGGTTCAAAATGCCATCCGAATAATTCTTTGTAGAGAGGTGGATGAAAAGGTTTGAGGGATAATTGTTGAGTTAGAAAAGCCACATCATCTCTAGCAATACAATCTTGAGAGAAGGAAATTATTCCTGTTAAATTAAATAAGTTTTTAGTATGCGCGATCGTACATTTCGTTTCTCTAGCATTAGGAGATACGAGTAGCTCAAAGTTAGAAAGGGGGTTGGTTGTAGGAAGAGTAATTCCATACACTGTTACTGTATTACTAATTTCAGGTGCTAATAGTATTGAAGGCTGATTTTTGATAAAAAATTTATTAAAATTAATCGGTATATTCAGTAATTTGCTAATTTCTTCTTCTGCTTTTGCTCTGGCAATATCAACCGAATTGATCAAAGATATTAATTTTTCATCATAGCGATCGCCAAGGCAGTTTTGAAGAATTAATTGGCGTTGAGTAGGATCGTTGCTTAAAATTTCCAACAGACTAATATATTTACATCCTAAACTATGACCCAGCCAATAATAATTAGAATCTTTGAGATATATTTCTAAATTACGATCGGAAATTTTTCCATTTTGCGTCAGAAATCTGATTATTTCTACTCTTAAAGCATATTCTTCTTTGAGTAAGTTTATAGCAACTTGCCAATGATTGAATTTCAAAGGAGTAAAAGGGAATTTAAAGACAAAAATTGTATAACCTTGCTCAAAAAGATTTTGGAATAAATGTTTATAGGAATTGATCGGAAAAGAACCAAATACAAAGCTTCCTATAAATTGAATAATTCCTTTGGGATTAGGATTAATTGCAACCCAACTCTTAGAAAAAGGTCTAAAACAGAATTGCTCTTGAGTATCTTGAAATTGACTTAGTTTAATATTGTCTAAATTATCACTAATCATATTTATATTTTCAACAATTTAAGTAGTAGTTTTCTCAACAAAACGAGATTCATTAAGTAAGTCGGCGTTGAAAATCGTAATTCTGAAAAAGGGAATAGAGAATAAGCTGTCATGCATTAAAAATGCACAACAGCTTACTAGTTGATTGATTTATGAATTTGAATTATCAGCCTCAGTGGCTTCTAATACATCATCTACTAAATTGTTATTTGCCTCTACTTCTATCTGATTATCTCTAACCCTAACTTGAGGAGTCTCTACAAAGCGCTCCAACAAGACGAATAACATGCGTTGTTGTTCTTCGACACTAAGCTCTGATAATCGTTGAGCTAGTGGCGAGCTACTAATTTCACTCAGGAAATTTGGATTGGCTTCGATAGCTCTTAAAATACGTTCGCGACGAGGCAAGGAAAGGGCAGTAGTTGCTGAAGTAATATTAGTTTCCAGAGTTACCTCAGAACCTCCTGTAGCCAATGGCAAGCTGTATGCAAGCTGATCGAAATCACCAGTAGCTGGTGGATTAATGCTGCCTTGGGGTAAGAAAGTACCTCGTTGCTGCGCTGAGAGCAACAAAGTTCTCGTATTGCTATTTCCACCAAATCCAGAAGCAGAATCAATACTTAGTCTGACATATCCTCTAATTTCAGTATTGCGATCGCTAATTACACTACTCTGTGTCACATCTGGGACTAGTATAAATAGTCCTGTATCTAGTGCTGGAAGATCAAAAGTATAACTACGTAAACAGGGGAAGAAAGATACTGGTGTTAGTAGATTGTTTGTACCAGTGACATCCCAGAATGCAACGATCTGACTGGAGTTAAAATCAGGAGTGCGAGCTTTGAATGTCAGTCTAATTCTCAAATTACTCAAACTAGGGTTGGAGATAGTCAGAAAATAGCCTTGAATAACAGTCCGATTTGGTGAGTTGGGGCTATCAAGAATAGGCTGAACTAATAATTCGTAAGTAGAAACGTTTGTAGTGGAAACCATTTTGATATCTTATAAATAAACAACAGTGGAATTGGTCGAGATAAAAGGTAAATTTTGCTAATTTTTAAGTCAAATATTCACTCTTTTTCCTTAAAATGATTCACCATCTTTTATTTTTAGATGACTCTCATTTTTCTTTATTTTGAGGATGTTTAAGAAGCATTCTATGGAACAGAAAGGCTCTAAACATATGTTACTTAGCTACAATCCGATGGAAAGGTTTTCCAGATTTCTTCTAGGTTAAAAGTTAAAGCGGGGGTTTATCTTTATAAGAACTTTTCAACAAAGAGAGAAATCCAAGTCACTGTTTAGACTTTTCAAACATCCTCATAGTTATAGTGTGAAATAGAGACTTCAAATATGACATTACCCTAATGGGTAATTTTTAATCCTATTGGATTAATGAGATTGGGCTTTGTCGATTAAATGTATCAAACCTGTATAACTGAAATCGTTGTACAAAGGGGCGATCGCCTTCTCCGATAGCATCTGAATGATTAAAGAGCGGTGTTGGTGAATCTAGATATGAATTAAAATGTCTCGACGCGATATATTGCATCAAGACATTAGTTTGGGTGATTCAACAAATTGATTACGATTGGCTCCTTTATTTGGAATCTGATATCAAGTAAACGGCTTTTGCAATTGTGGTTGCAGCGATTGTTCGGAGTCTATGATGATGCCTGGGTAATCTCTATTAATAACAAATTGTGGTTGTGATGATGAAATATTCTGCCACAGCATCCAACGACTACCGTAAGGAAGGGAAGAAAAGGTTGAGGGGTTTTGAGTAAGCCAAATTAAAGGTTTATTAGTTGGTTGGGATTTAATAGCTTCATCTTGATGGTGGATTGCTGCTAAGGCTTCAAGAACATCTCTTTTTTTATTAATCAAACCTGTTGATACAGTCCATAATTGCACCTGCATTTGCTGTTGCAGTGCGTAAAAATACATCGAAGCTGCGGCAATTACTGCTTGATCAAAGTTGTTTTCTTCCCAATCACCGTTATCCAAAGCAATAATAATTTCCTGTCCACTGGTAAGCATTTCTAATTCTCTTACTCGTAATTCTCCATAACGGGCGCTAGTGCGCCAGTGAATCAAACGTAAAGGATCTCCAATACGATAAGGACGTAAAGAACGTGTTAATCCTTCACTAGCTGTGTATAATGGGTTTCCGCGAGGTTGTCCTTTGCTGCTATCTTCTTTCCCCATATCGTCTATTAAAGGACAGGATTTTAGCGGTAAAACTTTTGGGTAAACAATGGCGATCGCATTTAATTGTCTAGAGCGACGACTCCAAAATAATCCTAGAGGTGCAGCGGTAGCCAATTCTACATTTTGCCAACGATAAATACCCCGACGCTCTGTAGGCTGATAATATACCCAGTTATAAGTTGTTTGGGGTGAGATAGTTTCAATTGGCTGTAATCGTGGTTTATCTAAAATGAAAGGTAATTTATCTTCCACCTGTAATAAAGAAACGGGCTTCTTAGTTTGATTCAAAATTTCTAATTCAACAGTTAAATCATCACCAGCTGTAACTGGTTGAATTGCCCTTCGTTTAATTACCAACCCCACAAGAGATTTTGGCGGTAAAACAGCAGCATAACCCAACAAAGCGAAACTGACACCGCTAATAACGTACAACCAACCAGCCATAGTATTCATAGCTGCACAGAAAAAACAAATTGCAATTCCCGCCAAAACCAAGCCGCTATATGCTGGAGCACAGAAACGAGATTCAAACCAGTAACTAATACGCTTAACAGAGTTCATAAGTTCCGTGTGTTAAAATTCACCACGGTTTTAGCATTTTTCTCCACCGGTGGCGAGTTGGAGTACTCTTATAAGAAGCCGTACAAATCGTGAATCTAAAAATATCAATACTATTCTTTTTATAGAACAAACTTTAATATTTAGGATTTTGAATTGTTCTATAGTATGATTTATTTAGTTTACTATATACTCATCTAATAAATTCCCAGTAGGACGAAAAGTTTCAAATGCCATTCTACGACAAGGATGTCCGCTTTGACGGACATTATGTAAAAAATTATGTTTTCTAACTGCAAATAAAAACTTTTTCTCTATTTCATTTACTGGTGTACCATCCAACCATTTACCTTTATTAAAAGCCAAACCAATCTCTTCATCCGAAAGATGTTGTTTGTGCTGATAAATCTCTTCAATATGTTTAATCAAAAATTCTAATTTAGCTTCTAAAATTGAATATATTTTCTCCAATTCCTGTAAATGTTCTTCAGGTAACTCCACTCGTATTGCTTCCAAATCATCACCTTGCATCAAAAATTCCCACAATGCTAAGGGTGTCACCTTTGACACTAAACGATGGAGACGACAATATTGTGCGCCTTTAACCTTGAAACGGTGTCCGTTAGCAAACCTAATTACCCACCCTTCTCCATATCTATCAAGGGTTTGCGCTGTCTCCACTAACTTTGTGACTGATTTAAATACCTCTACTTCAGCAACTCGTATATTGAGTTTATCCGCCACAATTTCAACTTGAGAACGAGTATACTCCCATCCAGTTGCATCATAAGCACTTAATAAAACCATTCCTTGAAAATTGTAAGGTACAACGATACGATTTCCCAGATAAATAATTTCAAAAAGATAAGTATTTCCAATTTCCAATAATCTAATATCTATATTTTGATCTAACCATTGTTGTGCCCAAGTAGCTGCTTCAGAATTAAACGCTCCTCGTGTTGCTACCCGCCATCTATTACCATCAAAAAATACAATTCCCAAAGAACCATCATACTTGCGAGCAACTACAATTTCCCCATAAACTTCATCTGCACCCCAAATTTTAGCTTCACCATAATTAAAAAATTTAGGAAAAGGAGTTGCAATTACAAATTGCTTTTTGACATCAAGAATTAATCCTCTAGCAATTAAGGTAAACTGATTCCAATTAGCGTTATATTGCGCATGAGCAGTGTAGTTAAAAATTTCTAAATTATCATCAACAATACTAATAATATTTCTTGCCTTTATATTATCAGGACTTACGCAATTGTCACAATACCCTGGTTGGTGCGTGACACGAAAACCTGATTATTTCGTTTAACATCAAGCAAAGTGTCACAGCACCCTACGAGGAAAATGTGCCGGTTGCGTAAGTTCTAATTTTCAACCCCAACCTACTTGTGATGAATATTATTTCTATTCCCTATTCCTTATTTCCTGTTTTATAAGTAGCGAGGCGTTGAAAATAGTAATTAGAAATAGTGAATAGTGAATAGTGAATAGTGAGTAGAAACAAGGGTTTGGGCTAAATTTACATTCTGTAATATATTTTGGTTTATTTGTGCCGACTTACTTAGTCTTCTAAATCATCAGACAATAAATATCTAACCATTCATAATACTATAATTAATAGATACAATGCTCTTGACTCATGAATTATCCAGCCGCACCTTGGAAGCTCAAAGGCTACGCAGTTCAAACTTTGCAATTAGTTAATATCGAACAAGCCTGTAAATTTATTCCTTCGGAATTAGAGATAGTCTCGCTTTTACCGGGAAAAACCTTAGGAGGTATCTATATATCTTGCTATGAAAGCGACTCTTTTTTAAAATATAATGAATTGATAGTAGTTCCTGGATTTGTACGCTATCAAGAAAAAATTGGCGTTTGGATTTCTCATATTTACGTTGACGATCGCGATTCAGTTGCTGGAGGTAGAGAAATTTGGGGATTACCTAAAGAGATGGCAAAGTTTACTTGGAATAATGGTAGTGTAAGTGTGAGTCAAAATAACCGCGAATTATGTAATTTACGCTATCAACAAGGTTTATTAAATTTTTCTACTTGGTGGCAACAAGGATTCAATGGTGGTAGTTTTAGTGGGTTAAATAAAGAATTACTATTTTTTGAATATCAATCTAAATCACAAATTGGTTTAGTTAAAGGTAATATAGAAATTCATCAAGATAGCCCTTTTGCATCATTAAGCTTGGATAAACCTTGGTTAACCTTGAATTTACAAAATCTTGAATTAATTGTTGATGCTCCAAAAGTTAGTTATCCCTGACAATCCAATATCTAGGTATTAATGTTATTCAACTTATACAAAAAATGAAAGCAAAATACTTAATTAACTTACACAAAGCCTTAACATTTATATTTGTTTTAGCACTAATGGTAATATATAAAAACTTCACCATTGGTGCTTGGGTTTATTTGGCTCTCCACGGTACCTATGGAATATTGTGGCTACTTAAAGACCAAATTTATCCAGATAAAAAATGGGAGCAAGAAATTCCCGTACCTGTAGGAATTTTCAGCTTGATACTAATTAGTTTATATTGGGTAGCACCATTTATTTTAATTAGCAGCGGATCTGTTCCTTCTTCACCATTGATTGCTGCGGCAATTTCTATCAATATATTAGGAGTATTCCTCCACTACAGTAGTGATGCTCAGAAATATTATACTCTCAAATACAAACCCGGATTAATAACAGAAGGATTTTTTGCTCGCTGTCGCAATACCAATTATTTAGGAGAATTTTGTACTTACCTCAGTTTTGCTTTATTAACTCAACATTGGCTACCATTTGCGATTTTAGGATTATTTACAGCGATAATTTTCGTCCCTAATATACTTAACAAAGATAAATCTTTATCTCGCTATTCAGAATTTCAAGAATATAAAGCAAATTCCGGGTTATTTTTACCGAAAATTTGGGGAAATACTTCCCAAGCAGATACGGCAGAAGTTAAAAGTAACTAACATAAATATGGCGATAGGCGAAGCCGACACCGGAGGTGTATCGCACTCGAATTTGGAATATCATGATCAGAGGCGTACTCAAATTTAATCATGTATGACATTAACAACAACTATACTTAATCACTTACAACAGACTAAACAAAGTATCGAAAAAAGTCTTATTTCTTTTACTGACAAGACAGAACAAGTTAGCGATGATTGGAAGCAAACAGCAACTCAAGGTACTCAAACAGTTATTGATACATTTACTAATAGTCTAGAACATTTACCACAAGTAGGAATACAAACAGTTTTGACTTCTTCGGTAACAGATTGGTTTGAACAACACCCGGTATTTCTGACAATTATAAAATCATTAAATTGGTCAATAAATCACCCGATCGTCAGTTTAATTATTCTTCTATTTAGTTTAGCTATTTTCTGGAGTCTAATTAAAGCAATTACTCGTTTAATTGAATCTACAAGTTTATCAATACTGCAAATACCTTTAAAATTATTTCAGATTTTAGTTAAATATAGTTGGCGAATATTAAAGAACTTAGGTAATTCCCCGACTCAAAAAAATCAAGATATAAAAACATCAGATAATACTCTCAACATTTCTCAATTACAAGGTAATACTACCTATCACATAATGTCTTGTAATAAGCAGCAAAGATTAACAAATATTACATTAAGATTAGAAGAAATTCAACGGGAACAGCAGGAACTTTTACAAGAAGCAGCAGCTATATTAGATTTAGAAAAAATCAATAGTTCGGTTAATTAGACTATTACAAATTATTTCATCATTGGTACATTTGATAGAATAATACTATTTTTGTATAAAGATATCCTGAATTACTTTGTATTTATAGTCTCAGCCTTCTAGTACTCTCACAAGCCGAAGAACCAAATAAAAAAGCTTTAAATATTATTAAGATTACATCTTAAGTAATAATACTCATCGTATTATTTTTATCAAACATTATAAGAAATAATTGTATTATGCATCGGATATTACCCGTTTTGATCTGCATTGTATCTGTAGGTTGTGCTGCAACAACTGACAATAAAGCCACAACAGAAACCACCTCAGAAACAACCCAAGTATCGCAAGTATCTGAAACAGAGGACAAATCAGCAACAACATCAACAAAAGAAACAGTTATCGCTCAAGGGCTTAACTGCGATGATTCTGCAAATTTAAACCAGCAACAAATGAATCAATGCGCTCAAATCTCTTACCAGGAATATGATAAAAAATTGAATCAAGCTTATCAACAGTTGCTGCCAAAATTACCAGAATCTAGGCGTGAAAAGTTGAAAAAAGCACAACAGCTATGGATTCCGTATCGCGATGCTAAGTGTGATTTTGACAGGAGTGCAGTTGAAGGAGGTTCAATGGCTCCTACTATTTATTACGGGTGTTTGGGAGATACTACAGCAGCCCGTACCAAACAATTGAACGGATATTTAACCGAATTGACGAACTAATCTGTCCTAGCATTCTGCACTGATATATAGAGTTTATCTCCATTACAAAATCTCCTCTGTCTTTTTTTGATGGAGGAGAATATTTTTAACTTTTCAAAAATAGTATATTTTAGATTGCGGCTACGTGTGACGCAACCGCATACTTTCTTACTTTCTATTCGATAGACTTTAGC
>JBCCSG010000014.1:0-41747 GCA_039200565.1 Cyanobacteria bacterium P01_D01_bin.50 | reverse complement strand
CATCTTGAAACTCTTACATAGCAAAGGTTTTAGCCGAAGCTAAAAAATGTGCTAGTTTCATTCGTTGGGAGGGGGTTTAATACTTTTGATTTATTACCTTGACTTTTGAGACTTCCCCTTCTAGAGCGCTCACATCTTGCAGCATTCTCAACAACACGGGAATAAATTCCCAGGCTGACAAACAAAGATCGATAATCCGACTAGGTAAGGATTTTAGTGCGTTTTAACGTACTTTGTGTATGAGCCTTGAAATTCATTTCTCTGTTCGATGCGCCTCCGGCTTACAAGGTGGATATTTGGGCTTAACGACAATGGTGCAAGATGTGAGATGAACAACTGATAATTGATAATTGATAATTGATATGACTAACATTACGAGCCAAACCAACACAGATTCTACTCAATTATCTGAGATACAAAAGCAATTAGATGAACTAAAAACTCAAGTATCTGAATTACAAAAACAAATTGTTCAAAGTAATTATTCATCTACAAAAGAGTCAGGAATAAATCAAAATTCCCATGTATCGGAAAAATTATCTCACATAGAAAATAGTCTCGCCTTAGTAAGCGATATAGTACGTTACCAACCATTACGAGATATGCTTGCAGCCCAAAAATGGCAAGAAGCAGATACAGAAACTATACGCTTAATTGCTGATATTGCCGGACATTCAGACTTGGAAGATTTTCGTCCCGCTGAGGTACAACATTTTCCCTGCGTGCAATTACAAGTAATTGATAACTTGTGGCTTACTTACAGTAATCAACGTTTTGGTTTTAGCATTCAAGCACGAATTTACCAAGAAGTAGGAGGTAACTTAGAAAGTACCATTGAACAAAACAGCGACATTTTAAAAAAATGGGGAGAGCGCTTAGGATGGCGTGAAAACAACCGTTGGAAAAAATGCGACGAATTAGATTGGAGTTTAAATGCTCCTGTTGGTAGTCATCCCGCTAGATGGTGGAATTCTCCCTTCGGTTCCAAAATGACTAATTATTTTTTGGCTAGGTTAATGAATTGTGAAATAAATGGGTGAGGGAGTGGTGAGTAGTGAGTGGTGAATAGTGAGGAGTTGTACAGACGTAGCACTGCTACGTCTGTACAGGAGTTAGTAGTTAAAAATTTCTTCCCCCTCTTCCCCCTCTCCCCCACGCCACTTGCTACAACCGAGGGCACCTCGGCAACGCAGTGGCTCCTCTCCCCCCTCTCCACTCACTACTCCCCACTCACTACTCACCACTCACCACTCACTAACTAATAAAAATGTTTGTAGAATTCTTCATCCGCAGGCCAGTTTTAACTATTGTTTGCTCTATCATCATTCTGTTGGTGGGAGCTGTTAGTATTCCGACTTTGGCTGTTGAGCAATATCCAGATATTAGCCCAGTACAGGTAGTGGTTTCTTCTAACTACATTGGTGCTAGTGCTGAAGTCGTGGAAAATACCGTCACCACTGTCTTAGAAAGACAGATTAATGGTGTTAAAGGTATGAGATACATGAATTCCATTAGTAGCGATGATGGCTCTAGCTCTATTACAGTTACTTTTGAGCAAGGTTACGATCTTGATATCGCCGCAGTTGATGTTTTAAATCGGGTATCGATCGCGGAAGCACAATTACCGCAAGCCGTACAAAGAACTGGTGTAAATGTATTTAAACAGTCTAGTAGCGTAATTGTGGGAATGTCCATCTTCAGTGAAGAAGAGGGTGTTTATGATGACAACTTTGTAAGTAACTATGCGGATTTATACGTAGTTGATAGCATCAAGAGAATTGAAGGTGTTAGCGACATGCAACCATTTGGCGAACGTCGCTATGCTATGCGTTTGTGGATAGATCCGGGCCTTCTTGCTAGTCGAGGGGTAACCGCACAGGATGTAGTTGCGGCTTTGCAAACCCAGAATATTCAGATAGGTGCTGGACGTATCGGTCAACCTCCTACGAATGAGGGACAGAAGTTTCAATTAACTATACGTGCTGCTGGTCGTTTGAAAGAAGTGGCTGAGTTTGAGGAGATTGTTCTCAAGACTGGGGAAGATGGCAGTCTAGTTAAGCTCAAAGATGTTGGTCGTGCGGAGTTGGGAGCAGAGAATTATGATACTTTCGCTAGGTATAAAGGTCGGGGAGCAATTGGTTATCGAGTATTGCAGACACCCGGTAGTAATGCTCTAGCAGCAGCAAAGGCTGTTAAAGCGAGGATGAAAGAACTATCAGAAGATTTCCCTCCAGGATTAAGCTACGCTGTACCTTATGACCCCACTTTATTTATTGAGGAATCGAGTAAGGAAGTTATCAGTACTTTGATTCAAGCAATATTGTTGGTGGTTTTAGTACTGTTTTTATTTTTGCAAAACTGGCGAGCCACGATTGTGCCAGCGGTGGTAATTCCGGTAGCGTTGGTAGGAACTTTTGCTTTTATTAAAGTCTTTGATTTTTCGATTAATAGTTTGACTTTATTTGGTTTAACCTTAGCGACAGGGATGGTAGTAGATGATGCGATCGTTGTAGTTGAAGATATCGGTGGTAAAGTACAAGAACAAGGTATGCGTCCCCATTTAGCTGCGATCGAAGCAATGGGAGAGCTTTCGGGAGCGGTAATTGCCACTTCTTTAGTACTGTTAGCGGTGTTTATTCCTGTAGCCTTTTTCCCGGGAACTACGGGACAACTTTATCAACAATTTGCTTTAACTATTAGTTTTGCGGTAGTAATTTCTACTTTCAATGCTTTAACTCTGACTCCCGCTTTGTCATCATTACTACTACGTGCCGGACAAGAGCCGACTGGTTGGTTAGCAAAGATATTTGCTGTAATCAATCGCGGCATAGACATAATGCGTGCCGGGTATAAAAAAGCCCTGGAAGTTCTGACTAATTTAAAATTAGTAGTTTTAGGAGTGTTTGCATTTTTACTTGCAATCACCGTTTGGATGTACCAAACCGTTCCTACAGGGTTTCTTCCAGATGAAGATCAAGGTTATGCTATTAACTTGATTCAAGGGCCAGAAGGAACTTCTTTAGAATATACAGGGGAAGTGATTGAAGAATTCGATAAAATATATCAAGATATTCCCGAAGTTGCCAGCACGTTTTCTCTAGGGGGATTTAGCTTTAGCGGTAGAACAGCAAATAGCGGTATTTCTTTTTCTATTTTTAAGCCTTGGGGAGAACGAAAAGATCCAGAACAATCCGCTCAAAGTATTTTAAACCGAGCGCGAGGGGCATTATCAAAAATTTCTGAAGCTAGAATCATTGCTTTTAATCCTCCTGCTATTCAAGGTTTAGGTAGTATTGGTGGTTTTGTATTTCAACTACAAGATAAAGGAAATAATGATATTGGTACTTTTGTTCAAGTTAAAAATGAATTAATTCAAAAAGCAAACCAAAGACCAGAATTACAAGGTGTTTTCAGTACCTATGCAGCGAATGCTCCACAGTTATTAGTAGAAGTAAATCGAGACAGAGCCAACTCTTTACAAGTTTCTGTGGATGATGTACTGACAACTGTAGGAACTTTAATTGGTTCTAATTACGTTAATGATTTTAATACTTTTGGACGCACCTACCGAGTATATGTCCAAGCTGACAAAGAATTTCGTTCCAACCCCAAAGATATCAATCGGTTCTACGTACGTTCCTCGCAAGGCAACATGATTCCCCTCGGCGATTTAGTAGAGGTGACTTATGTTACAGGACCTCCTACGGTAAACCACTATAACTTATTCCGTTCCATTGAAATCAACGGTGCTCCAGCAGACGGTTATAGTTCAGGCCAAGCGATCGCAGCCATGGAAGAAGTTGCCAATGAGGTACTACCTCAAAATATGGGTTTTGAATGGTCCGGTATTACTTTAGAAGAAATTGACTCAGGAGGTCAAGCACCGTTAATTTTTGGTTTGGGTATTTTATTTGTGTTCTTAGTTTTAGCTGCACAATACGAAAATTTCGTCGATCCAATTATTATCCTTTTAGCAGTTCCCCTCGCAATTTTAGGAGCTTTACTTGCCCAATCAATTCGGGGTTTACCTAACGATGTTTATTGTCAAGTGGGTTTAGTAATGTTGATTGGTTTGGCTAGTAAAAACGCCATCTTGATTGTAGAATTTGCTAACCAATTGCGAGAACAGGGATTATCTATTACTAGAGCCGCAATCCAAGCATCCGAACAACGCCTCAGACCAATTATTATGACAGCCATTTCCACACTTTTGGGTTTTATTCCCCTAGTAATTGCAACTGGTGCGGGTGCGGCTTCTCGTCAGTCATTGGGTACTGCCGTATTTGGCGGAATGGTAGTTTCAACGGTGTTGAGTTTATTTATTGTTCCCGTGCTTTATATCGTTATTGCCACGCTTTTCTGTAAGTTTAAAGATGATTGTCAAAGCTTATCTCCAGAAAAGCAGCAAGCGAAACAAAAAGGAGAAAGAGAAAAAGAAGCAATTGCTGTAGGTAGTGGTAGGAGATTAGGAGATTGGGAGAGTTAGGAGACAAGGGAGAGGGGGGAGAGGGGGTAGATAATTTTTATTAACTCTTGACTCCTAACTCCTAACTCCTAACTCCTCATTGTCATGGTACTCTTATTAGAATGGTGCGTTACGGCATTATCAAAAATTTAACCTCTAATAACATACGAGGGGCCGTAACAGCACCCTACAAGTTCACAGTTCACTGTTTACTAGGGATGCTTCATAAATCGGAAAATCTGTATAACCTTCTTTACCAGGAGAATACCAAATTTTCACATCTGGCGAGGGATTGAGAGGCCAGTTATTTGCGAAGCGATCGACTAAATCTGGATTGCTAATAATTGGTCTTCCAAATGCAATTAAATCTGCATTACCATCTTTAACTGCAGCTTCAGCGGTTTCTTGAGTATAACCGCAATTACCGATAATTGGTCCGTCAAAAACTTTTCTAAATTCTGCTAAAGTCATCGGCTCTCCTAATTCATGGAAACCGAAAGCTAAACCATCCATGATGTGAATGTAAGCCAATCCATAACTATTTAATTGTTTAGCCACATATAGGAAAGTTTCGCGATAGTCAGGGGAACCCATATCATTGTATGCGCCGTTAGGAGAAAGGCGAACCCCCACTCTATTTGGTGGGAAAACAGTTGTTACGGCTTCCACAACTTCCTGTAGTAAACGATATCTATTCTCAATACTTCCGCCATATTGATCCGTTCGTTTATTAGTTTTGGACTCAAGAAAGGAATCAAGTAAATAACCATTAGCCGAGTGAACTTCTACTCCATCAAAACCAGCCTCTTTAGCATTTTCCGCGGCTTTTTTGTAGTCTTCTACTACTTGGGGTATTTCCTGTGTCTCTAACGCACGTGGAGTTTCATGAGGCTGTTTTCCTTCGGGAGTATGAATGTATTCTTCATTAATTGCGATCGCAGAAGGAGCAACAGCCAATTTACCATCGTGGAAACTACTGTGAGAAGCCCTCCCACAGTGCCATAGTTGCAGAAAAAATGGGGTATTCTTGGCGTGTACAGCACTAACGACTTGTTTCCAACCTTCAGTTTGTTCCTTTGTATAAATTCCTGGGGCATTTACCCAGCCGTCAGCTTGGCTTGAAATTAAAGTAGCCTCAGCAATAATTAAACCAACCCCAGTTCTTTGGCTGTAATATTCTGCCATTAAATCGTTGGGGATGCCTCTATCTACTGCTCTACCTCTAGTTAAAGGAGGCATTACTACTCTGTTTTTTAAAGATAAATCTCGCAATTCAAAGGGACTCAGCAGTGTCGGTGAAGTGGTTTGAGTTGCCATACTTTACGAATCAAATTTGACAATCATTATTATCGGTTAAAAACTCGTTGCTTGCATCATCCAATTCAAATTTTATATCAAACTAAAACTCAGTCTTTAGAGGGAAGACAAATATCTGTAGATATCGTTTAGGGTGTTGTACTGTGAGATCATTTATCAGCTCTAACAAACAAATTTGAAAATACCCTCACGCACCATCGATAATTAATCACCAGTAACAAACTAATTTGAAAATACCCTCACCCAATATCGATATTTCATATTTCGTAGGGTGTGTGACGGTTACGATAAATTTTCACCAGTAACGAAACAATTTGAAAATACCGTCACGCACCATAAGTAATTTACTGATATAACCAACTAATTTGAAAATACCGTCACGCACCATCGATATTTCCTATCTCGTAGGGGAGGCAAATTGCGGTGTAGATTAACTTCGGGCAATATTGCCGTTGTGTGACGGTTACGATAATTTATCACCAATAACGAACAAACTTGAAAATACCGTCACGCACCATCAATAATTTATCTGTAAAAAAAACAATTTGAACATGCCCTCACGCACCATCAATAATTTATCTAGTTAAATGAGGCTTTAGAAGCAATTAAGGAATTAGAAAAAATAAGAATCAATATTGTTTTCTAACCAGGAGATTAAATCATTTTGGCTCGAAAAATCTAACAATGCTTCTCCTAAGTCTTCTAACTGAGTTGTAGATAAAGCATTGATTTGTTTTTGCGTTTGTGAATTTATGTTACCAGTGCGGCGGTTAAGTATTGATGGTGCGTGACGGTATTCTCAAATAATTTCGTTATGCTTGATAAATGATCGTAACCGTCATAGCACCCTACAAAAAATTTTGCAGATTACGAAATACAGATGGTGCGTGACGGTATTCTCAAATAATTTCGTTATGCTTGATAAATGATCGTAACCGTCATAGCACCCTACAAAAAATCTTACAGATTACGAAATACAGATGGTGCGTGACGGTATTCTCAAATAATTTCGTTATGCTTGATAAATGATCGTAACCGTCATAGCACCCTACAATCTTATCAATTATCAATGATCAATTATTAGTATTAATGGTGCGTGACGGTATGTTCAAATAATTTCGTTATGGTTGATAAATGATCGTACAGTACAGCACCCTACAAAAAATTTTATAGAAATTACCCCCACCCAACATCAACAATTCATATCTCGTAGGGGAGGCAAATTGCGGTGTAGATTAACTTCGGGCAATATTGCCGTTGTGTGACGGTTACAGTAACTTATCATCTGTAAAAAAATAATTTGAAACTACCGTCACGCACCATCAATAATTTACCCTTTTAATCTAAAGCATCATAGAATACTCGAAATTTTTCCGAAATCCCCAATCACTTGATTGAAATAATATAAAGGTGTGGTTGGAATTCGGGTTATGAGCCAGCAGAGTCACGATGCTTCAGCAGCTTTACAATTTTTAGAAGATGTTTTACCAGTAATTAGAGAAAACAAGGGCGATGCAGAAGTTGTTTATCCCTTATTTGATGCCAATACACATCTACTTAATGATAATTTCCCTGAGATATTGCGGCATTGGGTAATGACTAGGTTTGAGCAAGCACAACCCGATGAAGCACAATCTATCGCAGTAGCTATTTTTAATTTTGGTAATAGTATTTTGCAGTTTCCTCGGGGTAGTAAAGCTAGTAATGTGGAAATTGCGATCGCCTCTTATGAAACTATTCTCAAACTCTGCACCCGCGAAGCTTTTCCCAAAAAGTGGGCAATGACGCAAATGAATTTAGGCAATGCTTACGGCGACAGAATTTTAGGTGATAAAGCCGATAATAATGAACAAGCAATCATAGCTTACCAACAAGCATTGGAAGTTACAACCCGCCAAGCTTTCCCCTATGATTGGGCAATGACGCAAATGAATTTAGGCATTGTTTACAGCAACAGAATTAATGGTGATAAAGCCGATAATATTGAACAAGCAATCATAGCCTACCAACAAGCTTTGGAAGTTAGAACCCGCCAAGCTTTCCCCTATGATTGGGCAATGACGCAAATGAATTTAGGCACTGCTTACTACGACAGAATTAATGGTGATAAAGCCGATAATATTGAACAAGCAATCATAGCCTACCAACAAGCTTTGGAAGTTAGAACCCGCCAAACTTTGCCCTATGATTGGGCAATGACGCAAAATAATTTAGGGCTTGCTTACGGCGACAGAATTAATGGTGATAAAGCCGATAATATTGAACAAGCAATCATAGCCTACCAACAAGCTTTGGAAGTTAGAACCCGCCAAGCTTTCCCCCAAAAACATGCAGAAACTTTAAAAAACTTGGGCATAGCTTACCAAGATAATCATAGTTTTTCTCTTGCTTACGATACCTATGAATCAGCCATCACAACAGTAGAATTATTGCGTGGTGAGATTATTTCTGGTGAAGAAAGCAAACGCAAGCAAGCGGAAAAATGGAATGAACTTTATCGTCGCATGGTGGAAGTTTGTTTGCAATTAGGAAAAGAAACTCTAGCGCTAGAGTATATCGAACGCAGTAAAACTCGTAATTTGGTAGAATTGCTATTTAACGATGAACTTTCTCCCAAAGGTGAGACATCCCCACAAGACAATCAGAAGTTGCAACAGTTAAGGGATAAAATCGCAGTAGAAAAGCAACGGTTACAAGAGGCTGATTTAGATGACATTGGCAGTAAGTTAAATAAACTGCGTCAACAACGGGAAGATTTAATATCGAGAATTATTGGTTATCAACCGATTCGATTTCCAGAAATTCAACAGTTGTTAGATGAAAACACAGCAATTGTCCAATGGTACATTTTTGAAGATTGTTTCCGTACCTTCGTAATTACCCGCGATCGCAGTAAACCACAAATTTGGTCTTCGAGTACAGAAGATTTGGAAAAACTGGAAGACTATTGGAATTCAGAATATTTACAATCTTACCGCGAAGATAAAAAGCGGTGGGAATTCGAGTTAAATGATAAATTACAGCAGCTACCAGAAATTTTACATCTTGATAAAGTTATATCCTTAGTTCCACAAAACTGTAAAAAATTAATTTTAGTACCCCATCTCTATTTACACCTCTTACCCATCCACGGATTAAAGTTATCCAATGGGGAATATTTAATTGATAAATTTACCGACGGTGTCACAGCCGCACCTAGCTGTCAATTACTACGAATTTTACAAAAACAATCATCAAAATGTACAAACGTGATATGTAGAGACGCGATATATGGAGACGTTATGTATAACGTCTCTACATTATTGTTTGCTATTCAAAACCCTACCAAAAATTTAGAATTTTCCGACATTGAAGTAGAAACCATTGCCACTAAATTTAAACCCAATTACATACTCAAACACGACAAAGCCACACTAACCGCTTTCCAACAACAATCAAATAGCGATAACTTTAAAAATGCCCACTGGCTGCACTTTTCCTCTCACGGATACTTTGACTTAAAGAACCCTTATAAATCGGCATTACAATTACATGGTGCTGCAAAAGTTCCCATCAGCAATGCTACAGAATCATCTAGAACTTTAAGAATATCAGAAGAGGAAGGAATCGAATTAGAAAAATGCCTCACCTTAGAAAAAATCTTTGAATTAAAATTATCTAACTGTCGTCTCGTTACACTTTCCGCTTGCGAAAGTGGTTACACCGACTTTAACAATACCAGCGATGAATATATCGGTTTACCAAGTGGCTTTATTCACGCAGGTGCAGCAAGTATAGTTAGTACATTATGGGCTGTAGACGATTTTTCCACAGCGATTTTCACGATCAAATTTTACGAAAATATCCAAAATTCAACATCTACTAATAATATTGCACTTGCTCTTAACCAAGCACAGAATTGGTTCCGTCAAATAACCCCACCAGAATTAAGACAATGGATTGATGAAAATCAAAATATCACAGCAGAAAACAAAGGTAAAATTAAAAAGAGATTAGCAGACTATAATAACCCCAAAGAAAAACTTTTTGAAAATCCCTATTATTGGGCTGGATTTTATGCTGTTGGGGATTAGTGCTTTTTCCTATAAAATATGATGGGTTTTCTCGCAAATCTGCCTGGGGTTGAAAACCCCAGTCTAATAGCTAAAGTCATATAAATATGACTACAATAGATAAAATTTTAGTCCTATGAATAGGACTTATGTTATTAGCTTGGGGTTTGCAACCCCAAGTGGGTGAGAAAAACCATCAAAATTAATCAAACAGATTATATTTATAAATCAAATTAACAACTTAGGAGATAACCAATGGAACCCGATGAATTAATTAATAAATTTATCAAAGTTATTCAAGAGCAAGATTATCTGTTTACTTCGGAAATTATTCAAAAAGACATACCATCATTACAAACAAATCTCAAAGCCTTAGAAAATGAAAATCTTGATTCAGAATCCTTAGCTGAAGCTATTCGCCAATGGTATATAAATCATCCATCAGTAAGAGATGCAATTTTAAGAAACGAAAGAGAAATTTCTAAAGTTAAAAAATCTAATCCAGCATTCGGAGAAACTACTCTCCAAAACCAATATCGAATCATCCAAGACGAATTAGAAAAAAAACAGCAGAAAAACGACAAAAGTAACCAACAACAATAGATTTTTTGGGAATCTTGATATAGGCTGTGTGAAACTATACCGCTACCCAGCCTAAAATATTATTTTTATAATAACGCTAAATTAACCATGAAAATCTATGCGCCGAATATCCATTTATACGCATTTCAACTTTATAAAGCTTCCAATTTTCATATAGAGTCTCTAACAAAAGAAAATATTCAACTGTGGCATCAAGCCAATGATATAATTAACACCATACAACCTTTAAATCTGATTGAAAATATAGTAAATATTCAAGATGAACCAAAAGGTTCCCGTGTTGATTTAATTAAACCAGATAATGTCAAATATGAAGATTATTCGATAAATTTTGAAGGTATTTTTAAAGATAATAATCAAAATCAAAATCAACAACTTTTAATTAAAGGCTTTGTTTCTCCAATCAGAATTCAAGACAGCTATGGCTTCTGGTTAAATTTACGTCGTCCAGAAAAAGATGTCGATGATAACAGTTTAACAAAGGATATTGATGTTTCTTTATTAAGTAAATTAAATCCTCAAAATTGTTTAACTCTTATTCCTGATGAAAACCATGAAAGCAATAAATTATTTTTAGGACAAACCTTATTAATTACTGCTTGGTTAACCCAACAAGATAAACTAAATCAAACAAAACCCTACGATATAGCTCAAGAATCCTTAACAGCTATTTTTCCAAACACCGATCGCAAACCTGAATTCAATCGTCAAGGAAAATTATTTGGTAGTCCAATTTTTGAATATGGTTTATTTAGTCAACCAGAAAATTACCAACATGTAATCATCTGGTTATTCCGCGATCGCCAAGCCGATAAAAACTTTAATAAATGCTATCAACAATTATTTGATTTATTCTTCTTCCGCAGCAAAATTGTTAAAGCCTTTCAAGATAGCCGCATAATTTATCATCAAATCGCTGCTGCTTACGATGAAATTGAAAATACCATCGAACAAATTAAATCAAATACTGAATCCGATAATTTAACAACCGAAATACTAAATCACTTAACAAATAAATTAAAAGACTTGTCAAAAGAATCATTAAAATATACTCGCTTATTAAGAAATTTAAAAGATTATCAAAATACTATTGACATAAACAAAAACAATTATGACGAAAAACTCAGACAAATTAGCGCTGCTACCGAAGAAGATAATTTAAGCATTCTAGAAATATTCTATAAACAAGATTCTGAAAGATTTTATCAACAAATCAACGCCGATATTGGATATTTTGAGCAAGGTTTAACCTTATTAGAACAAGCAATAGCCTCAATTCGCGGTATCGTAGAAATCGAACAAGCTAAACGCGAAGAACGCAGCCTTGAGGCTGAACGCAAATTAGAACGCACTGTACAAATACTCGGTATTGGGCTTGGTGGTGGTGCGATCGTTTCAGGAGTCGTCACTCAACACATTGATAAACCCTTTGCACCAATTAATTTCAAATATCCAGTTCATCCTTTGGTATCTTCCTTATGTTGGAGCATTGCAGCAACCTTCTTATTTATCGCTGTAGGTTGGTTGATAGCTAAATCGAAAAATTGATAGTATTGATGGTGCTTGACGGTAAGTTTAAAGAATTTCGTTATGGTTGAGAAGTATTGATGGTGCGTGACGGTAAGTTGAAATCCTGCACGTTATGGTTGAGAAGTATTGATGGTGCGTGACGGTAAGTTCAAATTATTTGGTTATAGTTGATAATTGATCTCACAGTACAGCACCCTACGAAAAATCTTGCAGTTCCTTTGGGTTAAAAAATAAAATCATTCTAATATCTCATCCCAGGTAATAACCATGAGCGAACAAAAATTAATGCAAGCTGCTTATTACGAAAAACAAGGTGCAGCAAAAGAGGTAATTCACTATCAAGAAATACCCATACCCGAGCCTGGTGCTGGTGAGGTGCGAGTCAAAATCCACGCTTCTGGTGTCAATCCATCCGATACAAAATCCCGTGGTGGTTGGGGTGGTATCGAGCAGAAATTTGAGCGGATTATTCCACATCAAGATGGTGCGGGTGTAATTGAAAGTCTTGGGGAAGGTGTTTCTAATTCTCGCATCAACGAACGAGTTTGGATTTATGAAGCACAATTGGGAAGAGCATTTGGTACTGGTGCTGAATATGTTGTGGTACCCAGTGAAAAAGCAATAATCTTGCCAGATAATACTAGCTTTGCCGAAGGTGCTTGTCTGGGAGTTCCCGCAATGACTGCTCATCGTGCTGTTTTCGCCGACGGTGCGGTAAAAGGACAAACTATTTTAGTTACAGGTGGTGCGGGTGCTGTAGGTAATTATGCGGTGCAGTGGGGAAAATGGGGTGGTGCAACTGTAATTACTACCGTCAGCAATCATGAAAAAGCAAAAATTGCAGAGGCTGCGGGTGCGGATTATATTATTAACTATAAAAATGAAGATGTAATCAAACGTATTCAAGAAATTACTGGTAGAAAACGAGGAATTAATCGGATTGTTGATGTTGATTTCAGCCAGAATTTATTCGTTGCCGATGCAGTTTTGCGTACTAATGGTGTGGCGGCAATGTATTCGGCTAATCCTGGTGATTCTCCTGCTTTACCTATTTTGTCATTAATGTTGAGAAATATTACTATTCGTACCATATTGGTGTATACCATGCCCGTAGAAGCCAAAAAAGCAGCGATTCGGGATATTACGACTGCTTTAGTTGCTGGTGCATTACGTCACAATATTGCTCAGCGCTTTTCTTTAGCTGAAGTCGCAGCGGCTCACGAAGCCCAGGATAGCGGCAAGATGATTGGTAAGGCGATCGTTGAGATTTCTTAATTACTTAGCCATAAATAGCCAACATTAACTACAGCTTTAAACCTTTCTCTGAGTTCAAAAATATGAGAAAAATGTCAATGGATTTGATATAAGCTGCTACGCATTAAAGTTGTATATTGTTCTATTCGATAGTAATACTTCCAATTTTCTTTAATGCCGGAATGCCCGAATGCCAGACTTTTGATTTTTGACGATCGATCGGTTTACTTGCTCTTGTAGCACCGGCATCCCTGCCCGTCTCATTCTACCTGAATAATACAAACATCAGTAACATGCTAGATATGACTAAAGTCATTACTTCCAGGCATTTAAAATCGTTAAAATAATGTTGTAATTAATCTATCAATATCCTAAAAATGAGTTCTCAACCATCAAACAAATTATCTCCTATAAAAAGATTTGCACTAGGTGTATTAGGTGGACTTTTTTTCACATCAATATTGTGGCTTTATTCAATTTATTTTCATGCAACAATTTCTTTAGCTCAAGGAATTTTTGGCTGTTCATTAATAGCAATATGTTGCGGGATCTTAGCTATGGTTGGCGAAATAGATAATTTTTTTGATAATTTCCCGAGTATCTAATATCTGCAAATTTAAATACAATCTAATCTAGTAGTCTGGCAAGTCAACTATGTCGGGTGTTTTTTTCTCTCCCTCTTCCCTCTCTTCCCCCTCTCCCTCTACTTGTCTTCACCCGGCAATTTTAGCTTCTTCGAGTACTAGATGCTGAATCTACCTATCCCTCAAAACTTGATATTTTTAATTTTACGGGAAATACAGCTGTTTTCACCCTTATTGTAATACAATCATTTTACCCCTTCCCCTCTCTAAAGCATCAAAGAGGGGTGCAGTTGCTGGGGTGAGGTTAATAATTTGTATTCTATCCAACTCAAAATGGCTATATATTAAGTCTTACGAATTACCATCGCTACACTTCACCATGCACCATCAACCCATCATAAGAATTCCTTAATAAACTATTAATTTTTGTAAATACTCTTGTTAATAAAAATATTTATCAATAAACTGAGCATTAAGTCAAAAGTTGATTGACAAGCACCCTTGACATCTTGGAGGGTTAGTTAATAGAAGCAGTTAACGAGCTGCTTTTGGGCAGCTATGGCGCTCTCATTATCCCAAGCGCTTAGTTTGAAGCCGAAGCGGATCTCAACCCGCTTTGAGTTGAAGTTCCCAATAACGTAAGCTTTTCAATCCTTCAAGTAGTAAATTTCAGCCAAATTATTGATTAAAAATAGCAATTAGGAGAAAGCATCAAGTAATGCAAACTTACGAGAATCCCAATGTCAAATATGATTGGTGGGCTGGTAATGCACGCTTTGCCAAATTATCAGGCTTGTTTATCGGCGCTCATGTAGCCCAAGCCGCTTTAATTACTCTTTGGGCAGGTTCATTCACTCTGTTTGAAATATCTCGATATAACCCTGATATAGCAATGGGTGAGCAGGGGCTAATTCTATTACCTCATTTAGCGACTTTAGGTATTGGTGTAGGGGATGGTGGAGTTGTAGTAGATACATATCCCTATTTCGCTATTGGAGTTGTACATTTAATTTCCTCTGCTGTGTTGGGTGCGGGTGCGCTATTCCATACCTTCAAAGGGCCCAGAAACTTGAAAGATGCAACGGGACAAGCTAGTAAGTTTCATTTTGAATGGGACGATCCCAAAAAATTGGGTTTTATTTTGGGACATCACCTATTATTCCTTGGATTCGGAGCTTTATTATTAGCAGCTAAAGCGATGTATTTTGGCGGACTTTACGATGCTGCATCGCAAACTGTCCGCACGGTTACCAATCCGACTCTCAACCCTCTGGTTATATATGGTTATCAGACTCATTTTGCTAGCGTTGATAATCTCGAAGACTTGGTAGGTGGACATATTTATGTGGGCTTTCTGTTAGTAGGAGGGGGAGTATGGCACATTATTACAGAACCGTTACCTTGGGCAAAGAAGGTATTAATCTTCTCTGGTGAGGCAATTCTTTCCTATTCTTTGGGAGGTATTGCTTTAGCGGGATTTGTTGCATCATATTTCTGTGCGGTTAATACTCTAGCTTATCCAGTTGAATTTTACGGCCCTGCTCTAGAAGTTAAGTTTGGCATTTGCCCTTATTTTGCAGACACTATAGATTTACCCTACGGCGCTCATACAGCTAGAGCATGGTTAGCAAATGCTCATTTCTTCCTTGCTTTCTTCTTCTTGCAAGGACATCTTTGGCATGCGTTACGTGCTATTGGTGTTGACTTTAAACAGTTTGGTAAGGATTTAGATTCTATCGCTACTGCAACTAATCAATCTTAATTATTGTAGAGGCGTTGCTCCCGATGCAACGTCTCTAAATTGCAATTTTGGAAAAGGATAAAAATTGTGGCTGTCTCCACTGATAAAACTTTTGCTTCAGGTACAGATTCACCTTGGTTAGTTGGTAATGCTCGTTTAACCGATTTATCAGGGCAATTATTAGGTGCTCATGTTGCTCATGCTGGGTTAATTATGTTTTGGGCTGGGAGTATTACCATCATTGAGGTATTGCGTTTTGCTCCAGATGTACCAATGTACGAGCAACAGATGACTTTGTTACCTCATCTCGCTACATTAGGTTGGGGTGTAGGTGCTAACGGTGAGATTATAGATACTTATCCCTATTTTGCGATCGGTATGCTGCATTTGGTCGCTTCAGCAGTTTTAGGTGCGGGTGGACTTTTTCATGTATTTAGAAGTCCGGCTGTTTTGAAAGATTCTAGCGGAATTGCGGCGAAATTTCACTATGAATGGAACGATCCTAAACAACTAGGTTTGATTTTGGGTCATCATCTGATTATCCTTGGTTTGGGAGCATTTCTTTTAGTATTAAAATCGATGTATTTTGGTGGAATTTATGACGCTAATATACACGAGGTAAGATTAATTAGTAATCCAACTCTTGATCCCAGTACTATATTTGGTTATTTAGTTGGTTTTAAAGATGGTAATTGGAATCTTTTAGGAATAGCAAGTGTTGATAATTTAGAAGATGTCATTGGCGGTCATATTTGGGTAGGATTAATACTCATTTTAGGAGGAGCTTGGCATATTTTGGTAGCACCTTTTGGTTGGGTAAGGAAACTTTTTCCTATTCAAAATGGCGAAGAAATCCTTTCTTATAGTTTGCTTGGTTTAGCTTTAATGGCTTTTATTTCTATTCCATTAGTCGGTTATAACCAAATAGCTTATCCCAGCGAATTTTACGGTTATGACCGCTTGGGAGATGCTAATTTACAGTTGTTTCTGGGGATCATAGCTTTTTGTGGCTATGTTTGGCATTCTTGGCGTTCTCGTCAAATTAGTCTTTAATTATCCATAGTTTTTCTGATTAACAGAGCCATTAATGCCTGTAGGTTAAAAATTTTATCTGCGGGCTTTTTTTTGGAAATAATTTAGAGGATAAATCATGCTACTTACAATCTTGTGTGCTTTCTGTGCGTGGACAATAGTAATTTTTTCCATAGCAAGTTTTTGCTTGACAGTAAATCAAGGAACAAAATACCTCAAAAAACTACATAAAATTCCTTGTTCTAGATGTGATTTTTTCACTAACGACTATCGCCTAAAATGCACTATTCATCCTTACAAAGCTTGTTCGGAGGAAGCTATTAATTGTATTGATTTTGAAGTTAAAACTGCTAATTGTAATGCTTGTCAAAAAGGTCAGCGGAAGTTATGTTAGTTTTGTAATCACATAGATATAAATTTACTTTTTCCCTTATTTCTTCGAGCAGTAAATCGCTCTTAGAGGAAAAATTTGTTTACCAACAGGTGTATCCATCACAATTAAGTAAGTCGGCACAAATAAACCAAACTATATTACAGAGTGTAAACTACCTTCAAAGCCTTTTCCCTACTCACCCCATCACTATTCACCACTCACAAGTCCGGCATTACTATTTTTAACGCCAACCTACTTAGATTCTCTGGATTCATCAAAGTATTGGTTTTTCCATCAACTCAAATTTAACCATTTCATAGCATAGCAAAACCATGACTGTATCTAGTGGCTAATTCAATTACTGTAATACAGTGATAATAGTTAATGCTTGCTCTTGATTTAATTTTTCCAGCAATTCTAATAATTACCTTGGGATATAAATAGCCCTAGTGCTTCACCTTCGTCAACTTTGCGGGGTTAATTGTAAGAAAAAAAAGTGATTTATTTTCTCGAACAGCCTCCCCTGCTCCCCTTGCTCCCTCTGCAAGTCTCACCCGGCAATGTTGCTTTACTAGAGTACTAGGGTTAAAATCTAGAGGAACACTTAGTATGGTAACAGCACTGAGCAAGCAGCTACCGATTATACTTGGATTAACTTTTTTCATATCTCTTTAATTATCTTTATCAAGATTCATTTTTAATAACTTCTAACTTAATAGGGAAATTTTTAGTCCTATTCATAAGACTTTTACTACCAACTGGAGATTTGCAACCCCAGCAAATGTCTGGGAAAACTCATCAAAACTGGCGATCGCTCAAGCAGCCTAGGTAATTGTTACAAAACTTCACAATATAAAAGATAAAATTTTTCAAAAAAATTGATATGCTGAAAAGTAATTATTGAGAGCAATATGCATTAAATAGGAATGTTGAATGAATCTCTTTGCCTATACAGGGTAAAACGATGGACTCCTCCATGACGGATAGTTGAAACTATCTGACATGGGTGTATCTGTTTTTCTCTTGATGCGTTATCATCTACTATTTTAAGTAAGGTGAATGCATCTCACAGTAAAAGTTCTAATAAACTATCAATAGCGAGTAGTCTCAAAATGTCGAAAAAAATTGGTCTTTTTTACGGTACTACGACTGGTAAAACCGAATCTGCGGCAGAAATTATCCGGGATGCTTTGGGTAATAGTGTTACTATGCATGACATAGCAGATGCAGAAGCAAGTGAATTTGATGATTATGAATGTCTGATTATTGGCTGTCCGACTTGGAATATCGGAGAACTCCAGAGCGATTGGGAAGGCTTTTTTGAAGAACTCGATGAGGTTGATTTTAGTGGTAAAACAGTTGCTTACTTCGGTACCGGCGACCAAATTGGTTACGGAGATAATTTCCAAGATGCTATGGGAATATTAGAAGAAAAGATTAGTGAAAGAGGTGGAAAAACTGTTGGTTATACCTCAACAGATGGATATGAATTTGCAGAATCCAAAGCTTTGAGAGATGGAAAATTTTGTGGGCTTGCGCTTGATGACGATAATCAATCCGAGTTAAGCGAGGAACGAATCAAAACTTGGACTGCTCAAATTAAATCAGCTTTCGGATAATAAATTGAGTAGTATTTTCTTCTTCTGACTAAGAAGCATGGCAATGAATTTAACGGAGTAACTCCGATAAAAACTAGTATTGACTAAAGATTTTTGATGACTGCAACTTCTATTTCCAATCAGAATCAAAGATATAGTTTTACGGATGTTGACTGGTATCGTGGTAATGCTCGTTTGCTCAATTTATCCGGTAAACTACTGGGTGCTCATGTCGCTCATGCGGGTTTGATAGTCTTCTGGGCTGGTGCAATGACATTGTTTGAATTGTCGAACTTGAACCCCGACTTACCAATGTACGAACAAGGGTTAATTTTACTACCACATTTAGCAACCCTCGGTTTGGGTGTTGGTGCTGGGGGTACAGTAGTTGACATTCAACCCTATTACATAATTGGCGTATTGCATTTAATTTCCTCAGCCGTTTTAGGTGCGGGTGGTATGTTCCACTCGTTGCGAGGACCGAGTGTATTGCCAGAAAACTCTAGTTTCGCCGGCTTTTTTGGCTATGACTGGAAAGACAAAGATAAGATGACCACTATTTTAGGAATTCACCTTATCCTTTTAGGTGTTGGAGCTTGGTTGTTAGTGGCTAAAGCAACCCTTGCTGGTGGATTATTTGACTCCGCAGTCGCAACAGGTGGTGATGTGCGAGTCATTACTAATCCAACACTTAATCCATTGAGAATTTTTAGCTACTTGTTTCCATTTCATGGTGCTACAGGTATGGCTGCTGTCGATAACCTCGAAGATGTTGTTGGCGGTCATATCTGGGTTGGTTTAATATGTATTGCTGGTGGTATTTGGCATATAAAAAGTAAGCCTTTTGCTTGGACAGAAAAAGTATTGATTTGGTCTGGAGAGGCTTATTTATCCTACAGTTTAGGGGCATTAGCATACATGGGCTTTTTAGCTGCAACTTTTGCCTTTTTCAATGACACCGTTTATCCGGAAATCTTTTACGGTGCAGCAAAGATGATAGAATACTCTCCAGATTTAGTCTCTTCTCGGGGGTGGTTAGTGAGTTTTCATATTGTTCTAGCAAGCCTATTTCTCTGCGGACATATATGGCATGCTAGCCGCGCCCGTTTAACGGAAGCAGGGTTTGACTTTAAAAATGACGATATGGTTAATCCTACAAGTATTGTCAGTTAGCTTTTAGCCATAGGCGGCAGGTTTCTGTCGCCTTACATAAATTTTCGTAACTTCCACCTTGAACGCTGTTTGGTGTTAATAGCTTTAGTTTTTGGTTCAAAGTCAACACAATTAATTGCTTGTTCGGTACAAGATTTTATCGGATGTACCGTGCATTTCAGGCGATAGTCATTAGTAAAAAAATCACATTTGGAGCAAGGAACTTGATGCAATGTTTTTAGATGAGTTATTCCATGTTTTAAGGCTTGTAAGGCACTCCAAAGAAACAGCAAAATCATCGAAATCCATAAGCACGCAAAACACATAGTTAACATAGGTTATTCTCAGGAGCAGGATTTGATATTGTTAATTGTGAAAAAATTGTTAGATAAAAATCCTCTAAATTTTATCTGTCCTAATCATCTTTCAACTTTGAACGATGCTTAAGACTCATCTTAAAATATTGCCCTCGTCAAGGGTTCCCATAAGAATTTTTTTCTTCTAAAAAAATTCTTATGGGTGCCCGTCAGTGGAGCTTGTAACTTTGGGCCTCATTTATCAAAAAACTTGGGTTGAGTGTAATATTTAGTTGGGAGTCCTAATAGACCTTCCAGCTAAAAAAGTGTAAAACCCATTGTACTTATACCTTTGTTAATCTTCTCACCAAAATACTTTTAGCCATATCTTTACCTAAACCTATACGTTGATTTTCTAAAACAACGACAACGGAACCAGTGCTAGTGCGGCTGATAACCTGAATTTCCTTTTGGGGAAGGAACCCCATATTTCGTAAATCTTCAACGCAGCCTATATTTATCAGTGTTACAATCAAGACAATATCTCCCGCCCTAGCTTGGGATAGAGGAATAATGTCATTAGATTCTGAAAAATTTGAAATGGTAGAGTTTTTATATAACTCTTCACCAGAGTCTCCGCAAAAGAATTTAAATCCTTGCCATTGCCCAGATATTGATTTTTCGGGGCTTTTATCTAAATCATCATCACCCCTCATTGCACTCCTCCTTATTAATAAAATATATTAATAACTCAGGAATGGTCGCAATTGTCACAAGAGCTTGGTTGGTGCCGTACACTCCGCAGCGTTATTATTGCCTTAGAAACTAGTGAGTGTACGAGCACCCTACGAGCAAAATATGCCAATTGCGACCATTCCTATAACTATTAAAGTGACGATCGTGATCGTAATAAATACTGTTTCACTAACTTATCACTAATAATTCTCAATTTGTGCGAATTGGAATACTAATTATAAATATTGCTCTTAAAACAATATAAATCATTGACCCTTAGCGATCGGTGCAAGAGGGTTGAATATATCCAATTTATAGCAAAAATATTGATATCACTAAAAATGAATTATGAAAATTTTCTGACAAAAATACCGTTAGCCATATCTGCACCCAAGCCCAGGCATTTATCATCAAAGTTGACAAGTACATCACCAGTTGCACTTGTGCTAATAATTTGCAATTCAGTTCCAGGTACCAATCCCATATTGAATAAATAGTCGATGCAGTTTACGAACTGAATTTCTACAATACATACAACATCCCCAACCTCTCCTTGAGATAATGGAATAAGAGCATGATTTGCAAAGTTTAGGTGTAATTTTTGAGATTGTTCGCCACAAAATAACTCGAAGCCTTGCCAAATTGGAACAAAAGGCAAATTATCACTTTGTTTTGAATCGTCTTCGTCTTCCATTACCACGATCTAAGGTCATTTATTAACCCATCATCTAAAAATGTTAATTTTATGATTATCTACATTTTTTTTATAAGGGACTTACGAAAAATAGTTTATCAAGAACTGCTATAAGTATGTGATAATCAAGCTACTAATATCTCAGTTTAGTGAAAAATTTTACTTTTGGTTGTGGGAGCATCTCGTTATTTACTACCTAAATGCCAATAATTTGCCTCCAGATAGACTTTTACTTGCTTAGAGTGAAACAGTTGAACACTATTACCCGAGCAAATTAGATTCATCGAAAAGGATTAATAGGAACAAAAAATATTAAGAAAATTTATCAATAATATGCGGGGGTGAAACATCTCCACCCCCGCACTATATTCTATGGTCGAGGAATTTAGCGTAATAAGATTATATATTCCGATCAAGAAAACTCTAAACTAAATGGTTAAGAAAACTGATGTATGGAGCAAATAAATATTCTCATCAAAGCTTACTGTATTTCCTTCTGCTCTCTCTCCTCTGCCTTCCTCTAGTCAAAAAATGGTGCTCCTCACAGAGGCTTCTAAATTTTTCCGCACACCTAATTATGTGCAATAATCTTCTGCTTTATGTATTGAGTGAATTTTTATAGGAGCTCTTTTTCTAATAATAAATTCGCTTAGTCCTACATTTACCGGTCTGTCTGGGTCGATTTTTTCCCAATCATCCTTATTTCTCCAGTCGTAGGTGTATCCCAGTTTAATTCAATTAGTCAGTGTACAACCAACGGTAATAAAGTGGAAAGAAAATCTACACCCTTAGGGTATCTCCCCTAGGGAGACGCTTCGCGTTCACGCCTTCGGCGTGCGGCTCACAGCAACAGCGAGTGGGGAAACCCCCAAGTGAGGGCTGCTTCACCACTTTTTGTCTTCCCTATAAGGAAAAGGCGGTCAGTTGCCGCCATTCCTATTTAAGATTAAATTTAAAGAGTATCGGGTGAATTACCTTGAGCGGGATATTCTCCATACTGCTGGATGAGGTTAGCAACTAAACCCGTCCACCCAGTTTGATGATTAGCTCCAAGTCCGGCACCATTATCACCCTGAAAATACTCAAAGAACAAAATATGATTTTGCCAATTTGGATCGGTTTGAAGTTTATTGCTTGCACCAAACATTGTTTTCTCACCTCCGTAAACCGGTCGATTACCATCTTTATCTTTGAGGAAGATTTTGATCAACCGATAAGACAGGTCTATACTAATATCCGAAAGACTTTTCTGCTCGCCACTTCCGGTGGGATATTCCACTGTGAATTCTTTACCTAAATAGTCATTGAAAATTTGAAGTGACTCAATAATCAAGAAATTCACCTGAAACCAAATTGGACCACGCCAATTAGAATTACCCCCAAATAAGTAAGTTGTGGATTCTGCTGGTACGTATTTAAATTCTTCTCCACGCTTATGACCATTGACTTCTAGAATGAAGGGATTTTGTTCGTGGTACTTTGAAACAGAGCGGATACCATAATCACTCAAAAACTCAGTTTTTTCTAGCATTTTTGTGAGGATTTTCTCAAGTCTTTCACTATTAACAAGTGAAATAAATGCTTTTGACTTATCCTTATTATTGAGCAAAGCAATGTTTTTATGCTGTGTGAGGTCTGGTCTATTTTTAATAAACCAGTCAAAACGCTGTTTAAAGTCATTGGACAAATATTTATTCACTGTTTTTTGATCGAGGGTTTCAACTGCAAACAGGGGAATTAAGCCTACCATCGAACGCACATTGATGGGGATAGTTTCACCATTAGCCTTGAATATATCTCGATAAAATTCTTCCTTTTCATCCCAAATGCTTACGTCCTCACTTCCCATTTTATTCATGGCATCAGCAATCAACAGAAAATGCTGAAAAAACTTTGATGCCATATTTTCATATACTGGCTTTTTGGTTATTTCTGCCAGTTCTGCAGCTATTTTGAGCATCTTGAGGGAGTACATTCCCATCCAGCCTGTACCGTCTGATTGCTCTATAGTTTCACCATCTTTTAGTTTACTTCTGTTGATGGGAGCAACGTTATCTAGACCTAAAAATCCACCAGAAAAAAGATTTTTACCATCTTTATCTTTACGATTAGTCCACCAAGTGAAGTAAAGAGTTAACTTTTGAAAAACTTCTTCTAGAAAATTTACATCGCCTTCACCATACATTTTCTTCTCTATTTGATATACTCGCCAACTAGCCCATGCATGAACAGGCGGGTCTACATCCCCAAAATCCCATTCATAGGCTGGTATTTGACCGTTAGGATGCATATACCATTCCCGGGTGAACATAAGGAGTTGATCCTTGGCAAAATCTGGATCGATTAAGGCCAAAGGAATAGTATGGAATGCTGAATCCCAAACGGCAAACCAAGGATATTCCCATTTGTCGGGCATGGAGATAATATCTTCGTTAAATACATGAGTCCACTCACTATTTCTGCCATGTTTACGTTGTGGTGGCGGTGTTGGACCATTAGGATCTCCGTTAAGCCAGTCTTGAACTACATAGTAATAATATTGTTTGCACCATAACATTCCCGCAAACGCCTGACGCTGTACATCACGTATGTCATCAGGTATTTTATGGGAATTGACGGCTTGATAAAATTCATCTGCTTCACTCTTGCGATTTTGAAAGATTGTTTCAAATTCAGAACTAAAAGGCGTGTCTTGCTCATCAGACAGCCGCAGACAAACTATTTTAGTTTCTCCCGGAGCAATATCTAATTGATAGCTGGCTGAGGCTTTTGTTCCTTCTTGATTGGGATTAACAGCATTTTTCTCACCATTAACAACATAATTGTTAATTCCATCTTTGACGTAAGGAGAATCATTAGAACCCCAGCCAAATCTTTCTTTATTCGTTTCGTTTTCTGTAAACAGTATTTCTTGCGGCTGTTGACAATATAGCCATTTTTGGCCCAGAGATTTAACCGAGGGTGTGTTTGGAGAATATGCTTCTACTACTGTAAATTCAGAGGTAGATTTAGTCTCACGAAGATTTGGTTTTTCCGGATAAACGGTGAGTTGATCTTCGTTTTTCTTTACTGTATACCTATTTTGATTTTCTTCATCGATTATCAGCCATTCATTTCCTTGGCTTTTAATCTCAACCTTAGTTGTGTTTGAACATTCGATTCTGTTGTTTTTAAACTCTTTTGCTAGATTTTCTGAAAAATCAGCACGATCTAAATCAGCTTGAAATGTAGAGTTGATGTTAAACAACCCCCAAGACCAAGTATTACGGAACCAGAGTGTTGGTAAAAGATGCAGTGTTTTTTGCTCTGGTCCTCGGTTAGTCATGCTGATTTTAATCAGAATGTCTTCTGGAGTGTTCTTGGCGTACTCTACAAAAACATCAAAATAGCGATTCTCTTCAAATACCCCTGTATCAAGAAGTTCATATTCTGCCTTGGTTTTACCATTTATCCCATTGGTAGAAACTAAGTCCTTATATGGAAACTCGGCTTGGGGATATTTATAGAGGCATTTCATATATGAATGGGTGGGCGTATTGTCAAGGTAAAAGTAATATTCCTTAACATCTTCGCCATGATTACCCTTATTGCTACCATTACCTGTTAAACCAAACAGCCTTTCCTTCAAAATTGGATCTTTATCATTCCAAAGAGCAATGGCAAAACATAGCCGTTGGTGGTTATCAGAAATTCCAGCGATACCGTCTTCACCCCAGCGATAGGCGCGGGAGCGAGCTTGATCGTGTGAAAAATCGTCCCATGCATTACTATCAGGGCTATAATCTTCTCGTACTGTTCCCCATTGGCGATCGCTCACATAGGGGCCCCACCGTTTCCAATATTTTTCTTTTTCTTTCTTCTGGTTTTCTACTAGTCTTTTTCTTTCTTCGGTATCTTTAATGTTTGTCATGTTTTTCTCAATTCTTCAATCAAGTTTTAATTAGCTGGCTAGTTGATGTGTTTCAAAAGATATGCCAGTGTTGTTGTTTTGTCAGCTTAATATCAAGTTACTTGCTTGCTGATTTCAGTCAACAAATACATCTTGGCTGATGTTTTGTATATATATCATCTGTGTAATTACTTAAGTAATTAAAATACTTGTAAATAGTCAATATTTAGTAATACCAATTCTGTATGAGGCAGGGCTTAATCGCTCTCACTCTAGGTATGGTGGAGCTACTTGAACAAAGCCCATCTACATGGGCTAAATTTGGCGCATCTTTATAAAGAAATGGTATAAGAATTTGCTCGATATAGGAATTCGGGAAGGAATATTTAACCCACATTCCGCACCCCAGAACCTCTAAAATTAGCTAACGCTAATCAATAGGGCAGGCTTCATAAACCAATTAATTAGTGGAGCATCCGGTATCTTTCACAACAAGCCTGCCCATTTTTTAAGGCTCCATCTCGGGGAAACTGTTCGAGAAAATTATTTTTTTTCTTACAATTAACCCCGCCTTCGTAATCTTGGCGGAGTAATAGGATTTATCTTTACTGAAGCGTATTGGAATATATTGCTGAACTAGAGCGTCTTGGAAAGAGGGAAGAAAACTCTAAACTAAATGGGTAAGAAAACTGATACTCGGAGCAAAGAAATATTCTCCACCTTTCATCGTAATCGATATGTCAAAACCATATTCTACGGTATCGGCTTCATCCCATTTTTTCGGCCATTTATGTTGTACAGGTGAATCCTGGGTGCAACCGGGTTGCCCGATTAGCGGATCGCAACCTACACCGACTTCCACAAAGCGATCGGGATTAGCCCATCTTTGTTGTATAAAATTAAACTGATTGTCAATATTAGCTTGAAAACAGAGGAACAGCAATCCCGATCCTGTACATTTAGTCTTTTTGACGTCTTTTTCACCATAACTAATACCTCGACGAGCAATACGATGGTTCTTCTCGATCGCGAAATCTACAGCGTCATTTTGAGAAGACTCTACTCTGGCTGTATCTCCTCTAGGATTAGTTTTCCGAGTATGAGCCTGAAATGGACATTTCATGGCTTTAATATCATTGTCATAATTAAAGTTATTAGTTGGGGCAGCAGCATGAGTAGGAATATCAGATTTGGTGACTGGAGTTCCGTCTGGGAAACGTCCCATTACTAAAGCACCAGCATATAAAAGATCGTCCTTATTCTCCGGATTCTTACCCAACTTTTTGGTAAGCTCTTGTACATATTCTTTCCACAGTGGAACATTTTGCTCGTATTTACGATATACCAAAAAGCTGCCATAACTATCTTCTTTTTTGCCATTGTAATCTTTTACTAGAAGAATATCTAAGGAAGCTCTAGGATCCCATTGACTACAATCACAATCGTTGGCTCGAGCTTTAACAATGTCTCGTTTGAGAAATAAGGGTTGACTTACCCCATCCACAAAGCCAAAATGTTCTATGGCTTGATTATTTTCATTTCTAAGAACAAAGCCATCTTCTCGGTGAACAATTTCAGCAACTTGACGCAGCCCTGGAGTAATTCGGTTGACACCTTGCAATAATGTGTTTATATCGTTATCGGCGATTAAAATTAAGGCATGAATATCATTTTGATAGCCTTGTTCCCAGCATTCAACCTTAGGATCTTTTAACATTTCTTGAATTCGACTATTCTTCATCCCCATAGTAAAGGGCTGATCTTTGGGAACATCAAAGGGATCGAATCCTAATGCCTCATAGCCTTTACGAGTGAAGAAAATATTGGCGAATATTTCCCCTGGTGTTTTATGTAGTCTATATTCTCGGGCTTCTTCTGCTTGCTTCTTGGCTGATGTTACACATATTGTATATTCATCTTTATGTTTGCAATCTTTTTCTGTAGCAAACTCACTTATCCATTTTTTTGCTTGATTAACTTGATCGGGTTTCCATTGTAAAAAAAGATGCACGCTGTGCTTTCTTCCATGTCCTTTCAAAATATTTCCCTGTAAATCTTTAAGTAATGTTTCATACTTACCCGGATTTTCGGCATCGATTCCGTCTTTGGGAATATTTTTTAAATCTGCTTCTGTCAGTGCCATATGTTTGTAACCTTTTGATTTAATTTTGCTACGTCTTGGAGACAAAGTAAGTAGCTGTGAAAGCTAAATTACCTTGTCTATAGTTCCTTTAACCCATACCGGAAGCTCACTTGTCTCTACAGCTAACAAAGGTTAACCGAACAATTACGCTTCAAGTTTGACAATTTTGGCGATAGAAGGTTTGCCAATGTCATTGAGATAAAACATCATGTAGTATCCTGGTGGATATAGATGCGCGTTGGTGGGTGTTTTAAATTCTATCAATGTCTCATCTTCTGGGAGCTTCATCATCGGCATACTATTTGACATAGATAAATCACTTGACTTTTGTTGATGTAAAGTAACTAACCGTTGTCCATAATCAAATGAATGGGTAACAGATCCTAGTTTCACCAGAACTAGAGAACCATCTGTTGTGCTTTCTTTAACTTTAATAGTGGCAGATTGATTATATTTAAGGGTATCAGGTGCACTGAGAATTTCAGGACGTTCCCCTCGCTTAAATAAATAGGGAGGACTAAAAATCTCTGGTTGCCATATTTCTGCAGGAACAAAGGGTTCTTTATCCTTCTTATCCTCCTTATCCTTCTCATCCCTCTTGACAAAATAATGTTGTGGATCTTGGTAAAAAGTATCGATGTCAAATTCCTCAGGCTCCCCTGATTTATTTGTTAACTTGGCAAAACTGAAAAAAGTCTTAGGATCGCCGATAACATCCACATGAACCGTTCCGTCTTCTTCGATTGCAGCTCGGTTGGCATTTCCTCCCACAATAAATACTCGCCCGTCTGGTAATAAAACTGCTCCATTATGGTAGAGCCTGGGAAGATAAGCCGATGTTAGCGATCGCTTTTTATAGCCCCCATTTTCATTGTCATCAGGAGTCAACAACAAAGGTTCGTAGATGGGTTTGTATTCAGGAAATTCACCCCCGTTGATTACTAAAATTTCTTTGGTGGGTAAAATTACAGCCTGTAAATTAGCTCTCGGTTTATCGAGAAACTTGGAAACTATCTCCCATTTACCGTTCTTCTCTCGACTATTTTTTGGAGAAATCCAATGTTGTAAACTTTTAGCTACTCGACTACCTTCAGGAAAGCCTTTAGTATTACCATCCCGTCCAAAACTAATACTGTTGGTACCGATAATTCCACCAAATAACAATACGTCTTCGGAATCGGGAATTTGTAGAGCAGTACCGTAAGCTTTAGAAGGTTCTATTCTATCAGGACCTACTTCAAAACTAACAGATACTTCTCCCGATCCAGTCTCATTAATGGTCATTAGATAGCTTTTTTTACTGAAGTGAGGCACTAATACCCCCGCAATACCCGCGTCATCTCCAGTAATCAAAAGCCTTCCATCGGCTAAGGGAAAGATGCGAGGATAAAGGTCAATACTATCGTAAACATCTTCATTTTCCACTAATGTGTTAAAGGGACTATTTCTGACTCGTGTGAGATCGATGTACTGAAGTTCTTGGGTTTTGGGGTTGTAAATTTCTAAACTGGGATTAATCTGGTTTGGTGTGCCAAATTTTAAACCAGAGAAAATTGCTAGCTTGCCATCGTGGAGAGTGACAACAGACGGATACCAACGCCCGTCTTTCATCATATCCAGTTGTGACCATTCTCCCGTGCGCCAGTTATAAAGCTGCAACCACTTAGATCCGGTAAAAGCCCCTCCAGGGTAATAACGTCCTGTTCCCCCCACAAATAACACATTACCATTAGATAACTGCACCTGATCGGAACAAAACAGATCATTGCCTGTCTTCTTTTTAAGTTCTTCATCGTATAACAGGGAAGGAGGGGAGGGAATGTGTTCAAATGTCCCTGTTGCAGGATCGAATAACCCAGAATTATTAAAATACTCTTGCTTTTTGGGATCTACACCCTCAACAAATTTGTATTCATATTCACCATTCTCCTTCTTCTCCTTCTTAAGAAAGCTGCGAAAACTGCTACCACTAACCATTAAAATTTTACCATTGGGCAAGAGGGTGGTATGGACAGACTGCATACGATCCTTCTGGGGTGGCATGGGAATAGTTTCCCAGGCTCCCATTGTTTCTTGACTCGCAGTATCGGCGATCGCCTTTTCCCAACCGCATAAAGCTAGGCTTAAGGCGAGAACAATGGTGAGAAAAAATCGGATAATCCGTATTCGTTGAGTTAATCTTCTAGCTACGATCATATCTTTTCAAGTCTGAAATCAGATCTAAAGGCACAAGCATTGCAATTTTCAAGCAGTTAAGTAGTTGGACAGAATTAATTACATAATGTCATTGCGAATAAAGCGAAGCGGAAATTACAGTAAATATTTTTGTCCGTCTACTTAAGAATTTTGACTTAACAGTTAGAAATTTCGAGAATTTTAACTTTATTCAATTCTCGTTGAGTGGCTTGGATCGCTTTTTGTGCAATGTCATAGGCACTCGGATAGGAATTTTCCTCATCTTCCCCTGGTATCCAAAACTTGCGTCGCGTCAGTCGCAGCCCGTCGAGAAAGGCAGGAATGGCATTAAAGATTTCCACGGCGATCGGTCCTTGATAAACTTGTAAAACTGGTTCTAGGAAAGATTGCCAAGGTATCCAACTAGTGTCAACGGCTCCGCGATCGGGAGAAGAAACCTGGATATAATGAAGCCGTCCCTCTTTAGCTAAATAGGCAACATATTCTTTAAACATTTCTGGTCCATCTCCATCAAGAGTTTCGTGGGCACTATCAATCACAACACCCACCTGTTTACTCTTCACGCCTTTAAGAAAGTCAATTAATTGAGATAATTTGTTAAAACCGGGAGTTTCCCAATGGGTAATCGGTTCAATCGCTAATTTAACGTTTCTTGTTTCTGCATATTCACCTAGTTGATTGAGAATAGGTTGAGCATTTTTATAACGCTTCACTAACTCATCCTGTAATTCATCGCTCCAAATAGGCCCATTAAAGTCTGTGGTAGGAAAAACACCATAGGGAATCACAATGGGACCCATCATAATTTTCCCCCTCAAAGCGTGAGTAATATCAACCCTTGATTTCAGAAATTCTAAAGCTTCTTGCTGTTGTTGTGGATAGGCAGAACTTGGATCGTAAGTTCGCGTTGCCATGACATTAGTAGCAATTGCAACATCCGATAATCCTTGCTCATCCAAATAATTCCGTAGATTACTATAGCTTTTCACATCTTTGGCGTAATCTAGGGGAAAGGTGGGGGCAATGGGAAACTCAAACCCTTTATAACCAAAGCTTTTTAGCTGTTTAATATGCTTGACGACGATTTCCCGATATTTTGAATCATCGGGTTTCATATCTGTGGTAAACATAAAAAAACTCAGGTAAATATCGCGAGTGTTACTCATATTTGCTTGTTCTCCTTTGTGAATAATAGTTTTTTTCTTGATAGGAATTACAACAATTACAATAGTTGGTGTGTAGCGAATCGCTTTATTTTTGTGTGGAAAACAGTTTGTAGAGACGTAAGATTTTACGTCTCTACACAGTATTTTACAAATTTTTATTTACAAAATACAAGATTACAGTGGTTTATTATTCCAAATTTGACGGTCAATTTTCCACTCTCCGTTCCATTTTTTCATTAACCATAAAGCTCGAAATTTGACCGTTTTAGGTGGGCTACCATCATGAGGAAAAATTTTGGCAATCGAGATACCAATTACATAACCAAAATCGCCCATGACTTCAATTTCATCAGCATTGAAAATAGGATCGATATCTTGGTTAGCGACTGTACCTGCAAACCCTTCAATAATATCTTCTACACCGCAGCGATCTTCTGTATCAGGAGCCATCCAGAGGGCAGCGTCGGTGTACATATCACCGTAACCTGGAAGATTCTTAGTTCTCACATTTTCAGCATAGACTTCCTCGAATACTCTTCTAATTTCGTCGCGATCTGACATGACATTTCTCTCCTTTTGAACTTTTTTTAGGATTTTAAGTAATGAGAAAGGGAGCAATAAACACAAACTTCAGATAAGTTGTTGTATACTACCCTTCCCAACTTGAAAAGTTATAGTACTTTTCCTTTGAGGATCGTCTTCTTACGCTCCACCTGTGGTGCAATAAAACCTTTGTGGTACGGGCATCCTGCCCGTGCTTAGGCAACAGGCAAACATGCCCGTACACCTACAGAAGTATTTAACTCAAAGGAAAAACGCTATATTAATCAACCAGTCTTCAACTACAAGCCAGTAACTTGACGTAGATAATTACGAGCAGTAGTAGCATATAGCAAAGGTTCGGCTTTGTTTGGATCTTGTTCGGCTTCAACTACTAACCATCCTTTATATGCTTTACTTTCTCCTTTATATTTGAAATCGGCAAGTGTTTGGAAAATTGGCTCAAAATCAATCACCCCAGTGCAATCACCAGGAACGGTAAACACTCCTTCTTTAATGGAGTTTATAAAGCTTAGCTTGTTTTGTTTAGAGTAATCTAACTTGTCCTGACGAATATTTTTTAAGTGAACGTGCCCGATGCGATGGGCGTATTTTTCGGTAACTTTAAGAGGATCGGCTCCTGCGTAGTAAAGATGACCAGTATCAAGGAGTAATTTGACATATTTAGGATTAGTGTTTTCCATTAACCGATCGATATCCTCTGCGGTTTCCACTCCTGTTCCCACATGGGGATGATAAACTAACCGCATCCCTGCTTCATGTGCTTCTTTTCCTATCTCATTTAATCCCTTAGTCAATTTATTCCATTGTTCGTCGCTAAAAATAGGTCTGTTATTTAAAGGCTCAACAGGTAGTTGATGAACCGCACCACCTAGCTCAGCCACCACAATGACATTGCTAGCCATATCACCCAGACTTTTCATATAGTCCATTTGTTCATGGAAGATTTTCTTGGTAACTTTGCCCTTTTCGGTGGTGAACTTAGTTCCTACCCAAGGTTCAGAAATCTTCAAATCACGCAATTTTAACTCGTCATGCAAAATATTGATATCTTGAGGATATTTAGGAGACACTTGCGAACCTTTGAAGTCAGTGAGTTGCATTTCACTGAGAATCTGCTGGTAAGCAATAGGAGGATCCAGATCGATACTAGTATCGTCACTATTGCTCCAACCTGTGGGAGTAATGCCCAAATCAACACTATCGGATTCAAAGGTAGGATCAATGGCATCTGTAACTTGGCAAACTTCCAAAGCCAACCCACGATATCGAGGATCGATTGTCACAGCTTTGGCAGACAGTGGAGTTGAAATACTGAATAACATCAAAATAACAACGGAAATCAACAAACGTCTAATTTGTTTTAACATTGGTGTATCCTTTTATGAGACTAAGAAATTGATAATGCACTTAGAAATCAGCGTTGCTGAATTAAGCAGACTCTTACGTCTGGTAAAAATAGGAAATCATCATTTCATCCACCAGATTCAGCAACGCCTAAAAATATTTAATTTAATAATTGACTGCTACTGATAAGCACCGAATTGTGAGACATCGCCATTATAGATAGTATCGTTAGGCATGACAGCACGATATAGATCGGCTTCCGATAGATTGGTGTTCTGAAGAATGGCACCTGCCAACCTGGTATTTCTCATTTTGGCATGGTCAAAATTTGCTCCCGATAGATTAGCTTGATTTAAAATTGCTTGATCTAAGTTGGCATTGTTGCCCACAGCATTAGACAAATCCGATTCAGCTAAAATAGCCGAGGTTAGATCGGCATTTGTTAGATCTGCTCCCGATAATGTTGTACTATCCATGAGAGCATTGTACAAATCTGCCTGGGTTAGATCGGCATTTGTTAGATTGGCTTCCGACAAGGTTACACCCATAAGTATGGCGTTGGATAGATTTGCTCCCGTTAGATCGGCTCCTTTTAGCTTGGCATCATTCAGTAAAGCTCCCGATAGATTAGCTCCTGATAGATTAGCTTCAAGAAGGGCGCTGCCATATAAATCGGTTCCCGATAAATCTACTCCCGATAGATCGCATTGATTACATTCATTTGTCGCTTTCAAGTGAACTAGATCGATCTGTGTATTACCCCGGATAAAAGCTTTAGCTGGCAAAGCGGATATCGTCAAGCTGACGATCGCGATCAGGGCAATCGCAGAAAGTTTACGAAACCAAGCTTTAATGTTCATATTTGACCTTTAGGTTTGATTTTTTGTTAGAGTCTGTTTAAGACAATTGTGCTACTATAAGCTTCACTTTGAAACTTCAGAATATAAGCTGGTTACAGTTAGAATAAGTTAACCAAGTGTAAATGAAGGGGGTTCACTCCAGGTACCATATCCAGGAGCCTTTGCAGCTGGAGGATTAACGCCAATAGCAGACCACAAAAGTCCTTCTGGATAGGCATATGGGCTGACAATAAAAGTGCTATCATTTTGCCTGCTACCAAACGTCTTCCGCCATGCTTCGGGTAGTTGCTCCCAGGTAGCCATATACCATAATTTAATGATGTTGCGGGCGATAGGTCCTAATTTCGCTGATATCAGAATATCATCCACACCACCATCCTGAAAGGTTTGTAGTAATTCTCGAAACATTTCGCCACCAATGATGCCCCGAATGGTTTCAAAGTAAAGGGAAGCTTGGCCAGTCCCTTGAAGATCGAACCGAGAAAATCCGGTGACTGCTACGGAGAAATCTAGGAAATACTCCATAAACTTAGGTGTATCAATATCCACTCGTTATTTACCTCCACAAATTTTTTAGCTTTTCGTTGCTCGCATTCAATTGGATCGAACAAATTTGACTGCCGATTTCTGTTCTTTAGTCCAACCGATAAATAGGAGCAGCATTAACGCCATCCCTTCCTGGAATGGGGTTACGAATCAAACTAGTACCCAATTCCTTGAGTCGGAACATTCGCCCCACCGCAGGAAGCAACTCCTGAGGATTACCATTAAAGGCAAATTCAATCTGTGCTAGAAACTGACTGTAAGCTTGTTGAAATTCCTCGGCACGAGTATATAACTCTGAAGCTTCAGGATAATCGCTCAGTTTAGCATTATCCAAGACGGGATAAACAGCATCCCAATCTACGGTAAAAGTTTCACCTGTAGGAAGATCGGGTTGATCCGACTCTAGTGGATTGTTCTTGTCCACCACATAGTATTGACCTAATTTTAGTTGTTGGAAACGATAGTAATGGCAAAGTTCTCTTTCTGCATCATAGATAGCTCCCGTTCTAGAACCTTCACCTTGTTCTTGAATTACCTTTAATGCCCGGATCGCAGAGCGAAGATCCGTCACTGGCACGATCTCTCCTGCACCATCATAGTAATATTCACGAGTAATTTGTTTATTAGCGTCGCCACAGAAGAGATCGTCGCCCATTTCTCGATGCAGTGCCTGTAAACCACGGATGACCTCTGCATAGAACAGTCCAATGCTGTAGTAGCTGTAAGTTGGATCGTAACCGAGAACTTTCAAAAATTCTTGCTTGGCTCGAGAGACGACTAAGGGTTTGTCTTCATCAACTTCCTTAGAACGTTCAATCTTGAGAAATGTGTCTATAGTATCCGGGGAAAACTTTTGTAAGGAAACTTCAAAGTCTGTTTCCCCGGTGGGTATCCTAGTTGGATATTTGGGCACAAATTCAGGATCTGTCAACTTGCCTTCTATCTTTCCCCCAACTGCATTAAATACATTAGCCACTAGGGTTAAATGAAGCATTTCCTCCACAGCAACAGATCGAATAATATGGAAAGCTTCTAGATTCGATCCTGGCTTCAAGGAGTAAAGAGCAGTGATATAAGGGGGGAGAGTTGCATGTTCTATCATCATGCCTTGGATCAGATAGTAATGCAAGTCTTCAATCGTTGTAATCAACCTTAAACGAGTGGTCGTCATAATACCTCTATTGGCAATATTTTCAAGGATTGTGGAATTAGTGCGCTTTGTTATTTTAAATCTTAAGTATTCAAGTCCTTAAGCATCTGTTCAGAAGCCAAAAAACTCAGCGCGGCGATACTCAATGAAGTATTGCCACTACCAATGGAGGGCATACTTCCCGAACCAAGTAAGTAGAGATTCTTATGATCCCAAGAACGCAGATTTCTATCAACAACCGAGTTGTTTTTAGTCGTCCCCATTACGTGAGTTCCCGAAAAGTGATTTCCCCCTCGGAACCAGTAGCCTTCACCATCATACTCAAAATAGGCCGGGTCTGACTTCTCGTAATGGGTATAGTCTTCTGCTCCCAAACGCTCGAAGATAGTACGAGAGAGGTTTCGGGCGTAAGCCATTGTCCTTTTACAGTAATCAGGTATGTCAAAGTGAATGACGGGACGATAATTACCCAGTTGGTCGGTATACTGAGGATCGATGGTGACTCGATTACTGGCTTCGGCAGGTAATTCGCACATGAAGGCTAGCATTAGCTGCTTTGAAATCTTATCTATCAGTTCCTGGCGAAGTTTAGATCCATACTTATTTTTTTCATCAATAGCACGTCGCACCACATCAGTGGCACCAGTACCGGACCATCCCCAACCATCATTGTGGATATCAATTGCAAATGCGGATTGTTGCTTACGAAAATCACCCTTACGAAATGTTCCGATTCCTGATGTAACAAGGGGACCTCGCATAGTACCAGTCACTTCAGGCATCAAACCCCAAGCTAAAATGAAGGGATGATCCATTAGATTACGGCCCATCAGTCCACTGGTGCTATGCAGTTGAGAAGCGAGCATCAACCGGGCATTTTCCACCGCATTGGTTGCCAATACAAACAGATCGCCCTTAGCAGTTTCAATAGTATGTTCCGGAGAGTTCTTATCCCGATAGTGCTTATAGTGAATAGCAGTAACACGTCCTGTTTCAGGATCGATTTCCACCTGGGAGGCTACAGCCTGGGGAAGTAGATGCACGCGCTCGGGAAACGCTATTGTATTTAGGGTTTTTCGAGCATCATACTTCGCTTGAACCGGACAGATCGGAACACAGTTGGCGTTTCCTTGGCACCGTTCCCCATACTCAATAGGATTGACACTGGCAACTCCATCGGGAACATAGTCGTAACCATCGTTGTATCTTTTGTAATTGGGGTTAGGTACACTATTGCGCCCTTGGGGAAAAGTACTAAGGTTTAATGGAATGTTTTCGCCATTGAGTTGAACTTTAGTTCCATGAATTTTCTCTCTAACTTTCTTATCCAAGTAAGAAGGAGGAAGTTCTTTCATGGGGAAGACATAATCATCATGCTCAAAGGTGATGCCGAGTTCTTTTTGTTCTTCTGTGTTCCCAGAAACCCCAATCTCATATTCTGCTTTACGATAGTAGGGCCACAGTTCTTCACAGCTAATTGGCCAGTCAAGGCCATGTCCGTATTTAGTGCGTAACTCAAAATCTTCCGGTAACATCCGTAGGGTTTTTCCTTCCCAGTGCATGGTTGTCCCACCCGCAATCCGTGTATAGGAACCGCTAATAGGTAGGGGACCTTTCTCTTCAAAATAGCCATTAACACCATCGGTAGGGCTAAGAGCATTGGGATTTTTGGGATATGGGGCGTTGGCATTCTTTGCAACAGCACTGTAGAAGGTTTCAACGTAACTTTGAAAGCCCTCCAGGGTTAAACCTTTACCGGTTCCCGCCTCAAGGATTAGAACTCGCTTCCCCTGTTCGCTTAATTGTTTGGCGACTATTGCTCCAGCTACTCCTGCTCCGACGATTACAGCATCGTAATGGGTATTAGAGACAGTCTCACAATCAACAGATTTGACAATTTTCAGACTTTTAGTCAATAAAACTGATACATCTTTCATATTAATTATTTCCAATAGACAACAACAATCTTAACCCCCTCTCCTTCAAGGATAGGAATTCTCAATCCATCGACCAAGCTTTAATAGCTTATCAAAGTAATCTCTACTCTCAATCTTTAACCAGCTAACCTTAAAACCTTAATCGGAACGCTTTGACGAATCAACGTTTTGCGCGATTCTGTTTTCCCAAGTTTGTTTTGTAGTGTTACGTTCGCTCCGCAGTGCAGTTCGATTTGCTATCATCTCTAAGATGAATGGCAAAATCTATGTTCTTGCCATACAATCTCTGTTTAGAGTCAATTACCCAAGCGTGGGCTGGAAAACACACGCTTGAGTCTTCGACTCTTCCCGAGGAATTGTAGCTTAGAAGACAAATTTGATGTTGTGATTCCTTTTATAGCAAACAAGTAACAATTCATCAACCTTTGTTTGTGTCTTTGAATGTTGGCATTTTTCAGTTATAAGAGTTTTAGCAAGCTACAAACTTGGGATTACAAACGCTTTATTAAAGCTACAGTGACTGTAACTAAAATTGTTAATTTTTATGCAGAAATTGACTCGAAAACATCCACTGATAATTTCTTTTCATCGAAATTTATTACTTTTCCTACCTTTCCTATTTTTGCTACTTTTAATATTTTTTAATTAATGGTTATTTAAATTCCAAGACAAAAAATTGGAACTGCTTTTTACAGAGAATATTCACAATTTATTCTTATGGAATAGTACATAGTATATTGTCAAATATATCACTGTTAGAGATCTAGTGAGAAGGATTCAGAAATCAGAATCGAGCAGTCAGAATATCCCATATCTAAAGTCAGGGTTTTCCTTCCAAGGAAAATTTTCTTTGTCTCCACGAAACATCGGCCAGTCGCACCGCAATTCCCAACTTAATTCTTTTTCGGTAATAAGACTGCGGAGTGTAGGGCACTATCCTCCTCTTGTGACAATCGCGTCCATTCCTGGAAAAATTCAACCAATTATAGAGACAAGCAAGCGATCGATTACTTGCATATAAATCAACAATAAATCAGTTTATTCAATCATCTATAGGAATTCTACTTGAAAATTGAAAAAAACTCAGTACACTCTAATCTCTTAAAACCCTTTTGCCTCTTGCCTTTTACCTTTTGCCTGCCTACACAAAGAATTATGGCTTCGCCACGCTGCGCCTTCCAAAAATCAAAACGGATTCCTATATTTGACATCAAAAGCTTTTACCTATAATCTTGAAGCAATTTGATAATTAATCATAGATAAAAATATATGAATAAAGTAGATTATCTACGTATTAGCTTAATTGACCGCTGCAACTTTCGCTGTCATTATTGCGTACCAGAAGGTGCGAAACTTGATTATCTTTTACAACAAGAATTACTGAGTTATCAAGAGTTATTAACTTTACTTAAAGAGGTTTTTATTCCATTAGGATTTACTAAATTTCGTCTTACGGGAGGCGAACCATTATTACGTTCTGGGATAGTTGATTTTGTTGGAGAAGTTGCTTCTCTTCGTGAGTGTGATGATTTAGCTATGACAACTAATGGTTTTTTATTAGAGAAGCTAGCGAAGCCACTTTTTGATGCTGGTTTGCGACGTATTAATATAAGTCTTGATTCCCTTAATCCAGAAATTTTTGACAAAATGATTGGTAATGGAGGAAAATCGCGCTGGCAGCAGACTTGGCAAGGAATTCAAACAGCTTATGAGGTTGGTTTTAATCCTTTAAAATTAAATGTAGTAGTTATTCGGGGTATAAATGATGCGGAGATTCTCGATTTAGCAGCTTTAACAATTGAGCGTAATTGGCACGTTCGTTTCATTGAATTTATGCCAATTGGTAATAATAAATTATTTGATGAAACTGCTTGGATTCCTTCCGCAGAATTACGCGATCGTATTTTGCAGAAATTTGGTTTAATTGAGTCTAATATAAAAGGAAATGGTCCCGCAGATGTCTTTAAAATTCCTGACGCTCGAGGTACTTTAGGATTTATTTCGCAAATGTCAGAATGTTTTTGCGACAAATGCAACCGTATTCGTTTATCTGCTGATGGTTGGTTGCGCCCTTGTTTGCTAAATGAAACTGGTCAAATTAATTTAAAATATGCTTTACGTAATGGGGTTGATTCTTATCAATTAAAAGAACAAGTTAGAAATTTATTGTTTCTCAAAGAAGAGATTAATTTTAAAGAGCAGGATAAGGGAACAAATGGTGCTTATCATCGCACCATGTCACAAATTGGAGGTTGATGTAAGAAGGAATCCTACAGACGCGGAAAATATATAAAATACCAAACTCTTGTGGTAAGTGCATTCTTGCCCGCACAATTAATTCCGATACAATCAGCTATAATTAACTAGGGTTTGCTGAAAAAGTCTTGAGCCTGGGGGTAGGCAAAAGGCAAGCCGGCAACAGGCAATAATTTTACACCTATTTTTCACATTTTTCTTGCCCAGATAAAATTAGAAGTGCAAGGTTTTTTTTAATCATGTCCTTATTTTCTTACACTTGTTTATTTAATCACAGGCTAAAAACCGGCTCATAGTAAGAGTTATAAGCTGCTAGGCATAAAAATAGTATATTTAGAAATATTATTTAAAAGCTAAAAATCTGATCTCTTTTGCCTTCAGCATGACAGCCTCTTGCCAAGAGTATTGTGCATTTTTAATGCACAACAGTTTAGAATTATTCAGCAAGCCCTAACTATATTTAATCACTCCGGAAAAATTCTCACAGCATCATCTGCGATCGATACTTTTACAAATGCTCCTTCAGGTAGTACTATATTTGCCATTGTTCTAGCATGAATTTCTCTACCCGAAGGAGTTTGTAAACAATAACGATACTCTCTCCCTAAAAAGTGGCGTTTGGTAATCTTGATCTGAGCATCATCAGCATCCTTATCAACTTCTAAAATTAAGTCTTCTTGACGAATCATCATCTCCCCTGTTTCTTGGGCATGATTCTCCTTGATTTCAAAACCACCAATTTCTGTTTGCCAAACATTACCTTGACGACGAGCAGGTAAAAAGTTGGCTTGGGTAACAAATTCCGCTACAAAGCGCGATGCAGGATGAGTGTAAATTTCTTCTGGCGTGCCAATTTGTTCTAAATGCCCCAAACGCATCACCCCTACTACATCTGCAATTGCTAGGGCTTCTTCTTGATCGTGAGTGATAAAAATTGCGGAAGTACCAGCTAGTTTCAGAATATCTCGGATTTCTTCTCGCAATTGTAATCTAACTTGGATATCAAGATTAGACAATGGTTCGTCTAAGAGCATCAATTTTGGTTTGGGTGCTAAAGCACGAGCTAAGGCGACTCGTTGCTGCTGCCCTCCAGAAAGTTCGTAAGGATAACGGTTTTCTAAATTTTCGAGTCTTACCAAGTTTAATACTTCGGAAACTCTTTTTTGTACCTGATGTTTGTCCAGATTTTTTAAGCCGAAAGCAACGTTTTGGGCTACCGTTAGATGGGGGAAAAGTGCATAATCTTGAAATACAATGCCAACATCCCGTTTTTCCGGTGGCATCCAAGTAACAGGAGAGCAAACTTTCTGTTTACCAATTATAACTTCTCCGGTTTGCGGATATTCAAAACCGCCAACTATTCGCAACAAAGTTGTTTTACCACAACCGGAAGGACCTAATAAAGCTAGTATATCTCCTTCTTGTAATCTCAAGGAGACATTATTCACCGCAGGAATCTTACTTCCTGCAAATAATTTAGTAATATTTTGTAAGCTGAGAATTTCTTGTTGCATAAGTCAATCGATTTTTGATTTTAGATTTTGCGGAAAGTTTGGGGTGTAGATTCACGAACCCCAAAACGCATCCTCGACGGATTTTAGATATATATAATTACTAACTAGCTTTAAACCATAATTATACAGAGTAAAATCTAAAACTTTTTCGTTAAAATAAATCATAAAAAAATCAATTTTTCCATATCATAATTTATTGATAATAATTAAAAATATTTAAATCAAATAATTTATCATATCGAATCCGATTAATTATTTACTATATAACCCTATTGAAAACATGGCGCTTATTACCTATTACCTATTACCTATTACTTACATGCAGGTAAAAAACCCCTACTTACGAGTAATTGAATAAATATGTCCGTCTTGGTGCCCATTCCCTAGCGAATTTTCAATCCGTGGGGTCGCACCGCTAAATTGATCTCGTACGGCTATATGAGTCGATGTTGATAGTTGAATGAAGTACTTGCGATTGCTTTACCAAGCAAAAAATGTAGCTTTAGTCAGAAATCCTGGCACTGTATTTTCTCGAACATTTATACTAGGCGTTTGAGATGATTTACCACCCAAATTTAAAAATAAATGAATACAAATTGTAATAGCTACTGCTAACACCACTCTTTCTAACATTGCCAATCCCCTGTTTTAGCCTTCCATACTATCTAGTATGTCTTATTTCAAATCACAAATCTATAGCATTACACACAATTACATACGTTTAAATCAAACCTTTAAATTCACTTTGTCAATTTG
>JBCCSG010000013.1:0-41973 GCA_039200565.1 Cyanobacteria bacterium P01_D01_bin.50 | reverse complement strand
TTCCTTAAGAGAAACTTACATATAATTGACGCAAACACTAATACAAATCATAATTTTTGTAAAGAATTTGATACATATTATTTCGAGAGATGGAACATTAGTTATTTAACTATCAATTTTATAGTTAGGTCAAAATGCTGCACTTATAGCAAAATTTTATATTTAGTTATGTAGCAGCAGATACAAACCGCAATGAATAAGGTTGGTCAAAAGCATGGAAACATTAGAATTTATAATTCATCCAGACGGTAGAGTACAAGAAAAAGTAACTGGAATAGTTGGTGCCTCTTGCGCTGAAGTTACAGCAGCAATTGAAGCACAGCTAGGTATTGTACTCACCCATGAGCCAACCTCAGAATATTTTGCCTCTAACGTAATTGCTCAGACTGGTGTCACGAACACCCAAGCAACGTTTAGCGATTGGTAATTTTCAACACAACTAAACCATTTAGTCTCACGCCCAACGAAATATTATGTCACATTTTAGCCAGATTAAGACTCAAATTCGTAATATTGAACCTTTGAAAGATGCTCTCACCGACTTAGGTGTAGCTTGGAAAGATGGTTCCCATTCTTTACGGGGCTATCAAGGTATAACCCAAAAAGCTGAGATTGCTATCGAGCAAGATAATGGCTACGATATTGGTTTTAAATGGAATGGGAAAGAATACGAACTGGTAGCTGATTTTCAATATTGGGCACAGAATCTTTCTGTGGAAGGGTTTTTACGCCAAGTTACACAGCGTTATGCTTACCGCACAGTATTAAAAGAAACAGCAAAAGCTGGCTTTGAAGTTAGCGAACAAAAACAGAATCAAGATGGTTCAATTCGCTTAGTAGTACAGCGCTGGAGTGCGTAATGTCCGAATTTTTGCCTCCGGAAGAACAAGATAGTCGTTCTGGTTTTGAACCAGAATTGGGGGGTTTACTGCGAGATAACTCTCAACGCTCTGGTTTTGAACCGGAATTGGGGGGCGTGTTGCGTCAAAAAGGCGTGTATGTCGATGAAATTACTTGTATCGGCTGCAAGTATTGTGCCCACGTTGCTCGTAATACTTTCTATATAGAACCCGATTATGGGCGTTCCCGCGTCATGCGACAAGATGGCGACTCTGAAGAAGTGATTCAAGAAGCGATCGATACTTGTCCTGTGGATTGCATTCACTGGCTTGACTATACAGAACTGAGAAAGTTTGAAGAAGAACGCAAGTATCAGGTTATTTCTGTAGTTGGTTATCCAGTTAAAAATGCAGCGAGCGCTACTCAACTTCATCGAAGAAAACAAGCGTTAAAGAACAAAAAAACTAGGTCTTAGAATTTCAAATTTTCATCTAATTATAAGGGGTTGCATTGGCAGCCCCTTATTTCTCTATGGAAAATTTCGCAACTAAACAAATTGTCATTACGGCTGAAACGAAATGTTTTTAAATAAACTCAGCACCTTAAGAGATTATGTAGCTATCGGTTAAAAATAACTAAGCTTGCCTTTGTATTTAAGAATGTTAGAATCGGGTAAGCATGTTTGTTCAAGAATAATTTATTTGACGTATACCCATGAGAATTTTTTAGGAGAAAAAAAATCTCATGGGAGCCCTTAACGAAGGTGAAATTCGCTATATTTATTAAGTAAATATTAAGCCTTTAGCTAGGGAAAAAAGCTGGATTTACGCAGGTTAAGTATTTAATATCTTTATACTTTATCAATCATAAACCCAGTTTAGTTGGTCTTAAAGTTTACTTGGTATATAAACTTTAAGGCTAATATTTTCTCAAGAAATACTTCTACCAGGAGAAGCCTTAAATTGAATTTAGCAACTTCTTAGTCTGTTATATATAAAGCCTGAGATATACAGATCGAAGAGCAATAACTGAAAACTCATGTCATAGCTGAACTACGAATATAGAATTAATTGATATCGTAAAGCTAGATTTAATGGGAAGAAGAAAATTTAAGAGACTATTTTACCTATTTTCAACTACACCAGTCGTGAGTTTTCAGTCAATCAATTTTTAAAGATACTTATCCAAAGTATTAGCTAATGTTGTTTTAGGAACTGCACCAACGACCATATCAACTTTTTGACCGCCTTTAAAAATCATTAACGTGGGAATACTGCGGATGCCGTACTGAGAAGCAACATTAGGATTTTCGTCTGTATTAACTTTTACTACCTTTATTTGACCTTCAAATTGAGAAGAAATTTCATCGACAACGGGAGCTACCATGCGACACGGACCACACCAGGGTGCCCAAAAGTCAACTAGTACCGGAACCTCGCTATCGAGTACTTCCTGCTTAAAGGTGGAGTCCGTAACTTGTGTGGCTGATGACATGCCTTAAAACCTTTTAGTCAGATGTTTATGATTTTTGTGAAAATTCTACCACAGCAAAAACCAATGCCTTGCCATTTGGAATATACATTTACACAGTAGCGTCAGAATTTATTATCCAAAGACATAAGGAACCGCCCGAACAATAGTCCGGGCGGAGTGTGGTGTGAGGAGTGAACGGAAACATGCGTCTCCGCTATTCCTATTGTAGGCGACATATGCGATTTTTCCAGCCATAGTTTAAAAGTAAGGAAAAATTTCTTTAACAAAATCTTGGACATTCAGCATGAGAGCTTAAAAATAGTTAGCGATCAGCCTTGTTTTTTGAATAATAACCATATACCATTCAATCGTTAACTATTGCATATTTCTCGCACCTTCTACTTTTTAAGTTAATTTTTTTCACTTTCCCATGCCTAAACGTTGAGCTTTCTGGTATACTTTGCCTTCCGTTAATAGTGATGGAGCGATGACAACTTCAACCTGTTGCATTTCTTTAAGATTTTTAGCTCCAAGGGTACCCATACTTGTTTTGAGAGCGCCTAAAAGATTGTGAGTACCGTCATCAAGTTGTGCTGGTCCTCTTAATATTTGCTCTAAAGTACCAGTAGTACCTACATTAATGCGAGTACCTCGAGGCAATACTGTTGATGGGGTTGCCATGCCCCAATGATAACCACGTCCGGGAGCTTCGGCGCATCTGGCGAAGGGAGAACCAATCATTACACCGTCAGCACCGCAAGCAATACACTTACAGATATCCCCACCAGTAATTAAACCCCCATCAGCTATTACTGGTACGTAATTTCCAGTTTCATTGTAATAATCATCCCGTGCTGCCGCACAATCGGCGATCGCAGTTGCTTGAGGTACGCCTACACCTAAGACTCCACGGGAAGTACAGGCAGCACCAGGACCAATTCCTATTAATACCGCAGCAGCGCCGGCTTTCATTAAATTAAGCGTAACTTCATAACTTACACAGTTACCCAAGGCTACCGGCATCGGCATTTCTCGGCAAAACTGAGCTAAATCTAGAGGAATTATCGATTCGGGTGATAGATGTGCGGTAGAAACTACCGTAGCTTGTACAAAAAATAGATCGGCACCAGCATCTGCTACTAACGAACCATATTTAATAGCCCCAACTGGAGTAGCACTAACTGCGGCAATACCTCCTAGAGATTTTATTTCTTTGATTCGTTGCTTGACTAATTCTGGTTTAATTGATTCGGCATAAAGTTCTTGCATTAAGGGTACAAATTCATCTTTGTCTACCTCAGCAATGCGATCTAAAATCGGCTCTGGATTGTCGTAACGCGTTTGAATTCCTTCTAAATTAAGAACTCCTAATGCTCCTAACTCTGACAAACCTACAGCCATACGAACATCTATAACACCATCCATTGCACTGGCAATAATTGGGATTTCTCGCTCAATATTACCAATACGCCATGTGGTATCAGCCAATGTTGGATCCAACGTTCTTGTTCCTGGCACCAAAGCAATTTCATCTATTCCGTAAGCCCTGCGGGCTGTTTTTTTCCGCCCAATTTGAATATCCACGCGCTTCTAGTTATCCTTATCTATTTAAGCTAGGGTATCAAATTGTGGGGTTATTTTGAGCGGTTTTTTTTGACAACTAATTGTTTTGAATAGGGGTGAGTTTAAATCACATTGAAAATTCATTAATAAATCGCTGGAAATGCATCTATGAGTAGAAACTAGGCAAGTCGTGTTTGCAAGATCCTGCTGGTTTTCTGTCCAGTCTTATTTTGTCATCACCCTTATGGTATAAAGCTAGCGATATAAAGCTAATTACTCCATCCATAAATAGTTAAAATCAGTATCATTGAAGAGAAGTTCTATGTGATAATTTATTCCAAAAATTTATCGCACTTACAATTTGAAGTATTACTTAATACGGTATAATTTCTATTTATTGCTATTTATTAAGTATTTTATCCGATAAAAATATAACCATAGCATCAAATTTTACAATTAGTCATCAGGCTATGGAAAATAGAAGTATTTAATAATATTTAAAATTAGATTTTGTTAGCCAAAAATATAATTTGCAGATTATACAAAAATCTATAGCGTAAATGGATTATAATTATTTATGGGTTTAATATAATTTTTTGTCTGTACATCTCCTGGATCGAAAATCGGGATTACATAATTAGTTTTTTGATTGTCGGGCACCCGACGGATTTCCATGAAAATTTTTTCGGAATGAAAAAAGCTTTTAAGGAAATCCTTGACTCGAAATCGATTATAGCTTTGTTCGTAAAAGCAAAATTAGCGACAAAAGTAGCAAGATATACAAAGAAGATTTATCAAAAGATAAAGGTAAATCATGAAAATATACAAACAGGAAATTATATACAGAAGTATAAAAAGCTAATAGTATGTAAAAAATCACGGCATTGTGTCAGCAAGCGTGAGAGCCGCTAAGATTGTTAACATAACTTCAAAATTATTATTTAAACAGCCTTGATCCAATCCGAAACACTAGAATTATTGGAATGGTCTCGCCTGTGCCAGCATTTGTCAACTTTCGCGGCAACCAAGCTGGGGGCGATCGCCGCACGTAATATTGCTCTTCCTTCCTCTCAAGTAGAAAGCGAACATTTATTAACGCAAACGAAAGAAGTTTACGAATTAGAAAGTCGTTTAGATAATGGAATTTCCTTTGAAGGTATTCAAGATTTCGGCGATTCCTTAGAAAGGGCGGAACTTAAAGGTATTTTGTCAGGAGATGAATTACTCGCGATCGCTACTACCCTGGCTGGAATCAGAAATTTACGTCGTCTGATTGACAACCATCCAGATTTAGAAATATTAAACGAACTAGTTACCGATTTAAGGACTTATCCAGAATTAGAACAAGAAATCCATCGCTGTATAGATGAACGAGGACAAGTAACAGATCGTGCGAGTGAAAAGCTTGGGGATATTCGCAATTCTCTGCGTCAAAATCGCAGTCAAATTACTCGAAAGCTGCAAAACATTATACAAGTAAAGGGGAATGCCCTCCAAGAAACGATAATAACTCAACGCGGTGATCGATTTGTACTTCCAGTAAAAGCACCGCAAAAAGACGCAATACCAGGTATTGTACATGACACTTCAACTAGCGGAGCCACTTTATATGTGGAACCTAATTCTGTAGTGCCCATGGGCAATCAAATGCGGCAATTATTGCGAAGAGAACAAGTAGAAGAAGAAGCGATTCGCCGCACTCTAACCGAACAAGTAGCTGAAGTAAAATCAGATCTAGAAAAATTATTAGCAGTAGCAACTACATTAGATTTAGCAGCTGCCAAAGCACGATATAGCTTTTGGTTGAAAGCAAATCCTCCGCGTTTTATCAATCCGCTACAAAACGAAAATATCACCTTACGAGAATTACGACATCCCCTGTTAGTGTGGCAGCAGTATCACGAACAAGGACATCCAGTAATTCCCGTAGACTTAGTTATCAATCCATATATTCGAGTTGTTACGATTACCGGGCCAAATACTGGGGGTAAAACCGTAACTCTTAAAACCTTGGGTTTGGCAACGTTAATGGCAAAGATTGGTTTATTTATACCAGCCCGGGAGCCAGTAGAATTACCTTGGTTTGACAAAGTATTAGCTGATATCGGCGACGAACAATCATTAGAGCAGAGTTTATCAACCTTTTCCGGACATATCCGCCGGATTAGCCGGATTTTGGATGCACTGGGTGACGAGGAAGGGGGACAAGGAGATGAGGAAGTCGAAGAAGATAAATTTACTTCCCCCCCTCCTGCTTCCTTAGTACTTTTCGACGAGGTTGGGGCGGGTACAGATCCTGTAGAAGGTAGTGCTTTAGCTATTGCTTTGTTACGTTACCTTGCAGATCATTCATTGCTGACGATTGCTACGACTCACTTTGGCGAACTGAAGGCATTGAAGTATCAAGATGAACGCTTTGAAAATGCTTCGGTAGAATTCGATGAAGCAACTTTGTCACCAACTTACCGTTTACTCTGGGGAATTCCCGGACGTTCTAATGCTTTAGCAATTGCTTCTCGCTTGGGATTAAAAGCAGAAGTAATCGAAAAGGCAAAAGATGAAATGGGAGGTGCTACAGATGAAGTGAATCAAGTCATAGCCGGATTAGAAGCTCAGCGTCGTCGTCAGGAAGAAAAAGCAGCACAAGCACAAGATTTATTGCAGCAAGCAGAACGTTTTTATAAAGAAGTATCTGCAAAAGCCACAGATTTAGAAGAAAGGGAAAAATCTTTGCGTGCTTCTCAGGAAATAGCAGTACAACAAGCGATCGCTTCTGCCAAAGGTGAAATAGCTGCCGTAATTAAGCGTTTGCAACAAGGTAAATCAACTGCCCAAGAAGCTAAAAAAGCTACAGATGAGATTAATAAATTAGCAGATAAATTTATACCAAAAGCTGCGCCAAAACAGAAAGCGGGCTTTATGCCAAAAGTTGGCGAACGGATTCGCATTCCCAGATTAGGACAAACCGCAGAAGTGTTAACAGCTCCTGACGAAGATGGGGAGTTTAACGTCCGCTTTGGAATTATGAAAATGACAGTAAAGTTGGAGGATGTGGAATCTCTAAGTGGAGAAAAAGTACAGCCATCAGTCAAGGCTAAACCAGCTGCAAAACCAGCACCAGTACCGAACCCCGCAGAAAGTGCGCCTTTAATTCGGACTTCTAAAAATACCGTAGATTTACGTGGTAAGCGAGTAGCAGATTCCGAATTAATATTAGACAAAGCGATTTCAGAAGCTGTAAGGGCGATATGGATTATTCACGGACATGGAACGGGAAAACTGCGCCAAGGGGTTCACGCTTTTTTAAAGCAGCATCCCCGAATTAGTCATTACGAAGCCGCACCACAAAACGATGGGGGTACGGGCGTAACTATTGCTTATATTAAATGAAGGTTAAAGGTATTGAACTCGCGGAGTTAAGAGGGCGGGAGTTGGGAGGTGAGAGTTAAATAATTTCTGCCCTATTCCCAATTCCCCTCCCTAAAATTCTTCTTTAACAAAATAGAAATTGAATCTAAAGTAAGTAAAAGACAAATTGCTGTTGAGTGGCACCCATAAGAATTTTTTTCTTCTAAAACAATTCTTATAGGAACCCTTGATTGAAATCAGGTAAAAAGCTTGCCAAATTGCAATTTTTTTGCTAAAGCTTGTGGAAACCAATATAAAATGTTGAGAGTCTGGTTTCAAAATGGGTAACAGCAACAGCCCCTACCAGCCCGATCACCTATGCTTAAAGTTATGGACTCTGCTGGCGATTCACCCACTATAAGTTCCCAGTGGGAGGATTTAACTAACATTGCCGCTCCGACATCCATTCACTGGGACGATATCAAAGCCCAGATAGATTTGGTACTGTTGGCGCTAGAAGCTTTGACAGGCATTGGTTCCGAGGCAATGCTCAGTGCGGCAATTAATCTTAATTTAGAATCAAGAGTGCCAGACCGGGTGGCGCTATGGCGACTGCGCCAGTCTAACCCCATACGTAAAGGTCAAGGAGGCAGAAAAAAATTAGATGTAGAAGAAGCGCGGTCATTAGTTTTGATTACCTGCTATCTTGCCAAACAGCATCAAGAATTGATCCGTCGTGCTGTTGACTTGTTAGAGCAGCAAGCTAAGAACAATCGCGAACCTCATTTCTCAGCTTTATTGGGAGATTACATCGATGCTTTCTGCAACACTTATCAAGAGCGGATGGAAGATTCGGAGAACGTCTCCACGGATATGCTGACCAATTTGGCGCTCAAACTACTAATAGATTTAGTTTTCTATAGTGGTCCCGGTGGACACCGCCGTCTCTGGCTAGTACTAATAGATCGTTCAACAAAATTTTGAAATGTCCAAGACGCATTTACTGCCATGCCTCTATCAAATTCAGTGATTCGTCGGTATACGCCGCCTACCTGCACGTTAGAAGTTTTGGCGCAAAGTTCTCCTTTGTCGCGTTGGATGGGAAAATCCGTTCTCAAGCAGGTCAGATTTAATCTTCATTTTGACGATCCGCGGCAACCAGAAAAGGAAAAAATCCTAGTTAAAGGCGACCGGGACCAGTTGGAAGCTTTACATACAGCAGTATCAAGCTACGTGCAGGAAATTTTACAACAGTCGCCAGAAAATTTTTGGGCTTCGAGAGTTGAAGGGTATTCTGCCAGTCAAATATCTGAAACTACAGTAGTTGAAAATCTTCCTAATTATGGGCAAGATATTGTAATTTCTAAAAATGAATTTGCCAGAAAGGAAGATATTTATTTACAACCAAACAGCCATTTGACTCATCAATTATTTCTTGGTTCCTTAGCTTCATCTTCTTCTGGTCATTCAATTCAACTGAGTTTGTTGCAATTATTTGATTTAGCAACAGCTTTGGACGAATATATGGCTGATGTTGTTGCTTTACCTAATCATACTCAACAGCCTCAAAGAAGCTTTGGGTTACCTGCTTGGGCACCTGTGGCCGCAGTGTTGGTATTGGGTGTCGGTTTGATGCCAATTACTTATCAGTATGCCAATCGCCTTCGACAACAAAGGAATAGGACGACTGAAACTGTGGTGAAAGCAAACAAAGAAATTGGAAGTAATGTTTCTCCTACGCCTTTGTTAACTCCATTGGCGACTCCAAATTCTTTACTTACTCCTACACCGAACCTATCGCCTCTACCAACACTAGGTTCGGGTTTAAACTTCCCTAATGCGTCTTTAGCAAACCCACAGGCATCTCCCAACCCGACAGTAGGAGCAACTCAGAAACCGGGTAGTACTTTCCCCTCAGCTTCTACAAATTCTAATAGCAGTTTGTCCAATATTCCCTTGCCCCCACTTGATAGCAATAATCTCAGTAGTAGTACAGCTACAAAACCGCAAGCTGGCGGACAAACTCTTTCTATCACTCCAAATTCTCCATCTGCTAAAACCTCAGAGGGGAAAGTGGCTCGCAAACCCAATATTAGTGGAAATAACTCCGGAGCAACTCCTAAAAGTAAAATTAACTTACCTTCCTCCAGTTTGCCATTAACTAGTTTACCGCCACTCACAAACCCATCTAACCCAAAAATTCCAGTACTTCCTTCAAAGCAAGCAGTTGGATCTTCTCAGAATGATAATAGTCAAGAAAATTCCTCTGCCATATCCTCTAAAACCAGTAGAGATTTAGCAGCACAATTAAGACAGAGTCGCAAAGCAACTCCAGCAAATAATGGCGAGAAGTCAAGAGTAACAACTGCAGCAGCCAACAGCGAAACCTTATTCGATACCAATCAAGTTGTGGAAGTAAGAGATTACCTGAGAAAACGCTGGCAGCCTCCTAGAGGCTTAACGCAGCCTTTACAATATAGCTTGACAGTAGGTGTCGATGGTGCGCTCGAACAAATTCTTCCTTTGGGTAAAGCTGCAAGAGATTATGTTGATCGCGCCGGTATCCCAAAAATTGGTGAACCTTTCGTTTCTCCTAGTCGAAATGGACAAAATGTAAAAGTACGTGCAATCCTCAGACCTAATGGTAAAGTACAAGCTATTCCTGAAAAAGATTAGACACAGTACTTTAAGCGTTATGTTGCTTAAAATCCGGGTTTCTTGAAAGTCGTTAAATTTACAGCAAGTTAATGATTATAGAAACCCGATTATGGATATTGTATTGCTGCAAATGCATTTCTGCTTGCGTGGGTGATACAAAGTGAGTTAAGTTTAGAATACAATTTTTGGAGTTACAAAATATTCTTACAGATACAGACCTATCGATATAGGTCAATTTTACATTTTGAAATAAAAATCTATATCAATTCCTCTAGCTCCACCGGCACGGGTTGGCGACGGCAAACGTCAAGGGTTCCCATAAGAATTTTTTTCTTCTAAAAAAGTTTCTATGGGTGCTCGTCACCAGCGCCTTGGTTTTATCAACCAAAGGTGCTTTTTAATGCCCAAAAGTAATATCCTAAATTTCAATTACGAATTAACATTTATTGATTTTTAGTCATTACTCATGGTCTTATATTGCTAACTATGAATTAATAAGTATAAATACCATCCCCTTGAAGGATAAGAAAAGTTAAAAATTATAGATTGTGGACTATGAGTGCCATTAGTGAGGGCGTTAATGCTCTACACCAAAACTAAGTAAATTATAATGTTATTTTGGCGGCAACAGTCATGACCTCCAATGATTTTTATGCATCAGAGCATCTCCAAGCGGATATCGTTGAGTTAATAGAAAAATTACCGACATTAAAAAATCGGAAATATATCCAGCAAGCTTTAAATACTATATTGCGACTTACTGGGGATGAAATTGACCGACTAGATTGGAAAATATTATCGGCATCTTTGGCTGATATGGAACGAGGTTTCCAATTGTTTCATACTTACCAGCATGTTCGTAAAGTTACCATATTCGGTTCGGCACGTTTATCACCAGAAACACCAGACTATGAAATGGCCAGGGATTTTGGACGCTGCGTCTCCCAGTTAGGGTTCATGGTAATTACTGGTGGCGGTGGTGGTATAATGCATGCCGGACACGAAGGTGCTGGACGGGAAAATTCTTTTGGTTTAAATATCGAGTTACCGTTTGAACAAGAGGCTAACCCAATTATTCAGGGTGATGATAAACTAATACATTTTAAATATTTCTTTACTCGCAAACTATTTTTGCTCAAAGAAAGTGATGCTGTAGCTTTATTCCCCGGTGGTTTTGGCACTCAAGACGAAGCATTCGAGTGTATGACTTTAAGTCAAACTGGTAAATTTGGACCAGTTCCGTTAATTTTAATCGATCATCCAGGTGGTGATTACTGGAAGTCTTGGAGCGAATATATTGATAAACAATTAGTTGAAAAAGGTCTGGTAAGTCCTGAAGATCCCAGTTTATATACTGTTACAGACAATTTACAAGTTGCTTGTAATGCTATTACTAATTTTTACAAAGTTTATCATTCTAGTCGCTACGTTGGCGATCGCCTAGTGATTCGTCTGAATTCGGAGTTATCTGATGCTGAAGTTGGGAAGCTGAATACTGAATTCAGACACATTTTGGTGAAAGGAAAAATTGAAAAAAGTCAAGCGTTACTGGAAGAGGGTACAGAGGAAGCTTTTGGACTACCTCGGCTGCTATTGTACTTTAACCAAAAGGATTTGGGGCGCTTATATCAGATGATTGCAGCGATTAACCAAATGGGGCATCCTTCGGTTGAAAACACCAAACATCCAGAAAGGAAGTGAAGAATTGGGCATGGGGAATTGTGCATTGGGCATTGTGAAATAATAATTAATGCCCGCAGGTTGGAAACCTGGGGCTACACAAACCAAGCCTGTCTGCACGGGCTAATAGAAATAAGTTACCTCCAGCTTTTTGATTCATTCCCAGCCCTGAGGCTGGGAATGCTGTTTTAAAATAGCAAAAGTATTTTAACAAAACGGGAATTCTTGAATATGCAATTGTCAGAAATTATATCTAATTTAGAAAATAATAATGGTAAATTACCCCGCCAAGCTTTAGAAAGAGCCATCGAAGAAAGGGAAGCTATTACTCCTTTATTATTAGATGTTTTATCGAATTGTAAAAATAACCTTGAGGAACTATCAAATAACCCTGACTATATTCTACATATTTGTGCTTTTTACTTACTGGGGCAATTTAGAGAATCTCAAGCTTATCCGCTCCTGATCGATTTTTTCTCAATTCCGGGAAAGATGCCAGTTAATGTAGCCGGAGATTTGGTAACTGAGGATTTAGGTAGAATACTTGCTTCTGTTTGTAATGGAAATATTGAACCTATCAAACAACTGATAGAAAACAAAGAAATCGATCGATTTGTAAGAGGCGCTGCCTTTGAATCTTTAATTATTTTAGTTGTCCAAGAAATTATTTCTAGAGAGAAAATAATCCAGTATTATAAAGAACTTTTTTCAAATATTTATGCAAATAAACCTTCCGTATCTCAAGGCGAAAAGGAACATAATTATATTTTGGCTGACTTAGTAATGAACAGTTCTATGATTGCTCCAGTAGAACTTCAGCAGTATATTGAACAAACTTTTAATGAGGGTTTAATCCGACCGCTTGATTTCGAGCGGCAAGAGTTTAACGAACTATTAGAAATAGGTCCAGAAGCGACTTTGAAGCAACTTCGTAAAGACATTCATTATTCTTTGATTGAAGATGCTATATCCGACATAGAATCTAATTGTTTTACGATACTTCCATTTCAACAAACTCGCAATACTTTGACTGAGGTAGAAGGATTTTCTAACTCACAAAAGAAATCTAAAAGTAAAGTAAAAAATAAGAAAAAAATGCAGCAAGAATCTCGTCGAAAGAATCGGTCTAAGAAAAAGTGATTTTCTCCACCATTGTTAGCAATTAACTTTAAATTTAATTGCTTTGAAATAAGCTTTCATAGGGAGCATTCCAATTTTTTGAAAAACCCGCAGGCTGTAAGCCTGGGGCTACGAAAACGAAGCCCGTCTTCACGGGCTTTGTAAATGTAGCTCCACCCTTTGAGGGTGTCAGTAAAATTTTTATGACTTACGCAACTGGCATATTTTTTTGTAGGGTGCTGTGACACTTAATTAAATTTTTAACGCAGTAATAAGGGTTGTGGTGTCACGCACCATCCGAGTATTGTGACAATTGCGTAAGTCCTGATTTTTTTTTAAATGTAGCTGTTAAGTAATGAATAATGAGTAATAAGTATTCACTCGTTCTACGGCAACAGGCGCGATCTTTTCAATCGGATTATATAGTAAGTAATCAACCGGACTTGATATAAAACAAATTTTGATGTGAATCTTTTCATATTCTTACACCCGGAAAAAATATTAAATCAACGGTGGACAAATAAATGCCCACCGAAAAAACTAACTCAAAACCCAATTAACCAAAGTCCGCACGCCGAAACCTGTTGCACCAGAAGGATTATAACCGTTTTCCTTATCAGTCCATACAGGCCCAGCAACATCTAAATGCGCCCAAGCAGGAGTATCTTTGACAAACTGCTTCAAAAACAATGATGCAGTAATTGAACCACCAGCACGAGGCCCAGTATTCTTCATATCGGCAATACCAGATTTTAAGCCTTCAAAATACTTATCTTCCATGGGCATGCGCCATAATTTCTCCCCGGCGCTTTCGGAAGCTTTTTGCAACTCGGATGCTAATTCATCGCTAGGAGTAAATAACCCTGCAATATCATTTCCTAAAGCAACTACACAAGCTCCTGTTAAAGTTGCCAAATCCACGATGGCTTCGACTCCTAGCTTATCAGCAAACACTAACGCATCCGCCAAGGTTAAACGTCCTTCAGCGTCAGTGTTATTAACTTCGATAGTTTTACCGTTAGAAGCCTTAAGGATATCGCCAGGGTGCATGGCGTGTCCGCTAATCATATTTTCAGTAGCAGCAGAAATAAAGTGAACTTCCGCATCTGGCTTGAGTTGTGCGATTGCTTTAGCTGCACCCAAGGTAGCCGCAGCGCCACCCATATCAATTTTCATGGTTTCAATACCGCTACCCGCACCCTTGATATTTAATCCGCCAGAGTCGAAGGTTAAACCTTTACCAACAATTGCTAACTTGCGTCTTGGGGTACCTTGGGGTTTATAGGTAAGGTGGATAAATTTCGGAGGCAAATCGGAAGCTTGCGCGACTCCCAAAAAAGCACCCATACCTAACTTTTCACAGTCTTCTTTTTCCAGAATTTCTAATTCTAAACTGTGATCGCTTGCGATGGCTTGAGCGATTTCTGCCATAGTTATGGGCGTTAATTCATTAGCTGGTGCTGCCACTAATTCCCGTGCCAGGCTGACTCCAGAAGCTATCTGATTGGCACGAGTTACAGCAGCTTCTTGTCCGCCGCAACCTAGTAAATCCACGGTTTCTACTTGTGTTTCTTTTTCTTCCGAATCTGATTTGAAACGGTTATCTTGATAAAGTGCTAGCTGTACACCTTCAGCAATTGCCTGTGTAGTTTTTGCTGCGTCATCATTCCAAACTGGTAAACTGATGCCCAAAGTCTTACACTTTTGCTTTTTAGCTAACCTTGCAGCAGATGCAGCCGCACGTCGTAAGCTTTCAGCATTGAAAGTTTTAGCTTTACCCAAACCGACTAAGATAATTTTACGAATAGAACTATCACCACTTAAACGAGTGAAAGCAGTACTGTTAGATTTTCCTTTAAATTCTTCGCCTTCTATTAATTCTTTTAAGACACCGGCTAACTTCTTATCCAAAGCAGCCAAATCGCCAGTTAAATCTAACTCATCTTCAAATAATCCTAGCGCCAAACCATCCCCAGACCAATCTGAAAGCGGTGTGTGACTCGCTCTAATTTCCATGTAGTACCCAACAAGTGACTTTACTTGTACCAGTATTGCTCAAAATTTGCGCTTTGTATCGATAGATTAAAGGAGTTGGGAGTTGGGAGTTAGTTGTTAGGAGTTAGGAGTTGGGAGTTAGTTGTTAGGAGTTAGTTGTTAGGAGTTGGGAGTTGGGAGTTGGGAGTGAGGAGTTTTGAATTTGGATTATGCCATTGTCTGTATCGGCGATCGTTCCTCCTACTTCACCTACTGTTTTCGCCAAGGATTCTAGGGGAGATGTGTTGGAATTAAATTGCAATGGTGTTTCTAATTTATGTTTTGAAGTTTGAGGTTGAACATGAACTTCTGTTTCTGAAGCATTAGGAGTTGATTTAACTAATTTTTGCTCGGCTTTTTCTGACATTTAAAGATACCAGTAGATCTATATGAAATTATTTTCTATTTAATCTATATCCGAGCGGCGATTATCTTCACATCCCCCTAAAAGCACAATCTAGCTGCGACTAAATGTATAAAAATTTATGATTTTTAATTGAGTTGTCTCGTTTTGGTATGGTTTATATTTTTATATGTAGTTAACCATACTCATATTTTTTCAAACTTTAAAAATTCTTAGTTTTAGATAAATTTTTCTTGAAAACATAAGAATTTACCATTTGAGTATGCGGAAAATAAGATATCTCTTATGAATGTACAAATTGTAGATGCACCATTATAGGACTCTGACTGCAAGTCAGGGTCTTTTTTTTGTAATTGATTGATTTTGTTAAAATTTATATCTTGTTGCTTAAAGTATTTATTAACAGTATTAAATCAGTAAGTAGGTGGGTGAGAAAATTTATTACTATGTCATTGCGAGGGTCATGAAATGGAGCGTTCGCGGAGCGTCTCCCGAAGGGAGATAGCAATCACAAGGGTTTTGGCTAATTTATATTTCGTTACATAGTTATATTTGTTCGTGCCTACCTATTTAATCACCCGAATTTAATATATTAAATAAAAAAATAAAAACCCGGGATGTGGGAAGCCCCTGCATTTAAAATCAGGGGAGGAACACAAATTATCTAGAATTGACGGGCACCCAGGGGAAATTTGTTTCTAAAAAAATTTCTGCTGGGAACCCTTGACTTCAACTCGTAAATTTAGTTGTTTGGCGATCGCATTCTAAAAATTCATTCTGAAGCATAATTTCGTAAAGATTAATATCTTTTTCCAACAAACAGGCATGTCCGCTTTCTGGAAGTACTACAATTTTAGAATTAGGAAGAATATTGGCTAGCCTTAAAGCTTCTTTGGTGGAAGGCAAAAGTCTATCGTTAGCACCAGCTATTATTAAGATAGGTTGAGTTAATTGACTTAGTTTGTATTCATCAATGTAAAATTCTCTGAGTAGGGATATTCGCCAACGAAGTGTTTCCGGTGGAACTGAGCGCATTGCTTTCAAAAGTTCTTGGCGATCACCACGATTTATTCTTGGTAATGAAGCTAGAAATGGTAACAATCCCAAAGCACCCGTATCATACAAAAAGTTTGGTACGAGTTCAGTAAATTGCGATCCCCAGTAAAAAAAAGGGTGAAAACGAAAGCTCGAAGCTGGATTTAAAAGAATTACGCGCTTAAATAAGTTAGGTGCTGAGACTGCGACTTTCTGCGCCAAACAACCCCCAAATGACTCTCCACAAAGATACACTAGTCTTTGAGGTGTGCTTTTTATTTCGGCGTAAATTAACTTAAGTACACTCGATGCAAGCTCATCCCAGCTAGTAAGATCATTCCGCGGTATAGCTAAACAACGTACGTCAAAAGCAGCTTCTAAACCATCAGTTTGAGTTCGTAATAGTTTGCCTGAGCCATCCATCCCAGGCAAATATACAAATAGCGGATATTCTGAGTGTATTGTTTTTGGAACGAGGAAACAAGGTTTCCGTAAAATTTTTGGTTTATTCATAAGTTACTAGGTTATTTTCAATAGTTAGTTGATAAAAATGTTTGAAAAAATTGTTTGCCGCTACTATGCAGAATAAAAATCTAATCACAGCTTTAACAGAGTAGTTCCTTATGTAGGATTCATCACTTTGGATAAGTTTTTCTACGATCATTATTGAGTGTTTTGACCGATTTTTTGATTGATGCTACGGTTTTATGCCATAAAGACGACCAATAACTACCTTTGAGCTTATAAAATTATCGATATAATTTATTTTCACCCTGCTTAAATTTTCCCACTCAAAAGGTGTCTCAACGGTAATTTTAAGGCGAAAAAGCAGTTAGACACTGACAGACACGCGAATAGATTTTTTTCTTCTAAAAAAATTCTTATGGGAACCCTTGAGGCAACAATAATTATCCAAGAATGGCAGTTCGATTGATTGTCTCATAAGTTCAGAAGCTTTAAATCAACCAATGACCGTAATTGTCACAATACCTTAGTTGGTGCGTGACACAAAGCCATTATATTGCGTTAAAAATTACTCCGTGTACGAGCAACGGCAATAAAGTGGGAAAAAAATCTACACCACTTTTTACCTCCCCTATGAGCGAAATATGACAGTTGCGGCCATTCCCATAAACTTAAGAGTTTTATATGTACGGCATTTATGCTAACTTCTTATAAAGAAGTAATTGTAACTAGTAAACCAGTGAAATTGCTGATATTTACTTGTAATGCGTTGAGGGCTATTTCCTGGTTGAAATTCTTTTATAGAGTTAGGTAGAGTAAGCTTTACCATAGTAATGGTTGATTAAGGGAAAAATCTCAACTATTAGCTTGGAGAAATCCAATAAACAAAATTTCAGACGGTTTCACTTCTATTCTGAGCAAAAATCGCTTCAAATCTAGCTTTAGGTTATTTAGTGACGATAAATAAAATCATGGTATTAGATAATACTAGAGATGAGCATTGATGGATCTATAAAGCTGGGATAATTGCTTACTAATAACACACTTGCACCTTGAGGTATGGCATTCTCAAAATAGCTAACTGTTCTTGTAGTATGAAACCCCGAATGGTAACTGAGATATTAGGAATGAATTATTCAGACTCATAAGTTTTCAATATAAACAGGAATAGCCGCGATTTTTACTTCAAGTTATATTGGTACGCGAGTCAAACGCCTTATTCTTCCTTTCAAATTGATCCGAGTGTCACACAACGGTAATAAGCTGCGAGGAATATCTACACCACTAAATTGACCTCTCTTACAAGGAAGAATGTGCGACGTTGCGCCTATTCCTAATAAATTTTAAAGGAATATCTCAATTTAACTCGATCCGATTGTGACATTTTAAGATCGAAAAAAGTGTTCTTATACAAAAAATGTTTTCTGTATAAATATAATTTTTATTTATAATGGCAATCATTTGCAACAAAAATCTCAACAATTTTTTAATTTTAAATATGTTATTTAGACAATAATCAAATGATATGACACATTTTTTTTCAAATAAACAGAAAGTGAAGAAATTTGCTAGGGTTAAATTGTTGCTTGAAAAAGCATATGTAATATTGTACAATAACGTGGTTTTGCCTAAAAATGCCACATAGAAAAGAGTTTTTTTAGAAGTAATTTTATTTTTGCATGAGTCTAGTGGATAATACAAAAAATACATTTGCACTTACGACACCGCTATATTATGTTAACGATTTGCCCCACATAGGCAGTGCGTACACAACGATGGCAGCAGATGTAGTGGCGCGGTTTCAAAGGCTTTTAGGTGTTTCGGTACTGTTAATTACCGGTACTGACGAACACGGGCAAAAAATTCAGCGCACTGCACAAAGTAAAGGTATACAGCCCCAAGAATTTAGTAACCAAATGTCAGCGGGGTTTGTATCTTTGTGGAAATTGCTTAATATTCAATACGATCGCTTTATTCGTACTACTGATACTCGCCATGAATTCATAGTCAAAGAATTCTTCTATCGAGTTTGGGAGAAAGGAGATATATACTTAGGGCAGCAAAAAGGCTGGTATTGCGTTTCCTGCGAAGAATTTAAAGAAGAAAGAGAATTACTAGAAGGAAATCGTTGTCCGATTCATACCAATAAGGAAGTGGAGTGGCGAGATGAGGAAAACTATTTCTTCCGCTTGTCAAAATATCAAATCCATCTCGAAGAATTGTATAGCTCTAACCCAGATTTCATTCAACCAGAGAGTAGGCGAAATGAAATTCTCAATTTTATTAAAGGAGGCTTGCAGGATTTTTCCATTTCGCGGGTGAATGTGGAATGGGGGTTTCCCGTACCAAATAACCCAAAACATACTTTATATGTTTGGTTTGACGCTTTACTTGGATATGTTACAGCCTTACTGGAAGCCGAAGATGAAGCTACTTTAGAAAACGCTTTGGCTAAATGGTATCCGATAAATTTGCACTTAATAGGTAAAGATATTTTACGCTTTCATGCGGTTTACTGGCCCGCAATGTTGATTTCTGCCGACTTGCCTTTGCCAGAAAGAGTATTTGGACACGGTTTTTTGACCAAAGATGGTCAGAAGATGGGTAAAAGCCTTGGTAATACCATCGATCCTGTAGCTTTGGTAGAGAAATATGGTGCGGATGCAGTTCGTTATTACTTTGTTAAGGAAATTGGATTTGGTAAAGATGGCGATTTTAATGAAGTTAGATTTATTGAAGTTCTAAATGCAGATTTGGCAAAAAACTTAGGTAATTTGCTAAATCGCACTTTAAAAATGGTCAAAAAATACTGTGAGGGAAATATACCGTCAATTACAAACGAAAATATCAGCACAGATAATCCTTTAAAAGCTATTGGCGTGCAACTAGGAGAACAAGTCAAAGCTAACTACGAAGCTTTAGCTTTCGCGAGAGCCTGTGAAGCAATTCTTAGATTGTCGCAAACTTGTAATAAGTATATTGACGAACAAGCACCTTGGTCATTATACAAACAAGGAAAACAACAAGAAGTAGAACAAGTTTTGTACATTGTTTTAGAATCGGTAAGGTTGGCAGCTTATCTACTTTCTCCCGTAATTCCAAATATTAGTAGCGATATATACCAGCAACTAGGTTTTGGAATTGACTTTAATAATCAAGTAGAAACTGCAAATGCTGCACCCTTTACCACACATGGAAAATGGGGTTTGCTAAGTAGCGAACAACGTTTAGGTAAAGCAAAGCCAATCTTTCAAAGCATTGAAATTAATTGATAAAGATTATTTAGATTTGAGATGTTAGATTTTAGATTATGGATCAATATTGTATTGTTAGCTACAAATAGATAGAGATAAAATACTAGCTGGACTCATCAATCTAAAATCTCCAAACCTCCGGGTTCATAACTCTGGTGAAATCAAAATCGTAAATCTAAAATCTCTTCATCGAGTGATAAGGGTTAATCGATAGAATCTATAGAGATTAGCCACATCATAATTATCATAAATTGCCGAAACTTACTTATACATGTAAGTAATAGGTTTCAATGATTACAAAAATAACAAATTGATTACAAAAATAAAAAATGAGGTATGAAACGCGATGTTGAATAATTTACCAGAAGAGTCAATATTTACGCCAGAACAAGTTTTAGAAAATAGAGGCCGCGTAGCTATATTTATCGATGGCTCAAATTTATTTTACGCCGCGTTACAATTAGGAATTGAAATTGACTACACAAAGTTGCTTTCTAGGTTGACGGGTGGTTCTAGATTACTGCGTTCGTTTTTCTATACTGGTGTAGATCGGACAAATGAGAAGCAGCAGGGATTTTTATTATGGATGCGGCGTAATGGTTATAGAGTGATTGCCAAAGATTTGGTACAGCTACCTGATGGCTCAAAAAAAGCCAATTTGGATGTGGAGATAGCGGTTGATATGATGGCCTTGGTGGATTCCTACGACACGGCGGTTTTAGTTAGTGGCGATGGGGACTTAGCTTATGCCGTAAATTCGGTTAGTTATCGCGGTGTGAGGGTTGAGGTAGTTAGTTTACGTTCGATGACTAGCGATAGTTTAATTAACGTTTCCGATCGCTATATTGATTTAGAAGCCGTTAAAGAAGATATTCAAAAGACACCTCGTCAAGGATATCCTTATCGCCCATTACCCGAAATGAGTTTTTTAGAACAATCGGCTGATATTGTAGATCCCCGCTTAGAAGTACAAGAATAGAACTGAAAAATAAAGAAGTAGGCAAGTTCATTTTTGAGACTTGACGGAAATTAGAAGGCTAAATTAAACAAAATTTATCTTGATTAAATGCGTCAGTCAACTAAATTCTGGTAAATTTTTTTAAATTGGGGAATTTTTATGCTGGCGCATATTACTTAGGAATGGCCGCAACTGGCATATTTTCTTTGTAGGGGCGGGTGACACTTAATTTAATTTTCAAGGCAGTTATAAGGGTTGTAGTGTCACGCACCATCCCACTCTTGTGACGCGCAGCTTTAGTCCTGTTACTGTAAACATATCTTTTTTTTCCTCTACAGCATCATCCAAGAGTAAATTTTTATAGGAATAATCTCAATTTGCATATTCTTTTGTAGGAGATTTTAGGAAAAAAATTTGGCACGAAGCCCTTGACTTAATTTCACGATAAATTGATTAAAAGTAATGTTCCGAGCTTGATTAGGACTTAGGCAACTGGCATATTTTGCTTGTAGGGGAGGCAAAAAGTGGTGTAGATTTTCTCCCCACTCCATCGCCGTTGCTCCTACACTGACTAATTTTTAATGCAATATAATGATTTTGTCTTACGCAGTACCCAGGATCTTGTGACAATTGCGGTCATTGCTATTGATATTAATTTATCTTGCGCACATAAATAAAATAACACTGAAAAAAAATGTGCCAGTTGCCGGCATTTCTGAATTTATTATTTCAAGTGCCGGTCGAAAAATCAAAAATATGGATAAAATTGACCAAAAAAATTTTAGATTTTACCCAACAGGATTTTGGATTATAAATGGTTGAGGGATCCCTAGTTTCAACTATGGAAATAATCTAAAATCGTTATTCAAACGAAGTTTGTGGCTCATCAAAAATCCGCAAGCCCCTAAATTTATTTATGAGGACAATCTAAATATGTCCTATCGGACACGCTTCGCTAACGTAAATCCAAAATCCAAAATTGATATGACGGGCACTCTTAAAAGTTTTTTAGAAGAAAAAACTTTTAAGGAAACCCTTGACTTTTTCTACGTCTGTGAATGCAGTATGGCGTAAACAACCGTCTAATATAAACAGGATGAAAAGCTTAACTAATAGGGCTTTTAGGCTCTGCCTTCTACTCTGCGCCTTCTCCCTTCTTACATTAATTGGCTGTGCAGATCGAAACCCTACTATCGATGAAGTTGAAGTCGAAAACGAATCCGAGCAAGTTGACGAAAGTAACTTCACTTTCCAAGGTGTAGCTTTAGAACAATTTGATGAAAAAGGTCAACCAATTTGGAAAGTCAACGCTAAACAAGCTAAATATACGAAAGAAAAACAAATTGGTGAAGCTGAAAATCCTTATGGTGAATTATATCAAGATGGTAAAATAGTTTACAAAATAACGGCAGAAAAGGCTGATATTAGACAAGATGCAAAACAACTATTTCTCAAAGGCAAAATTGTTGCTACAGATCCTACTAACGGTGTAGTTTTGCGTGGTAATGAATTAGAATGGCGGCCCCAAGAAGACTTAATGATTGTTCGCAATCAACTTAACGGCACTCACAAGCAGTTACAAGCAGTAGCCCAAGAAGCAAAAGTTAAAACTCGGGAACAACGGATTGATTTTTCCGGGGGAGTGGTAGCTAAATCAGTCGAACCCCAACTACAAATGCAAACCGAGCATTTAACTTGGATGATTAAACAAGAAAAATTAATTGGCGATCGCCCAATGCAAATTCAGCGTTTCAAGAACAATAAAATTACCGATCGTGGTAGGGGAGATACTGCTGAAATTTTCTTAAAAACAGAGATTGTTAATATCACAAAAAATGCTTTTATCGAATTACTAGATCCCTTGGTGCAAATAGCTAGTAACTCTATGACTTGGAATATAAAAGCTGAAACTGTTAAAACAAATGCACCTCTAAAAGTGTTACATCGTGCTGAAAATGTAACTGTAAGTGGTAATCGGGGTGAATTAAAAATACCTCAGAAAACGGTGTATGTCCAAGGAAATGTTAAAGGTATCGGACAAAAAGGTCAATCAATCCAATCTAATAATTTGACTTGGTATTTAGACAAGCAATTAGTAGAAGCCTCGGGAAAAGTAGTATACGCTCAAAAAGAACCCCAATTAACTTTTAAAGGTGAAACAGCTACTGGTAATTTGAAAACAGAAAATATAGTTGTTAAAGGAGGTAACTCAAGCGAAAGGGTGATTACAGAGATTATTCCCCAATTTAAGAATTAATGATTAAAAATTATCAATTAACAACTATCAATTAATAATTATCAAACTTTTTCCGAGAAGAAGGGCTTACAAATGGTGCGCTTCTTCTCTGCTTCTAAATATACTCTCCGGTAGAACCTAACTAAACTTTATTGCCAGGTTCCACCTAAGACAAAAATAATAATTAAGGCCGATAATTGATAATTGATTTAACTTTTATACAAAATTTCATTACGACTTGCCTTACCTAGCTCGGGTATGGCTTTTTTCCCTGAAGTCGGACTAACTCCAGTTGATGCGGTTGCTGGCACTTGCAAATCCTTAAGAATTGTTTGTAGTAATTTGTCCTGTTCGGCACGAAAACCTGGTACATAAGTACCTTTATTAATAATTGCAAACCAAACCAAACCGCGATCTTTTGTAGGCATTACTCCAGCTAAGGCACTTACATCCCTTAAAGTACCGGTTTTAAAAGCAGTATTTTTAGGAATACGTCTGGCGTAAGTTGTACCGCGATGATCTAAGCCGGAAGTCGGAAAAAAGTCTGCTACCGTAAGATTGTGAGGGGCTGCTAAACGTTGAATCGCCATTAACATAGCAGTGGCTGCTCTGGGGGAAATACGATTTTCTTGTCCTAATCCAGAGCCATTGATTAATTGAATTTCCGATTGCGGTACTCTTGCAAGTTTGGCCGCAGTTGATTGAACTACACTTGCTCCTCCTACGGATTCTGCAAGCATTTCTGCCATTTTATTATTGCTGAAAACGTTCATCTCATTAATTAATTGTGTCATGGGTAATGAGTAATGACGTATCAGCGGAGTTTGGGAGGTATTTACTTCGGAAAGGACTTCAACTTTTCCGGTAATTCTAATTTGAGGTTTTGCCGTACCTTTAGGCATTCGTGAATGCACGGAGGCTATACGTCTGCCCCAAGTGGCTTTATTGAGTGTTCTTTTGAGTGCTTGCCCTGCTAATTGGGGATTGCGTTGGAAATTCATCGCCAATTTACCAACAACGATTAAATTTCCATTGACTCGCTTGATGCCCATTTTCGAGAGCATATTGCCAATTGTTATTCCTTCTTCCCAAACAAACAAAGGATCGCCACTGGCATTAACGACTAAATGTCCTTCCAATACACCATTTTTAATTGGGCCTGTAGCACTTACGAGAGTTTCAAATCTATGATCGTGACCCCAATGTTTTAGTGCGGCTAGTGTTGTAGCAATTTTGGTTAAAGAAGCTGCTGGCAAGGGTTTTGTGCCTTTATGATTAGCCATCAGTATCGGACCTGATTGCATCCAAATACCCTGAACTTCGGTTTGCTCGGGTTTAATTAATTTTAATGCTTGTAGTTCTTTGAGATATTTTTGTATTGTATTACTTCTGGCTGGATTCGGATCGGGCGCGAGAACTAAGCCAGGGCCAGCTTGCCAAGCTAAGGTGTCAAAAGCCTCCATTGGCTTAACTTTTACTCCTGCCATATCTAACCACAAAGAAATTAAACCCGAACCAAATAATTCCAGCATCCTTCACTCCTATATAAGTAATTGCTACCCGTACTGCTGTAATATTACGCACCAAGCTAACCCTGTCTTTATGGTCGTAATCATAACTGCTGATTATTGTTTCTGGAAGACGTAAATATAACAAAGTTTTGCAATTTACCTCAACCTTTATGCTTAAATTTTTCAAGCAATGGTTTTTATTATCACACTTATTGTTACGATTGCAGCAAATTTATGTATTAAAAAATTCAAATCGAAAAATTAGGTATTTTAAGTTAAATTTAGCATATCAATAATTTTGTAGTTATTTTGATAAAAAATTCTGATGTTTTTGTCGAGTTCATAATAATGCGATCAGATAATTATATGAAAAAAGTTGATGCGATAATTTGATATTTTTTTGATAAAAGTAGATTTTTTTTCGCGATAGTTTTAGAATGACGGCGAAATGATAAGTCGCATAAAAAATACTTTCCCAACAATATTTTTGAACAAAGTTGCTTTTTTTACAAAAAATCAAATTGAATAGTTTAATTACCACTATATACTTTTTTTCTCAACATACCTAGAAGCGAAAAATACATGCCATAGATAATACAGTTTACTGATAAATAAATGCTGAGAGCAACTTCTGAAAACTGTTGCGCTCTCCTCACTGTGAATATCTTCTGGATATTGAATCGTATATCAGGCAAATTTCACTAATTTCCGATTTTGAATTGAAAAGAATAGTTTTATGGAATTATCTGTAAACAAATTTACTAATAATTTTGCTAAGTCATAATTATTTGAAATGTAATTTTAAAGACTTAGGAAAAAAAGATGCAGTATATTTATGAAGGATAATATTGGCAATAAATGAATCAATTAACACCTGGAATAGTTTTAAGTTTTGTAGGATCAAAACATTATAATATCTTTTTTGTCAAGATAATTTTTATCAAAAAAATAATTTAATTTCGTCTTTTCTATGGAATTGTTAGCGATTTTATGGGGTGAGACATCAAATTTGATTGTGCAACACAAAAAAATTTTCTTCCTGGAAATATAACTACTATCGATGCAAGAATATTTACCCCTACGGATGCTACAGGAGTGCTTGAAGTAAATTTGGCGCTAGTGGCAATATTTTTTGAGGAAGAAATATCCACCTAGATGGATTGCTCAAAACATTTGGCTGTAGGCAACGGAGAGTGGAGTGATAGAGCTAAATTCATGTTATGTTGAGCAAAAGTCGGAATTGATGCCTTACCTCATAAAAGTAGGATTTGGTAGTTAAAAATCTACTACGAATAACAGAGGCATCTGGTAAAATTTGTAAGGTTTCTGGAAGCTCTGAGCAATGGGATCGACTGGCGTAAGAATCGCTATTGATGCAATGGGAGGAGACAATGCACCCGGTGAAATCGTGGCTGGCGCACTGCGAGCCGTCGAAGAATTGGGTGTAAAAGTACTTTTGGTTGGCTCCCCCGAAGATATTAAACCTATACTGCCATCATCAATAAAGTCCGAACAAGTCGAAATAGTCCCCGCCGAAGGCGCGATCGCCATGGATGAGGAACCTTTAAGCGGCATTAGACGCAAACCAAAGGCCTCAATCAACGTGGCGATGAGTTTGGTGAAAAAGGGACGAGCTGATGCTGTAATTAGTGCCGGCCATTCTGGTGCAGCGATGGCAGCAGCTTTACTTCGTTTGGGAAGACTTCCGGGCATTGATCGTCCGGCAATTGGTGCAGTATTCCCTACAATGGTAGCCAGCAAGCAAGTCCTAGTACTTGATGTTGGAGCTAACGTAGACTGCCGTCCTAAGTTTTTAGAGCAATTTGCCATTTTAGGCTCGGCTTATTCTCAGTATGTTTTGGGTGTAACACAACCCAAAGTAGGTTTATTAAATATCGGTGAGGAAGAGTGTAAAGGTAACGATGTTGCCATACGCGCCCACCAAATGATAAGTGAAAATCCGTACGTTACCTTTATTGGCAACGCCGAAGGACGCGATGTGCTTTCGGGTGATTTTGATGTGATTGTATGCGATGGTTTTGTCGGCAATGTGTTATTAAAATTTGCCGAAGCTGTTGGGGAAATCATGTTGCAAATTATTCGCGAAGAATTACCCCAAGGATTGCGCGGCCAACTTGGTTGTTCTATTTTAAAACCAAACCTGAAACGCATTAAACAGCGAATGGACCATGCAGAACATGGTGGAGCTTTACTTTTAGGCGTGAATGGCATATGTGTAATTGGTCATGGTAGCTCCCAAGCTCCTTCAATTTTCGGTGCAATTCGTCTAGCAAAAGAAGCTGTGGACAACCAAGTACTAAAACGCATTAACTCCCAAAATCTGAGTGAAAAAAGCGTTGTATAAATTAGCCAGGGGGTATTAAATGTCCGTAGTCTATAGTCAGTGATTTTAAACTGCCTATAGGCTAATGGTTTTTCTGTTCGATTTCAACAGTCCTTCTAGCAGATAGCTGCGGAGAGAATGAGTGCAAAATTTAGGAATAGCAATTACAGGAAGTGGCTCGGCAGTGCCAGAAACCTTCCTGGATAACCGAGGGCTGAGCAAGCTGGTTGATACATCAGATGAATGGATATCCACCAGAACCGGAATTAGTCAACGAAGACTAGCCCGAGAAAGTGAATCTATTAGTACTATGGGTACTGCTGCGAGCCTTAAAGCATTAGAAATGGCACAAATCGAACCAAAAGAGTTAGATTTGATTTTGCTCGCAACTTCCACTCCCGATGACTTATTTGGTAGTGCAAGTCAAATTCAAGCTGAATTGGGAGCAACTAATGCAGTAGCATTTGATTTGACTGCGGCTTGTTCTGGTTTTGTGTTTGGATTGGTAACCGCCGCTCAATATATTAGAACAGGTGTATTTCAAAATGTACTTTTGATTGGCGCGGATATCCTCTCTCGTTGGGTGGATTGGGAAGACAGACGTACCTGCGTATTATTTGGCGATGGTGCTGGGGCTACTGTGTTACAAGCCAATGAATGCGATCGTCTGCTAGGCTTTGAAATTAAAAGTGATGGAACTCTTAATAGCTGTCTTAACCTTGCCTATACACCGCAATCAAAAGAACTGATTGAAGGTGTAAATATTTCAAAGGGTAATTTTAGCAATGTTTCTATGAATGGCAAGGAAGTTTATCGTTTTGCCATTCAGCGAGTACCGGAAATTATTGACAAAGCTTTGTTTCATGCCAATCTGAATGTAGAACAAGTGGATTGGCTACTATTGCATCAAGCTAACCAACGCATTCTTGATGCTGTGGCAGAACGACTTTCCATTCCATCTGAAAAAGTAATAAGTAATGTCGCCAGTTATGGCAATACTTCTGCTGCTTCGATTCCTTTGGCATTAGATGAAGCGGTCCGAGAAGGTAAAATTAAACCTGAAGATACTATCGCTGCATCTGGTTTTGGCGCTGGATTAACCTGGGGTGCGGCGATTTTTCAATGGGGAAGATAAACATTTAGGAGTTAGGAGTGATGAATTTTTATTGTTAAATTCTTGAAACTCTTTTTGTATAAGGGATTAATTTAGTTGAACCCACTGCGTGAATAAGTTAAAAGTTGATTTCTCATTCCTAACTCCTAAGCAATAACTAATAACTAAATAACTAATAACTAACTGATGAGTAAAACCGCATGGGTATTTCCCGGGCAAGGTTCCCAAGCGCTGGGAATGGGGATCGATTTACTAGAATTTTCCGAAGCGAAGGAAAAATTTGTTCGAGCTGAAGAAATTTTGGGCTGGAGTGTCAGCGAAATCTGTCAAAATGATGAAGAAAAGTTAGCCCGTACTCTTTACACTCAGCCTTGTTTGTATGTTGTAGAAACTATCCTCGCCGATATTATAGGTAAAACAGAGAAACCAGATTTAGTTGCTGGTCATAGTTTGGGAGAATATATTGCTTTATATGTAGCAGGTGTATTTGAATGGTCTGCTGGGTTAAAATTGGTCAAGCGTCGCGCAGAACTTATGGAAAATGCTGCTGGTGGTAAAATGGCAGCTTTAATGGGTTTCGATAGAGAACAATTAAATCAAATCCTCTCTGAAACCAAGGATGTGGTACTGGCGAATGATAATAGTGCCGCACAAGTGGTAATTTCCGGTACTCCTGAAGCTGTCGAAAGTGTCATGGAGAAGGTAAAAGCAAAGCGCAAAGTGCTTTTAAAAGTATCCGGAGCATTTCATTCACCTATGATGGCAGAGGCATCTGCTGAATTTGAGAATGTATTAGCCACTGTAGAGTTTCAGAAAGCTAATGTACCCGTTTTATCTAATGTCGAACCAGTACCAGCTGTGGAAGCCGATGTTTTAAAGCAACGGTTAATCCAGCAAATGACTGGAAGCGTACGCTGGCGGGAAATAGCTTTATCATTACCTGAGCTAGAAATTGGACGAGTCGTAGAAATTGGCCCTGGAAATGTTTTAACCGGCTTAATTAAGCGCACTTGCTCGGGTTTGAATTTAGAAAATGTTCGCTCTGCTGCTGAAACAATATTAATTAGAAGTTAGGAGTTAGGATTTAGGAGTTAGGAGTTAGGAGTTGGGAGTTAGGAGTGAGTAAGCTAGAAGCTCAAAAAGAAAAAAGTTTTGAACATACAACTTATAATTCATAATTCATAACTCATAATTCATAATTCATCCCCAATGCCCATTCTTCATGAAATATGTCTCGAAATCGCGAACCATTTGCTAGTCTCCTACTTTACCGCGCTTTGAAATACTCGGTAGTAAACCCCATACTTCGCGGTTACTTCCGAGGGCGTATTTATGGAGCCGAAAATGTCCCTCGTAGCGGAGCATTAGTCGTAGTAAGCAATCACGCTAGTAATTTCGATCCACCGATTGTTTCTAATAGTGTCCGCCGTCCTGTATCCTATATGGCGAAGGAAGAATTATTTAAAATTCCGATTTTTAAGCAAGCGATTCAGTTGTACGGTGCTTACCCTGTAAGCAGGGGAAATGCCGATCGCAATGCGATTCGTAAGGCTTTAGAGTATCTAAATGATGGGTGGGCTGTGGGTATTTTCTTGCAAGGGACTCGCACCCCTGACGGACGTATTACAGACCCCAAAAGAGGTGCAGCATTAATTGCAGCAAAAGCAAAAGCGCCGATTATACCAGTATGCTTGTGGGGTACTCAGGAAATCGAGCAAAAAGGTTCAACTATTCCTCAAAGAGTTCCGGTTACAGTTAGAATTGGCGAATTAATTTCTCCACCCGCTTCCACAACTAAGGAAGATTTAGAGACTGTAACCCAACAATGTGCTGGAGCGATTAATACATTGCACGATTTAGGGCGTTGAGTCATCGTTATTTTCACCTCGCACTGTAGCAGTTGTTTTTATATTCTTAGTTAGTATAATTGCTTTTGGTCGTTTGGCTATAATCGCAGGCATCGGAATTTGATCTCAGAACAATTCATTGATAGTGTAGCCAATTTTTTAATTCTTTAATACCGGATTAAATTTTTAAAGCAGTAATAAGGGTTTTGATGTTACGCACCACCCGTTACTTGTGACGATTGCGTAATTCCTAATCAATTCAAACTGCTATATATTAATGATTGAAGGATAATTAATAAATTATGACAAATCAAGATATAAGAGCGCAATTAGATGAAAATCTTGATGAAGCTGAATGGGCATGGTTGATTCCTCACGTACAAAAAGATTCTGTAATTGTAGTAGCTTCAGTATTAGATTTAATCGATGTTGGAGAAGCTATAGCTAACGATAAAACCTCACAAGTGCAAAATTGGATTGATGAAGCCTTAATTTCTAAGCCTTCGGCAGAACAAATAGGAAAATGGAATATGCAGCGAGAAAAACGATTTAATACCTTGATTGTGCAGCCTTTTGTACTTGTTCAAGAGAAAGCTGCTGCGTAAATAGCAAAATCCTCAGAGAAGATCGATCACATATCAAAATTCCCTTTTTTATCTAAAAAAGGGAGTTTAATTTTAACATAATTTGAGGTATTTAATTCCAATTGATAATTTAAATTGGAGTAATATTAGCAATTATTTTTCCTTGTATTTTTCCCCACCACCCAAACCAGTCGCTACCCAAACAATCGATCGAACTCCGTCGCGAATAGATTTTTCTATAGGTTCAGAATTAGTTTGTGAAGGAACTGATATGGCTTGGAAATCAATTCCCCGACTACCTAAAACAATTTCGCCGATTATAGTCGCACGGCGCATGTGATAGTCGGAAGTGACTAAATACAATTTATTGATTCCTCTTTTTTGTAAATCATCTACTAACGTTGTAAAATTTTCGACTGTGTTATTAGCTCGATAGTCTAAGTACAAACGCTTTTGATCGATACCGGCTTTGATAAATACTTTTTTTGTCACACTGGGGGGACTTCCTCCCGAAATCCAAATCGGTAAGTTAGGATATTGTTTTGCAAAATTTGCTGTAAATTTTTCTCTTTCTAATCTTTTAGTTGAACCTCCTAAAACTAAAATTGCTTGTGGTTGTACAAATACACTTTGAACTTTTTTATAACCCCACAATAATGTCAGTGGTAGGATGAGAAGCATTAACCGAGAATAAATTCCTGATTGAAACATTTTGTTCAAGGTTTTATCACTTAGAATATCTAGGGAGGAATTTTGATATAAAGATAACCCAGCAAGCTATGGCTCTAAATAATAAATATTTCCCACAAAATATAAATATTTTGCGGAAAAATGCACAGGGAGTCAGACCCATCATTAGAGTACATTTTATACTAACAATATTTTTATAGCTACTTAAATAAGCACTTTTGACTGTTTTCTAGAACTAATTTAATGTATTATAAACAACTTTTATGTAATTTTTTTCACTGATATATATTCCCCAATTTTTATAAGGTACTTACAGATAATAAAATGTGTTATTGCCGGTGTCGCTGCCTGGGCAACATCTCCTCATACCTCCATGATTGCAAGTAATATTTGTAAAAAAATGACACATCTTATTTTTTGGATCTCCCTAAGAGCAAAGAGCATGATTAAATCGTGAAATTCTTTTTTAAACTTACTTAAACTTCTGCAATTAAAGTAAGTTTTCATCTCTTGCTCAACAAGTCGTGTACATATATACTAAAATTAACGCCGAACACCAAGGCTTAATTGATATGGTTTGTAAACCACAGTCGATTTAAAACTGGCAAGCCTGTAAAAAGGTCAGACGGAAGTCCACTATTTGTTAAATTTGCTGAAAATAATGGATGAACAATGACTAAAAGCTTCCAAACAATTTTTTCACCAGTAGGGTGGGCTACACCCGAATTTACGCTTGTGGACAAGTAGGAGCCGGCTCCCTTGGCTGAAGCAAGAAGCAAACCCTCTGAAGTTTTCTTCAGTTGAATGATTAGATTTACATAATTTTAGTCAAGTTTTGTGTAGCAGAACCATATAAATCTAGTACAGCGCGGCTTAAATAAAAGAACCATTCGTAAAACGTCAAGAGTTCCCGTAGGATTTTTTTAGAAGAAAAAAATTCCGGCTGGGTGCCCGTCAAAGCTAATACAAATAATACTTTTGAATGCCAGACTTTTGAATGCCGCACTTGTGCAAAGCAGTACTAGGTTATTTACTCAGTTTATATAGACCTTCTATTAGATTGCAGCAACAAGGAATACTAGACTAAAGCCAGGATTTTATCTTTTGTAGTAGCAAACATAAAAAGTTTATCTGACAACTGAATTGAACTTTCTCGAAAAACGGGACTGGCAAGGCTCGAACCTGCGACCTAGCGCTTAGGAGGCGCTCGCTCTATCCAACTGAGCTACAGCCCCAAGATACTACTTATAATAATATCATTTTTAGCTAGTCTGCCAAGATTCGTCCCAATTTCCACCCCCTGTTTCTAATCCACATAGATTACTGGTTGCTTTCAGGATAATTTTAGATTGAATGCCATTTAATTCGCGCAATTCTAAAGTTAATTTTCCCTGCATGGTATCGCGACAAGCAAATATTAAACCATTTTCCGTAGGCGCACGCAATTCTGTACCGGGTAAATCAGTAGTTCCCGTTAACTCAATTTCATATTGCAAATTTCTAGCCTGCATTTCCCATTTTCCCCAAGGTTCGATATTCCAACTTACTTGGGAATTCCAAGGTACAAATTCGTAAAATTTGCCTTGATAATGCAAGCCAATCATTGCTACAGATTCCATCCACCATAAGACACCACGTCTACCACCACCTGCGGTTAAAGCTAAATCTGGTTCGTTATCAAAACTATTACAGTTCAACCAAAACCATTTTTTCGGAAAAGCACCTCCCCAATTCTTCTCGCTGTAAGCTGGTGCATTGGTAAATTCGTAGCGTTTACCATTCCAATCGATCCAACCGCTGGCTAAACCATGTGCCATTAAAATTTGCCATCCTGGTTCAAAAATCTGTAAAAACGATATCCAGCCTGCGGTTGATTGCTGAATACTATTTTTATTTCCCCAGTAATAAACTGGCTGAATTTCATACTCCCACCGGCAATAATTACCGCTACTTGGATCGCGAATTATTCCTTGATTTAAATTTGCTGTAGCTTGATAGCCTTCTTGGATGTAGCTTGCAAATTCTACCGGAAGTAGGTAAAGGGGTTTACTTTCCATATCAGTTTTACCCCAATGACCTAATGCTAATAGATTACTAGAAGCCCAAAATTTATTCACATCGGGGAAAGTACGCCACAGATACTCATCATTCGGGCCAAGAATTTGTGCTGCACCACCGCTATGAGGTTTTCCGCCCATCGGATCTTCAATTGAGTACATGAAAGCAAAAGTTTGATTTTCCCCAGGTATTGTCACCCGATAATACCAACCTTCAAAAAAACGGCGACTGCTACGATCCCAGTGGTAGCCGCTATGGGGTGTCTGGTTGGAGAAAAGAAAGTTCTGAGGAAGATGCAGCATAAAAATTGAAGGAAATTAATGAGTAAATAATACTAAATATATTAAAAAGTATAAGCAAATATTGCGAAAAGTTACTACTAGTCACAGTCAGTAAAATCAAGTTTGTCTTATAGAAAATGAATGGTAATTTTATAAATAAGGCACGAGCAAGCTACAACGCTAACAAACAAATCTCCTGATTAGAGTTTGTGCCTCCCCTCTCTAATCCCGTCGCAATAGTTTCTCGATTGTTACATCCTGCGGGTTTTGTGTTTTCCGCTTGAGTCTATTAATAATTAAATTTGGAGGTTTTGATAAGCTGACAAAGATGCCTATTTGGCTGAAAGCAAAGGATGTACATCGGCGAAAATTAGTTTAAAAATTGCGATTCCGGTTCACCTATATTTTGATTTAAATAATTCTGATTTTCGACTCTTATCAATCCACTAACTATCTAATAAACCGTCTTTAATTACTGACACTTTTCGGTCATAATTTAAGACGGTTTTAAAGTTAAAAGTAAGAGGTGAATAATTTTCTAGCCCTTATTCCTAGTACTCTAACAAACCAACTCTGCTGGGTAAAGATAGGAAGAGGGGGTAGAAAAAAATTTTTATTCTCGTTATTGATCCCGCAAAGTTCGCTTAGCAGACTACTAGTACCGCTTGCGTTCGTCAAAAGTCCGGCATTCAAAAGTACTATATCATAAGGGTTTGAAGCTTTTGAAACAGGTGCTTTATTTATGCTGCACTGTACTAGTTCAACTCAAGGTAATAATAGTAACTTCTGGCGGACAAAATAAACGCCCTGGTAAATAAGTACCTAAACCACGATTAACATATAACTGATTTTTTCCGACTTTGTGAAAGCCTTCTGCCCATTCCCAGTGTCGGATAACCTTAAGATAGTCCGATCGCAAAAATGGGATTGCTCGGCGCACATAAGTGGGAATACTGCGAATCATCTGTTTATAGTGAACTATTAATGGACCAATGTTAGGTATTACTATTTGACCGCCGTGAGTATGACCTGATAGTTGTAAATCTACTCTCCATTTTTGTAATATTTGAGCAGTATCTGGATTATGGCATAAAACTATACGCGGCGTTGCATCGTCTAATTGATTCATTACCGATGCCGGATTAAATTCTTTTGACCAATATTCTGCTAGTCCAACTAATGGTAATTCTTTCCCTAAAGGATAAGCAATTTCATTCCAAAGAACTTTAATATCAATTCTTGTCAACGCTGCTGTAACTTCTGCTTTGGCGTTGCGGTAGCATATATCATGATTGCCGAGTACGGCGTATACACCAAAGCGAGATTGTAAATTCTTAAGTCTTTTGACTAACCTATATATTGGTGCGGGATCGTCAGTTATGAAGTCACCAGTTAAAACAACCAAATCCGGTTCGGCTTCATTACTAGTAATGATGGCTTGTTCTAACATTTCTTCCGATAATCTTAAACCATCGTAGTGCAAATCTGAAAGCTGCACTATACGAGTACCGATAGTAGATGCTGGTAAACCCTCTATTTTAATTGTGATTTTTTCTACACTTAAAGGACCAGTTAAGAACCAATGCATAGTGTTGAAATTGTTACTTGTACCAGCGCTTTTAGTTTATCACTTGTAATTGAGAGTTAGTTGTTAGTTGTTAGTGGTTAGAAATAATTTATTCTCCCCATCTCCCAATCTCCCCATCTCCCAATCTCCTAATCTCCCCATCTCACTCCAAGGTAATAACGGTGACTTCTGGGTTACAAAAAAACCTTCCGGGAAAATAAGTACCTAAACCACGATTAACGTATAACTGATTTTTTCCGACTTTATGAAATCCTTTCGCCCATTGCCAATTTCTGACGACATTGAAAAAATCTGTTTTTACAAATGGCATCCGACGGCGTAATTTTCTTGGTATTCTACGAAGGATATTCTTATAAACTAGTATCGCAGGACCAATGCCTGGAATTACAATGTGACCACCGTGAGTATGACCTGATAGTTGTAAATCTACTCGCCATTGTCGCAAAATATCAGCAGTATCGGGATTGTGGGATAAAACTATACGCGGTATTGCTGCATCTAACTGGTTGAGAACTAATCTCGGATGAAAATGAGGAGACCAATATTCAGCAAGTCCTACTAATGGTAATTCTTTTCCTAATGGATAAGCAATTCTGTTATCAAGTATTTCAATTCCGACTCTGGTAAAAGCGGAGATAATTTCTGTTTTTGAATGGGTGTAATGTATATCGTGATTGCCAAGTACCGCATAAGTACCGCAACGACTTTGTAAACTTTTTAGTCGAAGCACTAATTGATTGATTGGGGTGGGATCGTCTGTCACGTAATCGCCAGTCAAAACAACTATATCGGGTTCCGCTTTGTTGCTAGCAATTATGGCTTTTTGAAGCATCTTTTCTGACAAACGTAAACCATCATAGTGAAAATCTGATATCTGTACTATGCGGATACCTTTTAAGAATGCTGGCAAATCTTGAATCTGAACTGTTACATTTTCTACAGTCAATGGTCCAGTCAATAACCAGTGCATAATGTAATTAATCTCATCACACCAATATTATTAGAGTATCAAATTAAAAATTAAGTAGCAGTATATTAAACAACTAGTATCTCATGATATAAATGATTTTTTTGTGAGGAATTATCATAATTGATATTATGAAAAAATTAAGAGAAGGTAATTATTAGTAATTCATCTTTTTGATGTAAGAAATCCTCGCATCGGATATCAGGATCGTGAAAATTGATTTAATCATGGAACTGTTTAATCATATCAGCCGCTTTTTCAGCAATCATAACTGTGGGAGCATTTGTATTACCGCCAATAATATTCGGCATTATTGAAGCATCTACCACTCTTAGTCCTTTAACTCCATGAACTTGTAGTTTTGAATTAACTACCGACAGGTGGTCATTTCCCATTTTACAAGTTCCTACTGGATGATATAAGCTTTCTGCAGTATTGCGAATAAAAGCACAAATGTCAATGTCCGTTTGTATTTGCGAACCTGGTACAATTTCTTCACCTCGGAATGTATCAAATGATTTTGATTGCAATATTTGACGGCAAAGTTTAACACCATGAAATAAAACATTATTATCTTCTTGATTTGCAAGATAATTAGGTTGAATAGCTGGCGATCGCAGGGGATTTTTTGAACGTAAAGTAATTTTACCTTTGCTTTGGGGATATAAAAGAGTCGGACATAAAGTAAATCCATGTTCTTTACGCTTGGTAAAGCCGTGATTTATTAAACATCCAGGAACGAAATGTAGTTGGAGATTAATATTATTTAAATTTTGTGAGGTTTTTACAAAGCCTCCTGCTTCAGCTATATTTGATGTTAATGCTCCTCTTTTAAATAATAAATATTTGAGAATATTATATGGTTTATCGAGGTTAGCTAAAGTGATAGCTTTTGTACATTTATAAGCTATGGATAAAAATAAATGATCTTGTAAGTTTTCTCCTACACCAGGGTTATCTAAGACTACTGGAATGTCTAATGATTTGAGATGTTTGGCACAACCAATTCCTGAAAGCATTAGCAATTGAGGAGAATTAATTGTTCCAGCACTTAATATGATTTCTTGCTTGATTTTAACTTCACGTTCTATATTTTGATAATTATAGGTTAAACCAATAGCCCGCTTTCCTTCAAATAATATCCGCGTCACTTGGGAATTAGTTTGTACGGTTAAATTTTTTCTAGATAATACAGGTTTTAAATAAGCGCTTGCAGCACTATGACGTTGCCCATTGTTTTGATTAACTTGATAATAGCCCACTCCTTCTTGTTGTATTCCATTAAAATCATCGTTATACATTAATCCAAATTCTATTGCTGCTTTGATAAAAACATCAGAAAGAGGATTGCGATCGCGTAAGTCGGTAACATTAAGAGGTCCTTTGATATCGTGGTATTCGCTTATACCTCTACATTGATTTTCAGCTTTTTTAAAATAAGTAAGTACTTCTTTACTACTCCATCCTTGATTGCCTAAATTATGCCAGTTATCGTAGTCAGAATCATTGCCTCTAATGTAGATCATGGCATTAATTGAACTACTTCCACCAAGTACTTTTCCACGAGGATAATAAAGTTGACGGTTATTTAGATGAGATTGTTTTTCTGTATAATAAGCCCAGTCATATTTGGTTTTAAATAATTCAGAATAAGCCGCAGGAATATGAATTTTTGGAGATTTATCTGGGTTGCCGGCTTCTAGAAGTAATACTTTGTTTTGAGGATTTTCTGTGAGACGATTTGCTAATACGCAACCTGCGGAGCCTGCACCAATAATTACATAATCATACATATTCAATTACCAATTACCAATTACCAATTACCAATTACCAATTACCAATTCCCAATTCCCAATTCCCAATTCCCAATTACCAATTACCAATTACCAATTCCCAATTCCCAATTACCAATTACCAATTACCAATTACCAATTACCAATTCCCAATTACCAATTCCCAATTACCAATTACCAATTCCCAATTCCCAATTACCAATTACCAATCACCAATTACCAATTACCAATTTGCTGTCTAACTTCTTCCATATTTAGATAATCGCTTGCAAAAGCTTTTCGTAGCAGTGGGAAAGGGATAAACTTATCATATTTTTGTATTTCGGGTGCTTCTGTATCTGTAACTAAATGTTCGTTAACAATTCGTTGTTCGCACAAAGATAAAATTTCTGCTTCAAGTTGTTCAAACTTACCTTTTCCCAACTTGAGTGTCATAAAATAAGGATTAATACCGCCAAGAGATTTAATTTCTAAAGACTCTCGACAAAAATTATTTAGTAATCTCTGTAAAGTGTTGTAAGCAATGGTACCCATCCAGGGGAAAATACAGCATTTACCTTTTTCTAATTTAACTATATTACGTTTGTCTAATTCAAAATCTCGCGCTAATTGACGTGCTGATTTTAAACGTTTTGTAGAATTTGCTTGTAAATAAGCATACTCTACATCTTCTAATAAAACGTGGCGCATACGTTGTAATATTTTGCTGTGAATTGTTCCACTACCACCACGCCAGAAAATACCAGCTTTACCTTCAACTTGTTTAACAAATATTGTTTTCTGAGAAAAATCTACGTCTAATACTTCCCAAGTTTTTCCCGCTAACCCAAATTGACTGCCAACATTAGGTACGATCGCAATGGAACCAATATCTGTTGAATCCTGTTTAACTTTAAATTCTAGTGTTTCGGGAAAAACAGCATAAAACTGAAATCTCTTGACAATTTTTTCACCAGCTAAGCCGAGTATTAATTTATTTTCTTCTGTTTTATTAATATGGTCAATACTAACTAAATAGCGCAGTAATAATTTATAATCTTCCAAAGATATATATTGAAAAGATGATAGATTTAAAACCTTCTTGGCAATCAGAGGTGGCGAAATTTCTTTCATTGCTGCCAAAATACTCATAGTCTGATGATACAGTAGACTTAATGGGTATTTTATCGGTTCAATAGGTTCAATCCATTTTTCTTCTATATAAAGTTGAATAATGGCGATCGATTGTAAAAGTTGCCAAGGAATTTGTTGGGGAAGTGATGCTTCTCGCGATGGCTGTTTTTCTGAACAAACAAAACGTATATCTGCAGCTTCATTCCTTCTTCCCGTACGTCCCAAACGTTGTAAAAAACTGGCTACAGAAGTCGGTGATTCTAACTGAATGACTCGCTCTAAATAGCCAATATCGACTCCTAACTCTAAAGTTAATGTAGCAGCCGTCACTGCGGGTTTATAGCGTTCTCTCATGGCGTTTTCCGCAGCTTGGCGCAGAGAAGCCGATATACTGCCATGATGAACGTGATAAATATCTGGCTGCCCTCTTACTTCAGCAATTTGACGCAAAGATGCAACGATAGATTCGGTTTGCGATTTATTGTTAGCAAAAATTAGACATTTACGGGATTTACTCAGATTAAAAATATATTTATCGCAGTCAGTGATTTCTGATTCATCAGTTTTTTGGGGAACATAAAAGTGTTCTAAAGCTAATTTAATTTGTCGTTTTCCCGCTTCGATTTTTGGGGTAATAACTGATTTATCAGTACCGGAGCTAAGCCAATTTTCTGCTAAGGAATAATCACCTAAAGTTGCTGATAAACCAATTCTGCGGGGTTGATTTTTGGTCATATTAGCTAATCTTTCTAATTGACAAAGAATTTGACAGCCCCTTTCGGTACCCATAAAAGCGTGAATTTCATCGATGACTACAAAACGTACATCACCGAAAAGGCGGATTAAGTCTTCATACTTATTAATTAACAAGCTTTCTAAAGACTCTGGTGTAATTTGGAGAACACCTGATGGATTTTTTAAAAGTTGTTTTTTTCTACTTTGAGAAACATCTCCATGCCAATGATATACCGGAATATCTGCTTCTCTCAGTAAGTCGTTAAGACGTTCAAATTGATCGTTAATTAATGCTTTAATTGGACCTATATAAATTGCACCTACAGTATTAGCGGGTTTTTCGTACAAGTGGGTTAAAATTGGTAAAAAAGCTGCTTCCGTTTTACCCGAAGCTGTACCTGCGGCTACTAATAAATGAGCATCGGTGTCAAATATAACTTCACAAGCAGCGGTTTGTATAGGTCTTAATTCACTCCAGTTATGATTGTATATGTATTCTTGAATAAAAGGTGCAAGTCTATTATATGCATCGCTCATAATTTCTTTACTCTAACATAAATTAGTAATGTAAATTACATTTTAATAAACATTAATCGGAGTATATATTTCCAGTTTAAAATTTACCTATATATACTCGGGAATCACCTTAAGCATAAATACTAAAATTTGAAACATATTAAAATAAGATTAAGACATTAACTCTGGATATGTATCTATATTTTCAGTATTAATAATCATAAGTAATATAGTTGGCAGACAAAAAAAATTTATACATAGAAGATACTTTACAGTCAATTACTATTAAATCGGTTAATATATTATTTCTGTAAGATATCATACATGTCTTCGAGATAACCTTTCAATCATAAATAATTCAAAATACTAAAAAACACTATCAACTTGGGAGAATCTTTGATGATTGAATTATTGTCAAATAATATTTTATTTAGTGCCAAAATACAATTGACATTTTTGGTAGAAGCATTTACAGTAGTCATATTTTATACTGGTTGCTTTTTCCCTCAAATAATTAAATTTCTATTGAATAAATTTGTTAATTTTGAAGTTGGTGAAAAAGCTGAAAAATTATTACAACCTTACAAATATTTTATTGGAATTGCTTTCGGATTGGGTTTTTTAGAGATTGTTGCTTTAGTAATTCCTGTATTTGATGATTATCCTAAGATTGAAATTTTTATTAGTTTCATTTTAACTATAGAGGCTTGCTGGTTATTTTATAGACTTCTTGTAAACTATATAGATGACTATATTGTAGAATCTGCTTTAAAAAAAGGTCGTCAAGCTAATAGTGGACTATTCAGTTTATTAAAGTTTTTGGCTTTCGTTCTAGTTTTTCTGATTGGAATACTCTTCTTTACTAAGATTCACAATATAAACATTATAAGTGTTTTAGCTAGTTTAGGAATTATTGGTGTTGCTCTTGCTTTTGCTGTTCAAAAAGTTTTAGAGCAAATTATTGCTACTCTTGTATTATCAGTCGATCATCCTTTTTATGTTGATGATTATATTGGCTTGCCAGACGGTACTTTTGGGCGAGTAGAATCTATAGGTTGGCGTTCGACAAAAATCCGTACCTCGGGTAAAGGAACGGTAATGGTAATTCCTAATAATTCTCTAACTAATATAAATATTGAGAATTTTTCTGGTGCTAAAAAAGTAATTTCAATTCTTTATTTGAATTTTCCTTATAAAGTTGAACTTAAAGAGCAAGCATTAATAAGACAAGTAGTATTAACAAGTACAAAAGATATTTTTGGGCTTGATTCACGGAGTACTCGTATTGATTTCCTAGACATAAAAAGTTGCGAAACAAAAAGCCGAGCTCAAATCAGTTTATTTATATTAGGTAGTGGCAAAGAATCGATTGAATTGCGTCGCCAATTACTTGATGTAGCTACAGAAAATATTAATCAAACGCTGAAAGAATACGGTATTGATTTTGATATAGAAGGAAAACCAACTATCTACGTAGATGCACCTGTTATAATTTAGAGGAAAGTATGAATATTTTAGATCAAATATTTCAGTTTATAGCTCGAAAAGATATCCAATTTATCTTATGTGCGATCGCTTCATTCTTTATTGGAAGATATATTCCTTCATTACTCATAATAGGTATTAAGCGTTTTTCTCCAAGACAAGTAATGGATACCTATGAAAAATTCATTAATTCATATCGACAGCGATTTCAATGGGCTGCTACTTTAATCCTTATATTAGTATTTTCAGGAATTATTTATACTGAAAAATATAGAGAAATTTATGCTTTTTTCAATCCTGTAATTCAGTTTTTACTTAGA
>JBCCSG010000012.1:0-42709 GCA_039200565.1 Cyanobacteria bacterium P01_D01_bin.50 | reverse complement strand
TGTGTTCGCGTTCACGCTGGGGGACGTGGGGATTGAGCATGGGGCATTAGATTCAGGACTTACGTTATTGTCACAATCATGACACCAATACTCTTATTTTTCGTTTCAAACTAATAGAAGATTCACACACCATATAAGAAAAATGTGCGAGTTAAATAAGTAATAGTAATTTATCCTAATATTCATCTTTTCAAAGATATTTAATCAATTCTATATCCATATTTTTGGATAAAAGATTTATATAGTTATATCGTTTTATAGATAAATATGCCAGATAGTATGTTGAATATTGCAACAATTAAATAAATAGCCTGTTTCAGTATTTTTTCTCTTGGGAATATTATTGATTTAAGATTAAATTTTGGATAGTTGCGCTGGATACTTATCTCACATAAATTCAGTTTTTCAAATTGTTTGTGAATAGTGTCTATATTGACTACAAATATTCTCTGGGTGCTTTTTGTAGAGAAGATAAATCGAATCGTATTTGACGGGCACCCATAATAATTTTTTTCTTCTAAAAGAATTCTTATGGGAACCCTTGACTAGTTTTTCCACAAAAGTACAGCATTTTTTTTAATAAACATTTCTTTTGTGTTATTTCCAGTTGCCCGATCGAAATACTTTTTAGTAGGGGTTTATTGAATCTAATTTTCAAATACCTTTTACAAATCATTAATTTTGAAGGTAACTCGGGTATTAAAAGTCAGATTTTTTATCAAATTTTAGAAGCAATTAGGAATAAAAATGCCTAAATATATGTCTTGTCTGCTTGCGTTAGCTCTGGCAGTTAGCTCTGCTTTGCTTGCAACTCCATCTCAAGCGCAAACAGCAACAGAATCAAACAGGGATATAACTTCATCCTCTGAGTCTTCTATAAGTAGTGTAAATACAACATCAAATTCGAGCAATCTTGAGGGTTTAAAGAAAAAGAAGACTACTAATATTTCACAGTCACAACCTGAAGTATCTCAGAAAGCTGAACGGGAACGTAATTGGGTATACAGTAGAATTGGGTTCGGATTGAAGCAGTAAAGAAAAGAGTTAGGATTTAAGAATTAAGAATAAAAGCAAATAGCTAATGTAGAGACGTTGCACTGCAACGTCTTTCTGTATTCTGGTAGTTTTAACTCATAATTCTTAATTCTTAATTCTTAATTCTTAATTCTTAACTTTATTTTATTTCCCCAGACAAACCTGTTCGTAACGTCTTCCAGCACTTTCCCAAGTGAACTCTGTTTCAACTAATTTTCGAGCGTTATGAGATAATTGTGCTCTTAATTGCGGATTTTCAAACAGTTTGCTAATAGCATTTACATACTCTTGCGGTTTATTAGCACGTAAGGCTCGTAATTCTACATTAGCACCGTCTACAGCTAATCCTTCTAAACCGCGATCGCTCCCAACAACAGGTATACCAGCTGCCATTGCTTCTAAAGTTTTGTTTTTGATTCCGAATCCAGTTCGCATTGAGACTATGCAAACTGTTGATTTGTGCAAATATTCTGCCATTGAAGGAACTTTCCCGGTTACGTTGACTCCAGGTTTATCTTTGAGTGCTAACACCTCTGCCACAGGGCGAGAGCCTACTATATCGAAAGTTGTATCGGGATAATTTTTCTGGATTTGGGGTAATACTTCGTTACAGAAAAAGCACACAGCATCAATATTTGCCAAATTATCCATCGCACCGATAAAAACTAAACGGTGTCCTTCTGGATCTGTTGTACGATAGGGAAACATTGCTAAGTCAACACCGTTGGGAATCACCGTAATTTCACTGTGAGAATTGAATTCCCGTAACTGAATTTTATCTTCTTCGGTTGTGGCTACAATTGCCGAAAATTTATTGCAGTATTTTTTTTCGTAACGACGTAATAAGGGTAAGTTAATTTTATCTCGCAAAGGTTTTTCTGATATCCCGTTTTGCAACTGATTTAGACAAGTACCGTATACTGAACTGTGAACGTTTACTACTGTACGTACCTTGTGGTGAAAATGAGGGCGAAAGTAGATTTCATTAACGCTATGTTCGCTAGTAATTGCATCGCATTTACCCGCTTCCACATAATTATCAATCCAGTTTTGCATATCTTGCGAATAACGATTTAAAACGCTTGGCGGGATACCTTCAAGGACAAATTTAGTTAGACGCTTAACTTTTTTCAGTATTCCTTCGGTGGTACCTGAGTCATGGGGACGATTAAAAAGGACTAGTTTATCCACACAATCCCGTAATCCTGCTATTTCTTTTTCAGTTACACCATGTTCGAGTTGAGTCACCAGGGTAATATGATGATTTTTTTGCAAATGTTTAATTAAATTAAAGGTTCTGACTTGAGTACCACCACGAGTAGGTGGATACGGAAATGTAGAGGATAACATTAAGATGTTCATGGGAATTAACAATGATTTCAATTTTAATAATTACAGGTATCGTCTTTATGATTAGCAATGATTAATTGAATCGTATCCGGAAATATTTACAGAATTATGAATATATCCAGTAATCAAGATTTAATTGATTATTACTGATGAAAACACTATGATATTATATTCACAAAAAAACAATGTCAATATTTTATCTATCTTTTATTAGTGTAAAAAACAATAAATAACAGTCAATATATATATTAGGTAAACAATAATTTACTAATTTGATTCAGGAGGAATTCAATGAATATTTTATTAATGGGTTATTACGGATTTCATAATGTTGGGGATGATTTATTTTTGGATCAGTTAATTGAATATTTTGCCAAAAAACAGGATGTAAAGAAGATATTTGTATTTTGTCAAGATGATTATTACAAACCCACGACCGATAAAGTTAGATTTTTTGCAGCTAAGACATTATCAAAATTAAAAAGACTTTTTATTATCTTACAAAGCGACTGTTTAATGTGGAGTGGTGGAACTTTAAATATCAAAGATAAACCCACTAATTTATTAAGGTTACAGTCATTATCTAAGTGGACTGGTAAGCGTTTAGGCTTTCTTGGTGTCGGTTTAGAAGCTATTAGTTCTGATGCAGAAGAAACTAAAAGCAAAGTTTTTAAAAATGCTGATTTACTTTATCTAAGAGACAAGCAATCATACGAATTAGCTTTGCAGAAACTGAAGCAGGTTAGAGCTTGTTGTTTGGGTGGTGATTTAGCATTTTTGGATTTAAATTATTACGAAAAATTTATTAAAGAGAAGAAATCCAGCGAAATCAAAAATATCTCTTTCTCGGGAAAATTTTGGTGGGGTGAAGGAAGAGGTGAATTTTACGGACAACAATTAATGCAGTTCGTTGATAAATATAACTCGGTTATTCATTTACTACCAGCCCATGTAGGAGAAGATAGAAACGATAATAAATTTCATCACTTACTCAAAAAATACTTACCCGAGTCCAACTATAAACTGCATTCTTGGGAGAAGCCAGTAGAATTTGTCGAGATATTAAGTCAAATGGATTTCCACTTTGGGAACCGTTTACATTCAATAATATTAGCGGATATTCTCGGTGTACCGAATGTAGGTATTAGCGGTGCTAATACAAAAATTCAACACTATATTGATAAATCAGAATTACTTTCAGAATTAAGATTATTGAGTTTTATGGAACCAATGGAGGTAGATAAAATTGAAAAAATATTTAGAGAATATCAAAGACCTAATGAATTTATTTTAAATGAATCTAAGACTGCCAAAGCAGGAGTAGAATTAATTTTTCATAAACAATAATTATATAGGTTTGCATCCTAAAGTTTAAAGATTGTAATTTATAACTGATAATTCCTTAATTCTGATTTCTAAGGGTTGGGATAGATACAGCAATGTTACTTCTCTACATTTCCTAACTTCTCAATATAATAGTATGTCTAAAGTTAGTATTTGCATTCCTACATTTAACCGTGTTGATTTGTTACCTTTCGCGATTGAAAGCGTACTCAAGCAAACTTATGAGGATTTTGAACTAATTATCTGTGATGATGGTTCTAGCGATAGTACTGCAGAATTAATATCGAAGTATCAAGATAATCGGATTAAATATATCCGTCATCATCAAAATATTGGTAAAAGTAATAATATGCGTTCTGGTTTTGATGCAGCGACGGGCGATTATTTTATTAAATTTGATGATGACGATCGATTAATACCCGATTTTATCGGACAAACTGCTGCCATTCTTGATGAATATTCTACGATTGATTTTGTTGGTACAGACCATTGGATAATTGATATTAATAATGTCCGCAATGAAGCGAAAACTCGGGAAAATTCTCATTCATGGGGAAGAGAAGATTTAGCAGAAGGGTTGGTAGATAATCTATTGGAAGTTGTGTTTGTGAATCAAAGCTTCCAAATTGGTGCAACTTTATTTCGCCGTCAAACTTTGGTGGAAGTTGGGTTTATGCTGCCAAATTGGCAAAATTGTGAGGATAATGATTTGTTTGTGCGTTTGGCTTTGGCTGGAAAGAAAGGGTATTATTTACCAAAGTTGTTGATGGAATATAGAGTTCACGCACAACAGCAAGGAATTAATCGCGCAATTCCTTATTTAAGAGATAAGCAGCAGTATTTGCAAAGCTACAAATTTGATTCGGAGAAGTTAGAGAAAATTCGATTGCAGCGCTTGCAGGAAACTCAGTTATTGTTAGGTTTACGGTTAATTGAAACAGGTGAAACTGAGAAAGGAAGAGAGTTGGTTATAGCTGGTAAGTCTTTTTCTACCGCTAAAGCATGGACTGGTTTGGGGTTATCTTTGTTACCCTTGGGTGTAAGAGGGAAGGCGTTTGATGCTTTGCGGAAGGTAAAAGGATGAGGGAAAAGAGTTAGGAGTCAGCAGTTAAGAGTTAAAAGTTAAGAGTTATTTTGACCATTCGTCAATGATGGTTAATATTGTTTTATCTCCTAATCCTTTTACCGAATTAACGACATCACAATAATCTGAGAATTCCTTATTTGATTTCTTGTCGCGAGCATCAATTATAGCTTTTGATAATTTTTCTGCACGAGAAATTCTTGAGCGTTGGAATTTGAGAGTTAATTCATCCTTATCTAAGGTATTTATCAAAGTTAAAGGATGACTGGGTTGGGGAATTTTATTTTTTAGTTGCTTTAATTCTTCGTCTGTTGTTTCTCTTTCCTGTCTTATTATTGAATTTAATTCGTTAATCTGCTTTTCAAGTCGTAATTCCAGATTTTGCAAGCGAGATTCTAAGTTACTTGTACCCGAAGTTGTTTGTACTGGCTCTGAGGATGATTCTTTACCTCTAAGAATTGCGGCTTGTTTTGTAACTAAATCTTCAAGTTTGGGTGAAATTACAAACGCATTTACCATTTCACCTTTGCGAGCATCTTTTTCCTTAGCTCTTACGGCAGCATAATATTCAAAATGTCCGTCAACTACGCTAAAACTTTCTATTCCTGTCGTTTTCACGACTAATGGTCTAATAATTCCTTCTGCTTCTAAAATTATATCAGCAAGATTGTCTAGATCTGCTTCCGCAAAATTGGAACGCGGAACATCAGAAGTAATACTTCTAACATCAACTAAGGAAAAATTCATCATTTATTTACTCCTACAGATTTTAAAACTTCTGCTGCTAAAATATCAAATTCTTGAGCGGATATTTGTGCTGAAGTATTAGATTCAGCAAATTTATAAATAGATTTTGGATCTGGATACTCTAATTCTCCAACCTTAATCGTTTCATTCATGCAGGTTGATAAGGCTGTTTTATTAGAAATAACTGTTTCCATTAGTGGTAATTTATAACGTTGGGTAATTACGTCTCTTTGTTTAGGAAAAGTATACTGTAGAAATTTGCTATTCCCTGATATGTTTGAAGCAAGAACACCAATTAAATTAATCGCAGGTTTAGCCATTACTTCTCTATATTCGTTTATATCGTTGATAAATTTAATAACTGTCGGTAAACCTTGATTGGCGAATGGTTTTAAATCAGACGGTATTATCAAGTAGTCGGCTGCTATTAAAGCTACTTCAGCATATAAATCTCTAGAAGGTGGAGTGTCAATAATAACAAAATCGTAATCTTTTTCTACTCTTTTGAGTTTAGAAACTAATCTTGTGCGACTCACAGCTATTTGATTTAATTTATCCTGATGTTCAATTAATGTTATATGTGAAGGGATAACATCGATTTCTGGATTGTTGAAATACTCTGACTTACGAGCAATATCGGGAATAAAGTTAAATTCACCCGATTCTAATAAATGATAGACATTTTTATCTTTTAAATCATCATCTTCTTCAAATTGAAATTTAACTAAGCCCGCAGCGAAAGTACTATTTGCTTGGGAGTCAATATCAATTAAAAGTACCTTTTTTCCTTGTTTGCTCAACGCTGCTGCTAGATTTACTGAAATGGTAGTTTTTCCCACACCACCTTTGTTGTGATAAATAGCAATTATTTTCATTTTATGATTCCTTTTGACTTCATCAGGTTGATAAATAGGCTTTATTTTGATTTCTTGATTTTGTTTTAATTGCTGCTCCGATCTTTCTTCAATATTTTTGTCTTTTAAACTATCTCTACCAATTAATTTTATTATTTCATCTATTTTGCTATCAACTTCTTTTCCCAAACATTGAAATACTAACTGAATACCTCCTTGACATTTTCGATAAATTCTAATTTCCTTACCATTTGTTAACAACCCATAGGTTACGCTTAATTTGGTTAAATATTGCTTGAGTCGGTAAACATGACTATCTAAGTTTTGCTTGGGGTGTTTAGCCTCCATAACTACACTTAACGGCGAGTTCGCGTCTAAAACAAAAGGAACTGCTTGTTTCGCAAATGCTAAGAAGTCTAAACGAATATTTCCGAATGTAACTTCTTGATGCCAGTTATCGGGAGTATAACCCAATTTGGGTAACAAATATTGAACAATAAGTTTACTTTCAACTTCGCTTTCATTACGGCAAAATTCTGGATTAAAAGGCAATCTTAATAACCTCTATAACTCTCTAATTATGGGGAATGAGTTGATAATTTTTTGATTATCCCACAGCCAGATATATTTTGGGTCTAATAAATATAACATTTATATTGATATAAAAAATAAATCTAAATCTACAGTTTTTATTGTTTAGGAATTTACAATGTGCCCTTCACTATCATCAAAACCAAGTTTTGTAAGATTCCGAGGCAAGATTACCCTTACAGATACAGACGAGTTAAAGTTTTTACTTAAGTTATTAGCGTGCGAAAACTACCGCTCAACCTAGACTGGTATGGCACAGAAGGAATCTCGTACAGCCTTAAAACAAAGTATAAAATCTCTAGGTGCGATCGCACGCGCTGCTGGAATTCATTTAATTATTGCTACTCAACGCCCGGAAGCCAAAGTAGTTACACTGATAATTCGATCAAATTTGCCCCGAAGAGTTACTCTGCAATTGTTTTAGGAGATAAACAAAACGCAGCTGCTTATTTATTCTTCAAAGGTGATTTGCTATACTAAATAAACTAAAAATTGCATCGCTTACAAAGTTTATATGCACAAAATATTAAATTACTAGCTCCCTCAGTGGCAGCTATATTATAGTTCTTCAGGTGCTGGTTGTTCATATGCGTCTGCCAAAGTTCATGGGATTTTCATAGCTTTGAATAACGAAACTAGTTTGTTCTCTGGAGAAGAATTCAATGTTGAAGCCGAAACAGGTTTAACAGAAATATGCGATTTTATTCTTAGTTGTTCCAAAGAACAATTATTTGTTAAAGCACCTGTAGACGTAATAGTAGCGAGTAAAAAAATATGAAAGGACTTTGGTTAGAAAACAATCAATTAGAACTACGTACCGATATTCCCTCACCAGAAATGAAGGATGGGGAAGCGCGGGTAAGGGTATTGTGTGCGGGGATTTGTAACACCGATTTGGAACTAATTCGCGGTTACTATCCTTATAAGGGAATATTGGGACATGAATTTGTGGGAGTTGTTGAAGAAGGGCCAGAAAATTTAATTAATCGCAGAGTTGTAGGGGAAATTAATGCAGCTTGCGGAAATTGTCGGTTTTGTCTGCGTGACGAACCCACTCATTGTGAAAATCGCAGCGTATTAGGTATTGTCAATCGTAACGGAGCCTTTGCTGATTACTTATCTTTACCCAGTGTAAATCTTTATCCCGTTGCTGATAATATCCCTACAGAAGTCGCCACATTTACTGAACCCATTGCCGCTGCTTTAGAAATTCAAGCACAGATTAAAATTCATGCCTCGGATAAAGTTTTGGTCGTAGGTGATGGTAAATTAGGACAATTAGTCGCACAAACTCTCTCCATTACAGGTTGCGATTTATTCGCAGTCGGCAGACACAGTGAAAAACTTGACAATCTTAAAGCTAGGGGAATCAAAACAGGTTTCGTTGAAGATATTCAAGAACGTACATTTGATATTGCTGTTGAATGTACTGGTAACCCCGGAGGATTTGCGATCGCCCAACGTGCATTACGACCTCGTGGTACATTAGTACTGAAAAGTACCTATACAGGAAATTTGAGCTTGGATGCATCAGCCATTGTTGTGGATGAAATTACCTTAATTGGTTCCCGTTGCGGTAGATTTGCACCAGCTTTAGAACTTTTAGCACAAGAAAAAATCGACGTTCAACCTTTGATTGATGCTCGTTATCCGCTCAGTGATGGGCTTAGTGCATTTGAACATGCACAAACAAAGGGGACACAAAAAGTTTTGTTAAATATTAGTGAATAGAAACTGGACATTGAGTGTTGACAATTTCAGTCAAAAGCAACATAAATTTGGTGTTTATGTCAAGATACCTAGTGTAGTTTATAAATTAGTGTGGTTTGAAATTTGATATGTGCGTTGCGGTTGTTTTGTTTGTTTCAACCGCTCACATTATTTCATAGTGGTGAAAAAAGAGGGTTGTGCACTTTATTGGGATGAAGAAAATACAAGCGCACCAAAGCAATTTCTCACCATGCAACTAATCACCAACAACTAACCACTAACCACTAACAACCTGTACAATATGACAGTTGTATTCGGTGGCGGACGTGATTGAACGTTATACCCTGCCTGAAATGGGCAATATCTGGACTGACTCTTACAGGTTTCAAACCTGGCTGCAAGTGGAAATTGCAGTTTGTGAAGCACAAGCCGATTTAGGTTATATACCCACCGAAGCTGTCAAAGAAATCAAAGCAAAGGCTAATTTTGATGTTAAGCGAGTACTAGAAATTGAAGCAGAAGTTCGCCATGATGTAATTGCTTTTTTAACTAATGTAAACGAATATGTAGGTGATGCAGGACGTTACATCCACCTGGGAATGACAAGCTCTGACGTGCTCGATACCGCATTAGCACTGCAAATGCTTGCTAGCTTGGATTTAATCGTTCAAAAACAGGAAGAATTAATTGCTGTAATTCGCGAAAAAGCCCGCGAACATCGCTACACTGTAATGATTGGACGTTCCCACGGAATTCATGCAGAACCCATCACCTTTGGATTTAAACTAGCTGGATGGTTGGCAGAAGTCTTACGCAATCAACAACGTCTACATACATTACGTCAAACGATCGCAGTCGGTAAAATATCTGGTGCAGTAGGAACCTATGCTAATATCGAACCACGTGTAGAAGCACTCGCTTGTGAAAAACTCGGACTTCAAGCAGACACCGCATCCACCCAAGTTATTTCTCGCGATCGCCATGCTGAGTATCTCCAACAATTGGCTCTAATTACGGCTTCCCTCGAACGTTTCGCCGTAGAAATTCGCAATTTACAAAGAACAGATGTCCTCGAAGTAGAAGAATTCTTCTCCAAAGGGCAAAAAGGTTCCTCCGCAATGCCCCACAAACGTAACCCCATCCGTTCCGAAAGATTAACTGGAATGGCACGAATCATTCGTGGAAACGCCATGGCAGCCCTAGAAAACGTCGCATTATGGCATGAAAGGGATATCTCTCACAGTTCGGTAGAAAGAGTGATTCTACCCGACTCTTGCATTTTGACCCATTTTATGTTTAGGGAAGCAATTAATTTAATCAAAAACCTGTTGGTATATCCCGAAAACATGGCGCAGAACATGAACTGTTATGGTGGCGTAGTATTCAGTCAGAAAGTGCTGTTAGCCTTAATTGAAAAAGGGATAAACCGCGAAGAAGCTTATAAAATAGTTCAAGAAAGTGCTCATACAGCATGGAACCAAAAAGATGGGAACTTCCATCACTTAATTTCTAAAGACACCCGCGTCACAGAAAAATTATCAACACAGGAAATCGAAACCTGTTTCGATCCTCAAAACCATCTACAGCACCTAAATCAAATTTATCAACGTTTGGGAATTTAGAAAAGGTTAGGGTTAAGGAGTTAGGGGTTAGGAGTTAGGAGTTAGGAGTGAGGAGCATTCAATTTTTAATTTTCCTTATCTCTCTATCTCCCTATCTCCCCATCTCCCCATCCCCCCATCTCCCTATCTCCCCATCTCCCCATCTCCCCATCTCCCTATCTCCCCATCTCCCCACCTCCCCATCCCCCCACCTCCTTTTCTTCCGGTTCAGCTAAATACGCAAATGAATGTCTAAATAACTACCTCTAATTGTAATTTAGTATTCTGGGTGCGTATATGATAGAACTCTTAGCTGTACTTGCGGCTTCTGCGGCAGTTGGAATCAGAATAGCTGTCCCAGTATTATTTTTTGGGCTTTTGCAAGGTCAGGAGCTTTGGTCGGAAGTACCTATTCTATCTAAAATATCCTCATCATTTTTACTAGGTTTACTGACAAGTTGGTCTGTAGTTGAGCTTACCGCTTCAAAAAAGCTCATGGGGCAACGAATATTGCAGATAGTGGAAATATTATTTTCTCCCATCATGGGTGCAATCATGGGTTTAGCTGTAGTTCCAAGAACACAATCTCCGGATTGGTTAATTGCTATAACTGGGGGTTTATTTGCTTTGGTACTCCAGCTTGTTCAACTCGGTTGGTTTTTTCGCTTGCGCGGTTTACCGTTATGGTTTGTCTTTATTCAAGATGCTTTATGTATTACTTTAGTATTACTAGCCTTCGGGGCTCCAACTCCGGGAGGTTTAATTGCTTTAGTATTGCTATGGTTTGCAATTTATAGCGGTAAACTTTGGTATGACTGGTATCGAGGGAATAAAAGTTAGTACCACCGGAGTTTTAAATTTTAATTTTTTTTGGTTACGCATTCGTTCAAATTTTATAGGAATTACGCAACTAGAACATTTTTATTGTAGTGTGACACTTAGTAATATTTTGAAGGAAATAATAAGGCTTGTAGTGTCACGCACCAACTGGATATAGTGAAAATTTCTGTTCAAATTTTAGTCAAAACAAGAACAGAAACTTTTTGATTAAATTTTTAAAAGAGCAGTCGCTATAAGCAACTGCTCTTTTCCTAATATTTACTTACATGCATCTTCCATGTAGTAAATAATCAGTTTATGCTTTTTGCCTCTTTTTGCGTTTCAGAGTGGAAGCGCTACTGAATGCCCCAACAGCCAATAAACCTAATATAGAAGCGGGTTCAGGTACAGCAGCCGTTGCAAAGTCAACATTCTTATTCACCATGAAGGAAACTTGATCGATATGTGGGGAAGCTACACTATCTTGTTGATCTCCTTGGAATGCAATAGTGATGTCTTCACCTCCCGTTACAGCTAATTCAAATAGATTTTGAGTCCAAGAATTACCATTCATTTCAATTGCTGTTTCATCAAGGATAGTGCCTGATAACGAACCAAACACTGAAACTATACCTGTTCCATTTGCACGACTCCACGCATCGAAGGAAAATGTCGCGGTTGTGTCAATATTTTCTGCGAGTGTAAAAGTCTGACTGATTGTGTCAATCCCATTATAGTTTGTTTCCATATGTTTACCAGTTCCTAAACCGTCGCTACCCATAGCGGGGGAACCGATTTTTCCTTGATTCCACAATTCAATTTTACCGTTGCTAGTACTACTAGTTGTGTTCCATCCAGGAACATCAGATGTTTTAGTCCAACTACTAGTGAATTGTGTTTCTTCAAATTCACCATTAGTAACCATTTCAAAAGATACAGCCTTAGCTTCTCCAGGAATTGCAGCTAAACCTAAAACTACACCAACAGCAGCAACAGTTAACTTATTAAAAAATTTTATTTTCTTATTCCCTTCTCTATTGATTGATTGCTTTAGATTTGTTGCAGCAACAGTTAACTTATTAGAAAATTTCATTTTCTTATTCCCTTCTCTATTGATTGATCGCTCTAGACTTGTTGCAGCAACATTTAACTTATTAGAAAATTTCATTATCTTATTTCCTTCTCTATTGATTGATCGCTCTAGACTTGTTTGTCTATATCTCAGTGATAATTCACTATTGTTCAAAGGTGCAAGGGGTAATTTTATACTTTTACTGCATCTTTAAAAAACTCTATTTTTTAGTGCATTTTGAGGATTATGAGAATTTAAAATCTAATTCTTAAGTATTTAATAATACATAAAATAAATTTTTTATAGTAATAAGACTTGTCTCTGATATTAAATATATAAAAACTATTTACAATGCAACCGTATTATGGAGAACTGCTGTCTTATCGTGTCTCTTTTTCTAGTTAAATATTGAACGATTTATTTTAATTTACTTCAATGTGGTTTCAGCAATAATTTTAAATAGTAATTATACTGAAATTTTTTTGAAATTATTTCTCCAATATTAAGGGGTAGTGTAAAGGATTTGTAGATATATAGTAACTATACGAGTAATTTTCGTGAAATTTTAATACCAGTCGTCATATAACTCGTTTAAATACTTGATATACTAGTTAAAAAATAACCATAAAAGCGTAAAAAATGCAAATAAAGTATAATTAATAACTTTGGGATAGGTAATAAAAATCTTGTTGATTGAAGCTTTAATAAACTATCTGTTTAGCCCTTGTATTTACAATAAAATATGGGTTATCACTGATATATAGAAAAACGAAAGGCGGAGGTTATAAAGCAAATAGAATAATACTAATTGAAATCCCTATAACAAAAGTAAATTAATATCTTTCTTCAAAATTAACCAACCTTTTCTTAAAATTGCATTTTTTTAATTCGGCAGAACTTTACAGAAGCTCCTGTCGATTTTTTTTGCAATAAAAATACAAATAGGGTGAGCAAACAATAGTAATACTCACCCTACTGATAATTGATAATTGATAATTGACGGGCACCCATAAGAATTTTTTTCTTCTAAAAAAATTCTTATGGGAACCCTTGACTACAAAAGCCCCACTGCATGTAATAAACCATGTCCAGTAAGAATTTCAATCATCAAAGCAATAAAGCCAAGCATGGCTATCCTTCCATTCCAAATTTCTGCTGAAGTGGTGATACCCCACTCCCAACGTTCTGGAGGATAGATTTTGACTTTTTTCTTCATCTGGTTAACTTGTGCGAGTGAAATACTTGGAGATTTCAATGCATCAAGAGTCAAATCTGCTAAAGCTTTAATAAATACCGGATCTATATTCAGTGCTGGCACTCTACGGAAGTTCTCAATTCCCGCTTCTTCTGCTATTTCTCGATATTCTATATCAATTTCTTCCAATGTCTCAATATGCTCGGAAACAAAACTGATAGGTACAACTACTAAATTTTTAACACCTTTGTGTGCTAAATCTTCAATAGCGTCTTCAGTATATGGTTGCAGCCACTCCACAGGACCCACACGACTCTGATAAGCTAAAGTATGGGGATTGGATCGATTGAGAGTTTGCATAATCAAATGCGTACATTCCTCAATTTCTTGCTGATAAGGATCGCCTGCTTCTTCTATATAGCTTTTGGGTACTCCATGAGCGCTAAAGAAAATATGAGCTTCCGCAGGCAAGGGTAACTGATCCAATTCCTGCGCTATCAGTTGGGCCATTGCTTGTAGATAACCTGGTTGCTTATACCAAGAAGCAATTACAGAATATTCTATTTGCTGAAACTTGGGATTTTCTTGCCAAAGTTTTTCCAGTAGTCGATAGCTAGAGCCACTCGTACTAATAGAAAACTGGGGATAAAGAGGTAAAATTACCAACTTTTCAATACCATCAGCAATAATATTGGCGATCGCCTCTTCGGTAAAAGGATGCCAGTAACGCATTCCGATATAAATATTTGCAACTTCGCCTAATTGCGCCAATTGCGCTTTTAAGGCTTCTCCCTGAGCCTCGGTGATTTGTCTTAATGGAGAACCACCACCAATTTTACGGTAGTTTTCTTGAGAAGTTTTACTTCTTCGCGTAGAAATAAACCAAGCTAAAGGTTTTTGTAACCAACTAAAAGGTAGACGAATTATTTCTGGATCGGAAAACAAATTGTAAAGGAACGGCTGTACGTCCTCAAGTTTATCTGGTCCACCAAGATTAAGTAATAAAACGCCTACACGACCCATAGCAGTATTAGTCCCCAATTTGTTTTAGCTTTTTTACTAATGTTAACAATATATCTTTATTAAATACATAAGTTAATACCAGGGAAATATATTATGTCTACAATTCTTTGAGACTTAAAGTAGGCTTCTAGCCAGAATCCGTGTCTACTTATAGCCCGGAGTGGCTCAGTAGAGAAATATTTACATTTTTCTTACCTTGAGTGAACTACTCCCAACTCCTGATTAATATCATGTCCGGTTAAACTACCATTATGGTGGGGAACTGAGTAATGGGTAACAAGGAATTACTACAGCTGTGCCGTCATATAGTAAGTAATTAGCCAGACTTGATATAAATCCCTCTTCGGCTAAAATCATAATATTCAACTACTAGATAAAAAATCGGCTGTGGACACTGCAACTTGCCCTCGTTGTCAACAAACCGTAAAGATACAGGCACTCACCTGTCCCTTTTGTCGTACCCAACTAAAAGCTCACGGACATCCTGGTATTCCTTTACATCATGCTAAAGGGGATGAATCTCTTTGCGACACTTGTACTTATCATGCTGACGATACTTGCAATTATCCGCAACGTCCCCATGCTAATAAATGTACTCTTTATCAAAATTTGGAAGAGCGCAATTTAGAATTACAGCAGCAAAATCAAAAACCCAGTTTGAGTGTAAGTGTTAATAACTGGATAAGACGCAATCAAAGTTTACTGTTAATATTCGGTTTGTTATTCATCTGCTTTTTATTAGTTTTATCACGCTCTTAATATAAGAATTATTGCAGGACTTACGCAAACTAAAATTGTCATTGCGTGCGAAACGAAGTGTACCGAAGCATATGTCCCAGACACGCTCTCAACCCACGCTTTGGTGAACGCTAACGCCGCTCGTGAGTAATGCTGAGTCTTATAACAGGAAGCTTGTTTTCTTGAGATAGCGCAATTGCTCAAGTTGTTCCCTATAGCACTTTAGGTGAAGAAAGTTCGGTTGTATCACCAAATGTTGACATTAAGGTAAGGGATTGCCGAGCGATCGCATTGATGGAGGAGCAATTCGCGGTTCTGATTTGTTTCACAGTTTTCAAGAATTAAATGTCAGGGAAGGGCGAGGAGTCTATTTTAGTAATCCTGGGGGAATTGAGAATATTTTTAGTCGCGTGACGGGAAACAATCCCTCAAATATTTTTGGCTCCCTCGGTGTTTTGGGTAGTGCTAATTTATTTTTGCTTAACCCGAACGGAATTATTTTCGGTCCCAATGCCAAATTAGATGTGAGGGGTGCATTAAAAATGCACAATACTCTTGGCAAGAGGCTGTCATGCTGAAGGCAAAAGGGATAAGATTTTTAGCTTTTAAATAATATTTCTAAATATACTACTTTTATGCGTAACAGCTTAGTACTGTTAATAGTTTGATTTTTGAAGATGGCGAGTTTAGCGCTAAGAATCCGGGTGCGCCACGATTGTTACCTATGAAGGTACCATTAGGAGTGCAATTTGAACCAGGACAACCAAGTGCAATAGTCAATTCTGGCAATCTATCGGTAGAGTCTGGGCAAAATATGACACTAACTGGGGGTACTGTGGTAAGTACTGGAGAGTTGTCAGCACCTGATGGACAGGTTGCTCTGGCTGCAGTACCGAGTCAGAGTATGATAAATATTAATACATCGACAGGATTGGTGAATATTGTTACTCCATACCTTTTTGGGAACCCTGCAATGCTTCCGAGATATCTTGCAATTCTTCATCTAAACCTGAGGGTGAAGTGAATTTTGGGTTTGCAGCTAGTATTACAACTTTTTTCATTTACCTCTAACTCACACATTGACAAAAGTTCAATTATCTCAACTCAGTCATACCTGTTTGCTGAAGGGATATTAAGCTTAAAAAGCCGATATTCCTATCTTATTTATGGGTTCAGGTTTTATCAAATTATGCACTTAAGAGATGAAAAATTGGAGAATGGTTATAAGCTGTTACGCACTAAATTTGTATAATACTAGCGAGCAAGATGTATGTCCTTTGGACACGCTTAGCTAACACACTACAATCGCTTCAGGTTTTCACATTATTTACTTTAGCTGCACATCAGCTTATAACATCTATAATTTTTATTACCCAGAGTACAATTCATTTGTAAAGAGTATAATTACTGTACCATGCAAATATGTAATTAAGGATTTTAGGCAGTTCTGTTACGCCTTTAACTTTTAATTTTTCGGAATTATGTATTCAACAAGATTTAAAATCCTACCACTTAAATTTTTCTTTTGATAAACTCTACTAACTTTCCCACCCAATTTTTCTGGTATTCTGCGGCTGGGATAATTCTCTTCATCCACTGGATAAATAAAATATTCGCAATCTAAATTTTCTTCACACCAGCTTTTGATCGCTACTACTGTTTCTAGGCCATAACCCTTACCGTGGGCTGTTTTTTTCAACCATATCCCAAATTCTGGGTGTTCCTTATTGATACCGTGAATTCCAGCACAACCCAAAAATTCTTGAGAATCTTTTTTCAAAATTACTAGTATTAATTCATGCTGGTTTTTCATGCCTTCCAGAGAATTTTTGATAAATGATGCCGTCTCAACTATATTTTTAGCTGGACGAGGATACATATAAGTCGTAATATCTTCAGTAAAAGTATCAAAAATCTCTTTTTTATATGTCAATGATATAGATTTAAGTAATAGACGACTGCTAATAATTTCTATACTTAGTAATGAATAGTTATTTTGTTCTAGCTCCGGAAATATTTTACTAATTAAGTCTTTCGCTAACTTCATTTTTATACTCCAAAAATATATAGTATTTGATAAATTAATCAGTATATAGATATGAATGAATTAGATTGGTAAGCAATCTTAATTTATTTATGAAACAATAGGAAGTTTACGCAAACTAAATATCTTCAAACTACTAGGTTTCTTTGTTTAATCAGTATTTCTAATCAAACAAATCACATAATATAATGTAACCGAATTTACCAGACTTCAATTGTACTGCGATCTAATTTATAGCAATATCATTAAACAATTAAATTTCGATAAAAGAAAGTTAATTAATATTGCGATTGAAATTTATCTAACCTTTACAAACAAAATGTTGTAACATTACCAATTTGAATGCTTAAGTTTTGTTAAGATATAAATACTAGTGTTTTCTCCACGGAAATAGAGCACCAATAGATGGAGAATTCAATCAACTAGTTACACTCTTAGTAATGGTTCCGAAGCTATGACCACCTACATTTTATTCGATGAAGCCCTACATATACTTGTAAAAGCCTTTTTAGCCTCAGTGATACTGCTGCTTGCTGGATCTGGAATCGGTTTGGCGGTAGTCGGCACAATTGAAAAAACGAGCCTCCGAAATTCTTGTTCAAAGAATTTTCGATAAAACTACGGAAAAAGAATAATTTCTACTCAAAATAGCTGAGTGCTGATGTTCGCTTGGGACTAATCTTGGGAACACTATACTTATCTAGTCTTTTTTGGTATTATTATTTACTTATATTTTTATTTTTAAGTATATACACTACCATGAAGACCCTATTTAAGGAGTAAGTTTAAATGAGTCTATTTGATAGGGCATCCAGTTCTCAAGGAAGAGTAGGAAGTGCACTTAGTCCAGGGGAAGCTTTCGCTGTTATATCTTTGATTTCAATTGCTTGGGACGGTAATCTTCCGCGAAAACAAACACATAATATTTATGAGGCAATGTCTCATCTAAAGCTATTTAACAATTGCTCCGAGGATGATATGCTATCGATGTTTGAAACGCTCTGTGGTATTATTCGACACGAAGGAGTAAATAACTTGTTTGATGCTGCGAAAGATTCTCTTACAGAAGATTTAAGAGAAGCAGCCTTTGCAGTAGCTACAGATTTAGTTTTGGCTGATAGTATGCTTGGTGAAGACGAAGACTTCTTGAGGGAATTGTATCAAGCTTTGCGTATTCCCGGCGATATAGGTCAAAAAATCATCGAAGTGATGTTGATTAAAAATCGGGGATAGCAGCTGCTTAAAGTCAAAATTTAATATATTTCAAAAAGGAGTGGTTTCGTCGAAGCAGTATCAAGTTCAATGAACTGTCTTGCTAAGTTTTTGTCAGAGAATGGAAAACTTATGATATTAATGATGGGTGTTATATTCCTTACTCGATAGTTGCTTCTTAATACCAAAACTTCATATATCCAATTGAATAGTCATGTTTTTTAAATGTACCATCACAAGTTGATACTTGTGATGGTACATTTTTCTGTATTGTGACTGTTCCTTAAAAATATGGAGTAAAACGTAGATTTTTGGTTAGAATCTATTCATTTTTACCGCGTGAGTCCAATAGAAATCTACGCGCCCGATTATTAATTATAAATCCTACTAAACACCTAAACTAATTTAATTATAAGAGGTTTACTGATATTTTTATAGTTTAATGAAGAAGAATTATTTTAACCTAAAATGACAACCATATGCAAAAATGTTAAATCCGGTACTTTATGTTTTCCCTAAAATAACTATAGGATTAAAGGACTTTGGTTTGCGAGGTTTCCTTGCTAACGAAATATGATTCTTTGAATTTAATAAATCAACTTTTGTAATCCCAAACACCTGGTATTATGCCTTGTTCTGCCACCCTTAAACAACTAATTGAATTGCTTGATGCTACGAGTGCAAATCTATCGGAAACAGCACTGGCACAATCATTTTTCTGTATACAAACAGACAGTAGAATTATAAAACCTGGAGAAGTATTTGTAGCTTTTCGTGGTGAAAAGTTTGATGGGCACCAGTTTGTTGCCACAGCGATCAGAAAAGGTGCTTGTGCTGCAATTGTTGACTTTGAATACGATAATCCGCAATTTCCCGTATTACAAGTCACAAATACCCTCGAAGCGTATCAAAAAATCGCTCAGTGGTGGCGCAATCAATTTTCAATACCGATAATTGGGGTTACAGGCTCAGTGGGTAAAACCACAACCAAAGAATTGATTTCCGGAGTTTTAAGCACTCAAGGAAAAGTCCACAAAACTTATGCTAATTTCAACAATGAAATTGGCGTACCAAAAACCCTTTTGGATTTAGTTGCTTCCCATGATTACGCCGTCATCGAAATGGCAATGCGGGGAACTGGACAAATTGCCCAACTTACCCATATAACTCGTCCGACAATTGCCATAATCACTAATGTCGGAACTGCTCATATCGAGTTACTTGGTTCTGAACAAGCCATTGCCAATGCAAAATGCGAACTGTTGGCAGAAATGCCCCCGGATGCAGTCGCAATCCTCAACTACGATAATCCACTATTAATAGAAACTGCGGCAAAAGTTTGGCAAGGTAAAGTTATTACCTTCGGTTTTACTGGCGGTGATATCTACGGTAAATTAATTGATAACTATACTTTGGAAATCGCCGGTTTACGCTTACCTTTACCAATGCCGGGACGACATATTGCTGCTAACTACATGGCGGCTTTAGCTGTTGCCAAAGTTTTAGGTATAGATTGGAATTGCTTTAAAAACGGTGTTGCAGTAAATATGCCGTCTGGACGTTCCCAACGTTTTACCTTGCTAAATGATGTGGTAATCTTAGATGAAACTTATAATGCTGCACCAGAAGCAATGATTGCAGCTTTGAGTTTATTAGCTGAAACTCCAGGAAAGCGACGTATCGCCGTACTAGGTGCAATGAAAGAACTCGGAGATAAATCCCAGCAATTGCATCAACTCGTTGGAGAAACAGTACGCTCTCTAAACTTAGACACTTTAATGGTATTAGTTAACTGTGATGATGCACAAACCATAGCTCAAAGTGCCAAAGGTATTCCCATCCAATGTTATTCTAGCCACAATGAACTAGCCAACGGCTTAAAACAATATCTCCGAGATGGCGATCGCATTTTATTCAAGGCAGCCCATTCAGTCGGACTCGATAAAGTTGTAAGTCAGTTGCGCGAAGATTTCAGCAAATCAGCCGCTTAAAAAGGACGGCAGCTTGCGGAGTTTAGAGTTTGGAATTATAAATTTCGACTAAATAACTCTTTCCTATGCCCAATTAACGATTCCCAATCAAAAAGTAAGTGCGAAGATAACGTCTTTGAAATAAAATCGCCCCTAAATTAGTAAATAAACAGGTGATTGCTAACCACAACAAAATATAAGTAGGAAGCTGCACGACACCGATTGCGAACCATGTGTAAACGTGCAGCATCATTGCTACTGCAAAAAATGCAGCAACCCCTGCCGATCGCAAAACTTGAGATAATGGACGATGAAGGGCAGCAAGAACCATTGTTGATAATGTGGAGATTAAATTTGCTGGAACAAGAAAAGCACAAATGGTTACGCAGTGGTTGCGAGAAAACTCGGTTATTGTGTTAAAGTCAAGCATCAATTTTTGTAAATATTTTTTCCATCTTGCTATCACCTATGTAACACATTAGCTAAAAAACTAAATGTGTTTAAATATATATTTTAACTTAATTAATACAAAAATTAAGAATAATTAAAAAACCCATAGATAAGTAACCGTTGAAAATTTTTTTTTGTTTTTTAATTGATAATTCTTAATTATCATAACTCTTTAGCCTCTCAAAATCTGAAGCTTAGGACATCAGAGCCAAGTCTTAGATTTTACAACGATTTTGGATTGAAATTATTGCATTCATTTTTCTAATTGATGTCATACGCAAAACTTTTTGTTAGTGTTTTCGCATTTTTGTGGTTCAAAAATAAAATTCCATAAACCACAAACACACTAAAACCTTCATTTAATGCCAAAGTATGCAGCAATAAGACGCTTACCCATGGATGAGTGGCGATCGTTTCGGAAGCCCATTCTTTGACTCCATTTTCTTTAAAAGCACATAGATAAACTATTAAAATTTTCTCATTTATACGTAGTCGTTATGAGTATCTTTTTATCAAATATTCTGCTGAGAAATTATTAGTTAGGAGTGAAAACTTAATATTTATTTAATTTTTGTGGCAAAGGGCAAGATCTGCTTAAAGTATTAATATTTTTTTATTTTGTAAATAAAGTAAAAAAACTAATAAAAATTAAACACAAAATTAAAGTCGATTTGTATATTTCTGTTATTTAATCTAAGCATATTTAACGATAAGCTTGAGCGTGCAAAATGTAAATTAGGTTTGATTCAGTAAAGTAAAAATATCTATGAAGAAAATATTATCGATTGTGTTTGTGATGATACCTTTATTATTTTTCACCTATGCTTGCGGCGACGAAACTCAAGCGAAAATGCCTCCTGTAGTACAAAATGTTGGTGAAAAAACTAAGACAGCAATTGAAGAGGTTGAACATAAAGTAGTTGAAACTGTAAAAGATACTAAAGAAGAGAAGCCTGTTGTTGAATCTACAGAAGTAACTACTGAAGAGGAGAAGCCTGTTGCTGAAACTACAGAAGTAACTATCGAAGAAGAGAAGCCTGTTGCTGAAACTACAGAAGTAAATATCGAAGAAGAATCAGTAGTAGAGGCAGTGGCTATAGCTTTTGATTATCAAAAAGGCTCTAGGCTCTTTGCAGGAAATTGTGCTGCTTGTCACGCAGGTGGGAAAAACCTGGTTAATGCAATGAAAACACTGAAAAAAGATGCTCTTGAGAAATACGGTATGTATTCTCAAGAAGCAATCGTTTACCAGGTAATTAATGGTAAAAATGCAATGCCTGCTTTCGGAAGACGCTTATCTTCCGAACAAATTGAAAACCTTGCTGGATATGTTTTAGCTCAAGCTGATAAAGGTTGGTAAACCTCAGCAAGGAAAATCTAGAGAAACAATTAGAACATTTAGTGGTTAGCAGTTTTGTTTTCGTATATATAACTACGAAAACAGAACTGCTAACCACTATTTATATATGAGCTAACTCTCTCAATTTTAGAAATGGCAGCAACTGTGAATTTATCTACGTAAATTAAATTTAAAGTAAAAAAAAGTACAAATAAATATTTTTCGAGGGTATATACTGACAATATCAATATACAAACCTCTGATTGATAGAGAAACGTTTACTCGGAATATATCGAAGAAACATTCGTTCATTTCAAGATATCATCTGCCATCAGCCTTGTGTTTCAGCTCTAGATTCCCTATTTATACGATCCGGTGGAGAATGTTCCGGTGTATCATACCTGGCTGGATCTTTATGTCTTACAACAGTAGTTTGTAGGTCAATATTCCCCTGTTATGGGTGCTCGTCAAAAACCCTGTTTGAAGGCTGAGAATTTAAGCAGTTAAGGGTATTAAAGCATGGGTTTAAGATTAGCGTCTGCCCTAGCGTTAGACAGTATGAAGAATTAATATATCTAAAAATTCAGCGGCTGAGGCAGGAAGATTTTACTGATGTAGACAAAATCTTTCTTTTTCTCTGTTTCTACTATTTCGTCAAAAAAATATTCAAGGTATACCAAATATGTTTCACAGCGTTCTAGAGAAAGCTAGAAGAGCCGATATATGCTATTACCCCTATCCGCATTTAGTGATCGAAAATTGTCTTCCAGAGGATTACTACCAAAAATTATCAGAAGAATATCCTGATGACGATTTAACATTGAAACTAAATCAGTGGAGAAATCAAAATATTGAGCAAAATCAAAGAAATGATATCTCTGCTTTCCAAGCCTTAAAAAATAAGTCTCTTCTATCTCAACTTTGGATTGAATTTATCGAATACCATACCTCTCAAGCTTTCTATACAGAAATCTTAAATCTACTGGGGCCAGAAATTAAAACTATCTATCCATCCATTGAACATAATATCGGAAAAAGACTCGATGTTTGTTCAACTGGTATAAGATTCGATCCTAAAACAGATAATGGAGAGATATCACTCGATTGTCAGGTTGGTATCAATACATCAGTTTCCCGAAAAAGTAGTGTACGCCGCGTACATACTGATGCGATAGAAGAATTGTATGCCATGCTTCTTTATTTCAGGAGAGAGGAAGATGACTCTCAAGGTGGAGATCTTGAAATCTATAAATGGAAGGATAAATCTGAACGCAAGTTCAATGGGGAAGAAATAGATGAGAAAGAAGCTGATTATGTCAAAAATATTCGTTATGCACCTAACACGTTAGTAATATTTATCAACTCAGCGAATTCGCTACACGCAGTTTCCCAAAGAAGTATTACCAAGCACAGCAGAAGATTAGTCAACATCATAGGTGAAGTTTACCAATCTGTTCCTGATGGGCTTTTCGTTAAACATCAACAAAACCAAAACAGAAGTTTACTTGGCACTACTAAGTCACTTATTAAAAGATCTGCCAAAAAATTGATTAGACCAATAACTAATTAAAATACCTTTAGGGAGAACCAAAAAATAAATTGTCCCACCGTTTTGTAAATATTCTGGAAAAACCTAAACGTATAGTAGTGTTGCTCTATTACGACAATTTATTACTTGTAAGTGCTCTCTTCATTAAATAATTTGCTTGTGGAGAGTATGGGAATTTAAACCGCAACTCCTCCACAAGCAAACTGATATTTTAGCTAAAGCTGACAAATATTGTTAAAAACTTGACTTGAATATCTAGAGAAACGAGTAGACAATTTAGTAGTTAATAGTTTTTTATTTCGTAGTTATCTATACGAAAAAATAACTGTTAACCACTAATTATGTATGAGCCGTCCTCTGCCAATCCATTTTTTATTAATATGAATAAGTTGTACCAAGTCTTCCTCAGTTTGGTTATGGTTGTTGTACTAACACTATTTTCATTAACCACTGAGGCTTTGGCATTACCCGACAACTCTAAAGAATTCTTTAAATTAGGTGTCGCGCAACTTCAAAGTAATCAATACATTAAAGCTATTGAAAATTTTACTCAAGCGATTAATATTAATCCTAATTACAGTGTAGCCTACTACAATCGCTGTTTGGCTTACCTGGATTTATCAGATTATCAAGATGCGATCGCAAACTGTAATATAGCTATCGAACAAAATCCTGAGTTATTTGAAGCTTATTTGAATCGGGGTGTCGCATATTATAATTTACAATTACCAGCAGCAGCGATCGCCGATTTTAATTATTTTCTTGCGACTTTTCCTTCAGATTACCGAGCCTATTACGATCGGGGACTAGCATATTTTGACCAAAAAAAGTATCAAAAAGCTATTAACGATTATAAGAAAGCATTAGAACTGATAAATCAGACGAATATTCATGAAATTGCAGCTATATTTAACAATAGAGGTCTAACTTATCTACAATTGAAAGAATTAGAAAAGGCGATCGCAGATTTTTCTCAAGCAATTTCTTTCAATGCTGAAAATGCCATTTTTTACTGCAATCGCGGTAATGCTTATCGTCTGCAAAAAAAATATAAACAAGCGATTGACGACTATACCGAATCAATTCAACGCAACCGCAACCAAGGTGTAGCCTATGTGGGTAGAGGTTTTGCTTATTACAAAAATGGTCAACAACAACAAGCTTGGGAAGATTTGATTCAAGCTGCTGAATATTTCCGCAATCGAGGACAAATACGGAAGTTTCACCAAATTCTTTATCTAATCACAATACTACGTCAAAATTCTAGCTTCGCTTCACAAATTGCGTGAACACAATAGGTTGAGAATTAGCAGTTTAATAGAGCGTCGAACCTTATCTATGGGCATGCTCTGACATGCTAATTATAGTAAATTAGCCGTCGCGGTTGCAAGCAGCGCAGCCGCTCAAATATATTAATTCATTGAGATTCCCATCATTAAATGGGTGGGATTCTTGCTTCACCGGGAAATCCAAAATATTTCAACCGTTCCTCGGTAGTGTGGCATTCTGGCATTCAAAAGTCAAGGACTAACTATACAGCAATATTAGGTTAAAAAAACTTTATAAGTAAATTCTAGAAACCAAAATTCTCAGTAGACGGAATTTTCACCATCATAATAAGCGTTAACATCCATTAACTATTTGCTCGAAACAGCTACAATACCAGCAGAATTGTAAAATAGCTCGAATGTTTTAATTTTATGACTTCTGCTACGACTGTAAAAACTGATTACGAAGCGATAATTGGTCTGGAAACCCATTGTCAACTCGCTACTAAAACTAAAATTTTCTCCGATAGCTCTACAGAATTCGGTGCAGATCCTAATACTAACATTGACCCAGTTTGTATGGGTTTACCTGGGGTGTTACCGGTACTTAATGAAAAAGTATTAGAATATGCCGTAAAGACAGGTTTGGCCCTCAATTGCCAAATCGCCAAATATAGCAAATTTGACCGCAAGCAGTATTTTTATCCTGATTTACCCAAAAATTACCAAATTTCTCAATACGACTTACCCATTGCCGAACATGGTTTTATTGAGATTGAGTTAATTGATAAGGATGGTAATCCCAATCGCAAAAAGATTGGTATCACTCGTCTGCATATGGAAGAAGATGCAGGAAAATTAGTTCATGCTGGCAGCGATCGCCTAAGTGGATCTAGTTATTCTTTGGTAGACTACAATAGAGCTGGTATAGCTTTGGTAGAAATCGTATCGGAACCCGATATTCGTTCTGGACAAGAAGCCGCCGAATACGCTCAAGAATTACGCAGAATTGTGCGCTATCTCGGTGTTAGCGATGGTAATATGCAAGAAGGTTCCTTACGTTGCGATGTCAATATTTCCGTACGTCCAGTTGGACAAAAGGAATTTGGCACTAAAGTTGAAATCAAGAATATGAACTCGTTCAGTGCGATTCAAAAAGCCATTGAATACGAAATTGAACGTCAAATTGAAGCAGTAGAATCTGGTGAAAAGATCGTTCAAGAAACTCGTCTTTGGGAAGAAGGCTCTCAACGCACTATTAGTATGAGAGTTAAAGAAGGCTCTTCCGATTATCGCTATTTCCCTGAACCTGATTTAGCCCCAATCGAGGTAAATGAAGAACAATTAAAGAATTGGGAAAGTGAATTACCAGATTTACCCGGGAAAAAACGTCATAATTATGAAACTGACTTAGGACTTTCTGCATACGATGCCCGAGTTTTAACTGAGGAGCGTGCTACAGCCGAATATTTTGAAGCTGTTGTCAGCAAGGGAGCAAATTCCAAATCAGCAGCAAACTGGATTATGGGTGATATTGCTGCTTATCTCAACAAGCAAAAGCTTAATATTTCTGAAATTAAGTTAACACCTGACAATTTAGCTGATGTGGTTAAGCTGATTGACAAAGGTGAGATTAGTAATGCCAAAGCTAAGGAGAAATTACCAGAATTACTCAAAGGTAGTTCTGCCAAAGATGTTTTTGCCGGCGAAAAATTAATTACAGATCCAGCTGTACTTGAACCTCTTATTGATGAAGCTATAGCCGGAAACCCCAAAGAAGTCGAAAAATATCGCAGCGGTAAAACCAATGTAAAAGGCTTTTTTGTGGGACAAGTTCTTAAAAAAACCGGAAAACGTGCCGATCCTAAATTAACCAATCAGTTGGTAGATAAGAAACTCAAAGCTTTAGTTGAATAAAGTCTGTTTGAGTGTTCGCCCTAAGTCGCTACTAGGGGGCGAACACCAATTATTTTGTCTATCAATTGGTATCTATAACCTTAGCCTGCTTATTACTTTAAAAATCCTTTTCCCCCTGACTTGAAAGAGCAGAGGAAGCAAGGGGAGAACAACACTTTCATACATGGTGGTGAAATTTTTTCTTTGGCACTGCCTTCTTTATTATGAGTGTTTAACCGGACATGACATTATTCCATCCAACATAAAGATGCTACAGTGCTTACACAGAATTTTATTTATGAAAAATTTACAAATAAAATGTATTAGGGGGTTTGACCCCTCGTCCCCAAAGTGATATATTATGTTATGTAGATGCACCCTGATGATCTGGAGAGCTACCCAAGTGGCTCTCCGTTTTTTTTTGAAATCCACATTACATAGTTACGATCCCGTTATTTGTATCGCGCTTAGGTATGTGCGACTAACAAATTAAGTTTCTTTGTACCTTAATTTAATCCTTTAAAAGAAAATTTTTCATAAAATAATTTTAGAAAGGGGTATAATCCCTCACGCCATAAATGGTAGAATATGATAATCAGATGCACCCTGATGTTTGGAGAGCTATATTCAGTAGCTCTCTTTTTTATTCTTTCATATTTAATTGCAGTTTCTTCGCAAAAATTTCATATAAATTGCCATGAGGGGTACAACCCCCTTGGCAAAAGATGGTATACTATGTTAAGTAGATGCACCCTGATGATCCGGAGAGCTGCTTAAGTAGCTCTCTTTTTTTTGACCTTTTTTCTATTTCTAGATGAAAATACCGTGAAGCAAAGGATAATTTCTTTAACGGATTTTAATAAAAATTTAACCAAGGGGTATGACCCCCTAGACAAAAAATGGTATACTATGTTAAGTAGATGCACCCTGATGATCCGGAGAGCTGCTTAAGTAGCTCTCTCTTTTTTTGGGTATTTACACGGCCTAAGGTAAGATAAATAAAATTTTTATTTTCAGGGGAGATGAGATATCTGATGTTTGATACGCTTCAGGTCTTCACCCCGATGGCCATTAATAACTAATTATTGATATAATCCCCTCTGCAGGTAGGCGAAAAAATGCAGGGGAATAATAATGAATGACTGGCAGGAAATAAGTGGTGGTGTTACTGCACCTAGAGGATATAAAGCAGCTGGAATCGCTGCAGGGCTGAAACCTTCAGGAGCGCCAGACTTAGCATTAATTGTCTCAGATATAGAGGCGATCGCCGCAGGTGTGTTCACGATGTCGCAGGTAACAGCGGCTTGTGTTGATTATTGTCGTCAGAGGTTACTTGCAGCACATGGTGCCCGCGCAATTCTCTGTAATGCAGGGCAGGCTAATGCTTCTACGGGTAATCAAGGTTGGTTGGATGCCCTTGAAAGTGCGATGATGTTAGGACAAGCGCTTAATATTTCTTCAGATTCGGTGTTGCTAGCTTCGACTGGAGTAATTGGACAAAGAATTAAGATGGATGCTTTTAAAGCGGGTATTCCTAAGTTGGTAGAAGCTCTTTCCGAAAATGGTTCCGATGCAGCAGCAAAGGCAATTATTACTACAGATTTAGTTACAAAATCCATTGCGCTAGAAACAACTATACACGATCGACCTGTAAGAATTGGCGGAATTGCCAAAGGTTCGGGGATGATTCATCCTAATATGGGGACAATGTTGGCATTTGTCACTTGCGATGCTGCAGTTTCTCCTGGGTTATGGCAAGAAATGTTGAGTCGCGCTGCCTCGCGAAGTTTTAATGCAATTACTGTTGATGGGGATACAAGTACTAACGATAGTTTAATCGCCTTAGCTAACGGACAATCTCGCACTCCAGCGATTACAGAAATGGGTGCTGAAGCACAGAAACTAGAAGCGATGTTAACAGCAGTTTGTCAGCATTTAGCAAAGACGATAGCTCGCGACGGTGAAGGTGCTACTTGTTTGATAGAAGTACAAGTAAGCGGCGCAACGGATGAAAAAGCAGCGTTACAAATAGCTAAAACCATTGCGGGATCGTCATTGGTGAAATCTGCAATATTTGGCAGGGATCCAAATTGGGGACGAATCGCCGCTGCCGCAGGGCGTGCTGGGGTACCTTTTGAGCAAGATGATTTAAGAATTCAGATGGGGAATTTATTGTTAATGGAAAAAGGACAACCTCTTGAATTCGATCGAAAGGCAGCAAGTGCATATTTGAAAGATAAAGCAGATGAATCTTTTTTACCAAAGGATGTTGTGGTAACTAACAATAGTAATGATTTAGCAGTTGATAGAGATACGGTAGCAATTCAAAGAGTAGATAATCCGGTAATAATTGCGGTTACTGTTGGAAATGGTACGGGGCAGGGTAGGGCTTGGGGATGCGATCTTAGTTACGATTATGTCAGGATAAATGCTGAATATACTACTTAGAAAATAGGTTGTGAATGGGCGTTATCTATTATCTAAGGTAGTTAATGAATTAGTGCGTTATTGTTACTTCTATGTATCTTCACGGGCTATCATTAAATATTGCTAAAATCGCTTTTCTATCTAGAAATCTATTTTATTTCATCTAGTATTTTGTTTAATTTATTATTAGTAGAATTACACCATTAAGTAAACATTTCACTACGTTTCGTTTACAATGCCATACCTTTAAATTTTGATGCCCACTTACTCAATTTTTTTAATAAAAATTAACACTTTTTAATCGGAACTTACGCGATTATCATTATATCCTGTTGGTGCCGTACCCTCCGCAGTCTAATTTTGATGTTAAAAATCCGCAATGTACAGCAATGGAAATAAATAATACGGAGAGAAATCTACATCGTTTGACGGCCTTTCCTACAAGAAAAAGGCGGTTAACTATGGTCATTTCCGATTAATATAGATATATCAAAAACATTTTACATAAAAAGCATAAAATATCCCTTGTTGTAAATAACGCAAAGTATTAATATACAACCCAATATTGTCTGCTTTCCCCATAGAGAGAGTATAAAGAATGGTTGAAAATATTAATAAAATTGACAATAACTTGCTTAAAAGTTCTGCATATGCTGGTATGGGTTTTGCGATCGCAACAATTGTGTCTGGTGCAGTTATCGGTATAATAAGTCCCAGAGATAAAGAAGTTAATAAGTTTGGCGTTTATTCTTCGTTAATTGGTGCTGCTAGTGGTGCTGTTTTAGGTTTTGTTGTCAAGGGAAAAGAAACAAGTCAAAGAAGTACGGAAAAATTAACTCAAGAAAAATCTAAAGATAATAGTTGGCAAGATTGGCGAAATTTTGTAGTTGTTCGTAAAGTTCAAGAAAGTTCTGAAATTACTTCTTTTTATTTGAAACCCCAGGATGAAGGTGAAATTCCTAAGTTTAAACCAGGGCAATTTTTGACTATTAAACTTGAGATTCCCGGAGTTGATAAACCTATAATTCGCACTTATTCACTTTCTGATTATAGCCAGCAAAATCAATATTATCGACTTTCAATTAAGCGCGAACTTTCTCCGCGAGATTTAGATGTTCCTCCAGGTGTTGCTTCTAATTTTATGCACGATTGCATACAAGAAGGTTCGGTAATTCCAGCGAAACCACCCAATGGGAAATTTTATCTTGATGTGGAGAAATCTACACCAGCAGTATTAATAAGTAATGGTGTGGGAATAACTCCCATGGTTAGTATGGCGAAAGCTTGTACTGTTGAGAATCCTAACCGCGAAGTTTATTTTGTACATGGTGCAAGAAACGGTAAATTTCATGCTTTTCAACAAGAAATAATGACTTTAACCGCACAAAATTCCAATTTAAAAGTACATTATCGTTACAGTCGCCCTCAAGATGGAGATGGAGGAAATTATCACAGTATTGGTTATGTTGATGTCGATTTGATTAAAGAATTAGTAGACAAGAATGCTGAGTTTTATTTATGTGGCTCCCCAGCATTTATGGATTCTTTGCGAGAAGGTTTAAAAGAATGGGGAATTCCTGAAAATCAAGTTTTCTTTGAATCTTTTAGTAAAGGAGCTAAAAAATCTACGGAGCAATCTTCTACAATTGTTGGAGAAGGTATTGAAACAGCCGAAATTGTCTTTGCTGAATCTGGTAAAAACCTCACTTGGAATCAGGGAGATGGCACAATTTTAGAATTTGCAGAAGCTAACGGAATTAATCCTGCTTTTAGCTGTCGTGTCGGTGTATGTTTAACTTGTACGTGTAAAATTCAAGAAGGCGAAGTAGTCTATCAGGAAGAGCCTACCGGTACCCCAGATGACGGTGAAGTGTTGATTTGTATTTCTCAACCAAAGACTTCAAAAGTTGTTCTAGATATTTGATTTGTTTTTTACATTATTAGATGAGACGTAGCATTGCTACGTTTCTATAAAGATTTTAGTTATTTTACAAAAAATTCAATTATTGATCGTCTATATTATGACCAATATTTTTCGCAAAGCTACTAATTTATTTAAGCGTTTACCAGCTTCTGCTTTTTTATGGATAGCTGTGATGATATTTGGTGCAGCAAATGCAATTACCAAGAGATTAACGGAAATTGGTGCAGAAAACTTTATGGATGGAAGAAATCCAATTTCTTTCTGTAATGTATTATTTGTCGGTAATGCTTGTGCTGCATTAGTATTAATTTTAATTAATGGTAGACAATTACATCCTCGTTATTGGCAACATTTTACTAAACAAGATTGGTTAAGTTTGATTGGTGTATCAATATTATCTGGTGCGATCGCAACGGGATTAACTTTTGAAGCACTTGCTCGTACCCAAGCAACTAATGTAGTTTTAATTAGTAGGCTTGAACCTCCATTAGTTTTAGCTTTATCTTTTTTATTTCTAGGTGAAAGAGTTAATATATTACAAGTAATTGGCGCAGTCACTTCTTTTTCTGGAATTTGTATAATAGTCATTCTCCAAGTTTTATTTGAAAACATGATGACGGTGGAGGGCTTTATAAATATAGGATTAGGAGAAGTTTTAACTGCAATGAGTGCTGTCACTTCAGCAGTTGCTACAATACTGAGTAAAAAGAGTTTAGAAAAGATTTCTCCAGGATTTTACAGTATATTTCGCACAGTTTTAGGAGGGATAATCTTCTTTTTTACAGCTTTATTTCTATATGGAGGAAATCATTTTACTGATGTTTTTTCGCCGTTTTTATGGAAATGGATGTTACTATATGGTGCGGTAATTGTTGCTTTAGGACATTCATTTTGGTTTATCGGATTAGAAGGTTCTTCATCTTCTAAAATATCTTTGGCTAGTTCCTTTGTTCCCATTGCAGGAATAGTTGCAGCATTTTTCATTTTAGAAGAAGTTCCTACTGTCGCTCAATATGTTGGCGGTAGTATAGTACTTATTGGTATTTTTATCAGTCAAATGGGTATTCGCAAGGAAAAGAAGCGTCAAAAAAATCGAGATAAATTAATTAAGGAAATGGATAATGAAGTTGGTTTTAAAGGGATTTAAATGTGGAAATTACGTTTCACTCATTTTCCCTTATTGTTGATATTGGAGATTGGTACGGCTATATAAAAAAGCCCACTTATGTGGGCTAAATATAGCATCATCTACTTAAAATTACTCAATATTTTTTTTACTAATACTAATTTCTAGATAATTGTTGTAATCGATATTCAACAGCTTTAATATAACTAGAATTGTTAATTGTTTCTGGAGATAATCTTCCACTATCAATTCCATGTTTCACTAAATCTTTGCCATTCACTTCACCAAATCTAACCGCATCTAATAATGAATGGTATCCAGAAACACCTTGATTTTTAAATTGTCCTTGATAAGCAAGAGAAACTAAGTTAAATGGAGTAATATTTTTTACGATTTGATTTTGTGTAACATTAGAATTTGCAGCAGTTTTATTTGCTAAAGCAGATGGTGTTGCGGTAGTTGCAACTAAAATTGTTCCGATAGTAGCAAGTAATAAACGTTCCATAATTAGGCTCCAATATTTAATAAAGCAGGCGTAATTCAATTTGTTTTCCTTGATTACTATCATGGTGTATTCACCTGAGAAGGCAATAAATGCTAAATGAGAAGTAAATAAGAGATTTATGAGAAACATTAAACATAATTCCCTTTCCCTACCGCAGCGTATTTGTATAATCGGTACCAGTGGTGCAGGTAAAACAACTTTGGCACGTCAAATTTCCCATTCGCTGATGATTCCCCATTTCGAGTTGGATTCTCTTTACTGGGAAGCAAATTGGGTAGAGTCAACCCTGGATGTCTTTCGTTGCCGCGTGGAAGAATCTTTGGTTGGTAATAGTTGGATTGTTGATGGTAATTACAGCAAGGTACGGGATATGCTTTGGGAGAATGCCGATACTCTTATTTGGTTGGATTATTCTTTCCCCGTGGTGATGAGTCGTATTTTGTGGCGAACTTTTTTCCGAGTAGTAACCCAGCAAGAAGTTTGTAATGGCAATCATGAAACTTGGAAAAAAGTTTTATCCAAAGATTCTGTGATTTTATGGGCGTTTCAAACCTATCAGAGACGACGAAGGGAATATCCAATTTTATTTAAAAAGCCTGAATATTCGCATCTTAATATAGTACGGTTGTCTTCTCCACAAGCCGCACAAGATTGGTTATCGAATTTAGCCTTATAAAACCTCACCCTCGCTTTACCTATAGTAAATCTCTCCCTCTCCTTTGCCCTAATAGGACAAGAGTATCACTAATGAAAGTTACCGAAAATTAATATAGACAGCAAGTATCCGAACTTATCCATGGAATTAGCCTTTACATAATTTTTATTTATGTGAAAAAAATTATGGTATTATTCATTTGGGATGAAGATTAAAATTAGGACTTACGCAATTGTCACAAGACTCTGATGGTGCGTGACATCACAAGTCTTATTGTTATGTTCAAAATTTATCTAAAGCTCACGTGCCCCTACAAGAAAAGGCGGCCAGTTGCGGACCGTCCTAAAAATATTAAAGGCAAAATAAAAAATCAATATCTTACTAAGTAGATAATTAATGCAGTATAATGATTATTTTTTGATTAGATCTTTGTTGGATATCAATATGGAAAGCTAAAAATTGCTATTACTGACCATAATGTAAATCTCAAGTTTTCTAATAGCGGCGAAAAAGTGCAAAGTTATTGATTGTATAGAGTCGATAATTGCCAATAAAATTTTTCTGCCATAAATTCAATAGAAAACAGCAGGAAATTGCAAAGATTCATCTCTGAAAAAAATCAGGAATACACCTGATTGTATCAGGTGCGATCGCAAAAAAAATTGAAAAATTTGGAAATCATGAATAAAAAATTACCTATTTTATTAGCGTTAATTGCAGCTGCCTTATTTGGCTCGGCAACTCCTGCTAGTAAAGTATTGTTAGACTCTTTTTCTCCAATGCAGCTAGCCGGATTACTGTATTTAGGAGCAGCAATAGGAGTTATGCCCCTATTACTAAAAAATAGAGAAGTCAAACTTCCCACAAACCTATCAAATAAAAATCGTTTGTATATTTTGGGAGCTATTTTTTTTGGTGGTATTCTAGCTCCGATATTTGTTTTGTTAGGACTTCAATTTGCTTCATCTGCTTCTGTCTCTCTATGGCTAAATTTAGAATTAGTAGCCACCGCGATTTTGGGTTATTGTTTTTTTCAAGACCATTTAGGAACTATTGGTTGGATGGGTGTAACTGGTTGTATTCTTGCTGCAATCTTATTATCTTTCGGGGAAGGAGTTGCAGGGATTGAAGCAGCTTTATTGATAACGATTGGCTGTATTAGTTGGGGCTTAGATAACCATTTAACGGCACTAATTGATGGAATAAGTCCCGCACAAAGCACATTTTATAAAGGAATAGTAGCGGGAAGTATTAATCTCTTGTTAGGTCTATTAATAGAGCCATCAACCATAACTCCATCAAATATTCTTATTGCATTATGTATAGGAATGCTGGCCTATGGAATTAGTATCGTTTTTTATATCACTTCAGCCCAGAGCTTAGGTGCAACCCGCTCTCAAATGCTTTTTTCCTCTGCTCCTTTATTTGGAATTTTGTTTTCAGCTTTGATTTTAGGAGAAAAAATTGCTCTGTTTCAGCAGATAGCATTATTTCTGAAAATAGGTTCTTTATTCGCACTATTTCAAGACCAACATAGCCACCAACACCAGCATATAGCGATCGCTCACCAACACCAGCATAATCATAACGATCGGCATCACACTCATGAACATCTAGGATTTTCCGGTTCAGTGGTACATTCTCATTGGCACGAACATCAAGCCATCTTTCACATTCACTTTCATTTGCCAGATATTCATCATCGCCATCAACACGACTAAATCTTCCCTTTTAATGGGATAAAATTACCATCGATGAAAGTGATTTGAGCAATATATTTACATTTGGCGAGTACAGTTTTTCAGCCATAAATTCCCAGTAGCTCCTCCTTACTTTGAAGCGATACATTCAAAATCTTTCAACTCAAAAAAGCACCAGTCACAAAAACTCCTTCAAAGCCTTTCCAGCAGCAATATCGATATCTTGCTTTTGTAGTAATTTCAACGTATTCCCAGGAATACCCTTAAATAAATCTTTTGTCCAATCTTTCGCTGCATCTTTAGCGATATTTCCCAAATCTTTCGATAATTCTTCTAAAATCGGCTTAAAAATAAAACCCGCAGTCTGCGCAACTCCCCAAACTACTAACAAATCCATAGCTTGTACTCCTCAACTTTTTTCCCGAGTATCACGAATTAAGTTAATTCGCCAAAATTTGGCAAAGTCTCTGTCGTCATGTATACAATTACGATTTATATAATCCCGGGTTTTTCTCAATAAAAATACTATTTTTATCTATTGATAGTGATTTTAACAACTTATTACACTGATGCTTAAATAACAAATCTCATAATTAGACGAATCAAGTCATAGGGTTCCCGTCATGGATACTCCTCAGATCGATCTTCGATAGTCAACCGCTTGCGTTCGTCAAAAGTAAAAATCCAGAGCAATGTTTCCACAAATATCATTAATATAATGTCGGATTTTCTCAATGAAAATACTGATTTTATCTATAAATAGTGATTTTAACAACTTAAGGTACTTACAAATCGGTGATAAATATAACGTCTAAACAAAAAAAAATCAGTAATTAGTTACAAAAAAATACTAAATTTGTCACAGTTGAGAAAAATGTCAATTATAATGAATATTTTTTTCATTAAACTCACGAGATTACGTTGTTTTCTTAGACGTGATATAAGTCACTTTTTCATTTATAATAAATTTATATACAATCTGTCTGCACCTATTTTGACTAAATTAAAAATTCAAACAAATAGTCATTACAAAAAAACCGTGAATAAGCAAGTAATTTTACAAAAGTTAAAAGATGTAACTCAATATATGACAACAGTTGTTGTACCTACTCAAACCAAAACAATCAAAACAAATTAGCTTGTATAAAATATACTTTTGTGGAATGGATTCTTGACCCATTCCAAAAATCTTCGACTCCAGCAAGAACCACTATAGTTGATTCAAATAAGTACGAGCTAACATAAAACTCGAAATAGATTTAGAATCAACCGCTTCACCTTCTAAAATAGCTTTCTCGAATTCAGCAGGAGTGAAAAATAAAACTTCTATATCTTCATCTTCATCTAGCTTTGGCGGTACTTCCAACTTTTCCAAATCTTCTGCTAGATATGCATAGATAATTTCATCCGAATATCCCGGTGCTAGGAAAAATTGTCCTAATTTCTGCCATTTATTAGCACGGTAACCCGTTTCTTCCTGAATTTCTCGTTGAATTGTTTCAAAGGGACTTTCATCCTCTTCTACCGTACCTGCAGGAAACTCTAAAAGTCTTCCGCTAGCAGCAAAACGATATTGACGCAAAAGTATCAACTTACCATCTGGGGTTACGGGTATAGCTAAAGCACCACCAGGGTGACGAATACATTCCCAATCTCCTTCTGACTTATTGGGTAAGCGCAAGCGATTTACTTCAAAATCAAACTTTCGCCCTTTATAAACAAAGCGCTGCTTTAATAACTGGGGTAATTCTCTACCTAATGTCATAGTTAAACTTAATTCTCTTCAACAACTAATTACATCTCAAAAATTGTTGATTTTTGATCAACTTTGTTGTATGTTATGACGGTAAAATTAATTGCCTGTTGATAAGCATACATTGGAATAGCCTACTAATTTTTTGATCTGTGATTTAGTCGTGAGTCCAGTTACTTGCTCTTCCTAATCTGAAGTAGTTCTTATCCTTAGGTATTAACACGAAATCTCCCGATATGATCGGCGGTGATGGAGGTAGATTCAAGTTGTACAATATTAAGTCATCATACAATCATAAATGTAAATCGAAAATTCGCTTTCCTCAAGCTTCTTTAGCTGCTCGTCCAACTTGATTTTCTATCGACTATAAAATTGAGAGTTTGGCATCTGCGAGCACGTTAACTCAATTGTTTAAATAATCTGACTGCCGTAGTCTAACTGCTTTACTTTGATACCAACTTGACCGTGCTTTAAGTATAATATCTGGGATTTTACATAAAGTTTTTACAGATACTTATAAAATTGCCCGTAAATCCCCTGTATTACTTCCAAAAGCAATCAACTATTATTCAAATTATATATATCTCAAATACAAACAAATATAAAGTCCTATGATAAATTAGTTGATGTTACTAGTACATAGTATATTTTTACACATAAAGTGAGCAAGGCAAATCTAAAAAAAACCTTGCAAAACAGTGAACATATTTAAATACTTATAGGATATTATACTAACACGAGTATGGGGCAACAATCTGGAACGCTTTTCGTGGTGGTTAGGCTGCAATTAGTCGAAGCGAGGAACTGACGTGGCGAAGTTTACCTCTTGGTTCAGGGAACGAGTAAATAACTTAAGTAACGAATGGAAAAGAAAGGCGAGTTCAACATCGGATAAATTTGTTGGTAAGAACTCCAAATCGATAACAGAAGAAGCGCCATCAACAGAATTGGTGGGGGCTAGAAACGATTGTAAAGATTCCCAGGATTCAAAGTTGGTTGCCAAAAAAATGTCGCCTCCTACTCCCTGGGTTGAAATTGAGGGCGATTCGGAATCAAGGGAAGAATCGCCACCAAGTAGATGGATGAAGACGAAGCAATTCTTGGGTGAAGCTAAAAAAGTTTCAGTCAAGGTACTTGATAAGCTTCCTGGTAAGGGTAAACCGCTTTATCGTCGTTATTGGTTTTGGACGACTTTAGGAGTCAGCGGTGGAATAATGGCAGTTAGTTATGGTATTTGGTCGATAGATAAAACTTTACCTTCTCGCGACCAATTAAACGCAGCTTCGAGAGAGCAAACCCTGACAATTAAAGCTGGCGATGGTACGATTTTGTATCAGCAAGGGGAAGCGACAAGAGAAAAGCTGAAGATCGGACAGATACCTGAAAAACTGCAAAAAGCATTTATTGCTTCCGAAGACAGAAGATTTAAAGAACATGGCGGAATAGATGTTCAAGGAATTTTACGTGCGGCTACAAGTAACTTGCGATCGCAAGAGGTGGTGCAAGGTGGAAGTACGATTACGCAACAATTAGCGCGTATTCTGTTTCTAAATCGCAATAAAACAGTGACGCGCAAATTACAAGAAGTTCGTTTGGCCCAGAAACTAGAGGATGAATTAACTAAAGAGCAGATTTTAGAAAGGTATTTGAATCTAATATATTTAGGTTCGGGAGCTTATGGTGTAGCGGATGCGGCATGGGTTTATTTCTCCAAGTCAGTTTCTCAATTGAGCTTGGGTGAAATGGCAACAATTGCCGGTTTAGCTCCAGCACCTAATGTGTTTTCACCTGCAGAAAATCCAGAAGCTGCGAAAAAACGGCGAAATCTAGTATTGGAAAGGATGCGAGAAGATGGATTTATTACAGCCGCCGAAAAACAAAAAGCAGTATCAGAACCTTTAACTGTTAAAGCCAGTTTACCGAAGCGACTGGAAATAGAAGCACCGTATTTTATTACTTACATTCAGAAAGAACTGCCTAAATATATTGAAAGAGATGTTTTAGAAGGGGGAGGATTGGTAGTAGAAACTACTCTTAATCCCACTTGGCAGAAGAAAGCAGAAGTAGCAGTAGATAGAACCTTGCGAAACCAAGGGCGCTGGCAGCGATTTAAACAAGCAGCAATGGTTGCCATAGATCCTCGCAACGGCGAAATAAAAGCAATGGTTGGGGGAAAAGACTTTGGTAAAAACAAGTTTAATCGCGTTACTCAAGCCCAAAGACAACCCGGATCTACTTTTAAAGGATTTGTTTATGCCGCAGCAGTAGCAGCCGGAAAAAATCCTCTAGATGGTTATTTGGATGCACCAATAGTAGTTGATGGTTACGAACCGAAAAACTACGATAAAGGTTACCGGGGCTGGATAAACATGAGAGATGCCTTTACCCAGTCAATTAATATTGTCGCAGTGAGAATATTAATGAAAGTCGGATACCAACCAACCATCGATTTAGCCAAAAAGATGGGGATTAAATCCGACATCAAACCTGTTATTTCCATGGCCCTTGGTTCTAATGAAGTAAATTTACTGGAATTAACCAGCGCTTACGGTACTTTTGCTAACAAGGGAATGCATATAGAGCCTCATGGTATTACTCGGGTTCTCAGCCGTAACGGTGATGTAATTTGGTCGGCAGATTTTAAAGGAAAGCAAGCATTAGACGCAGATAGCGCCGCCATCACCACCTGGATGTTGCGAAGAGTTGTCACGTCAGGAACAGCTACCCGCGCTCAAATTGGTCGTCCTGCGGCAGGTAAAACGGGCACCACCGATAAAGCTAGAGATTTATGGTTTGTCGGCTTTATTCCTCAATTAGTAACAGGTGTATGGCTGGGTAACGACAACAACAAACCCACCAACGGTGATAGCACCACTGCCGCTTACACTTGGCGACGGTTTATGAAAGAAGCCATTAAAGGAATGCCCGTTGAGAAGCTTCCCCAACGACCCAAATTAAGCGGAAGAAAAGGTACTATTAAAGCAAAACCAATTAAAGCTGTACGATTTATTACTAAGGCGATTCCTAAAAAAGCAGACGATAAGGACGACGATTCTTCTAACACAACTTCGAGAAGTTCTTCACGACGCAGAAGTACTAGAAGAAGAAGAAGAACTACTGCAGCTAGTAATTCTCGAAGCAGTAGCAATCGTCGAACTAGGAGTACAAGAAGCCGTCGTAGAAGAAGCACTACTCAAACCCGACAATCAACAACTCGCACCCGTCGTCGTCGTAGAAGTGCAAGTTCGGGTTCATCCAGAAAATCTTCAAGTTCATCTCGCAATCAACGGCGAACAACTACAAGAAGAAGTACGAGAAGAAGTACAAGAAGAAATACGAAACCAACTTATACCAGAAGAAAGCGTTCATCCACTCCCGTGAGGAGAAAGCGTTCATCCGCTCCCGTTAGGAAAAAACGTCCAGCACCAGCACCGAAGAAAAGAACTGCACCTAGTTCATCTCGTTCATGGCGTGAGAGACTTAAACCAGGATCATAGGGCATTGGGAATTGGGAATTGGGAATTGGGAATTGGGCATTGGGAATTGGGAATTGGGCATTGGGCATGGGGCTAATTTACCCTCTTCCTACTATCTCCTAGTGGTATACCAAGCAAACACAGCTTTTTCTTTTCTTCCCCTGCTTCCCCTGCTTCCCCTGCTTCCCCTGCTTCCCCTGCTCCCCCTCTCCTCTTCTCCCAACCGATAGGTTTGGATGGTACCCTGGATTTAATACATTATTAAGTAATGTTGCTGATTTTAGGAGAAGAGATTTATGAATTTATTAATGCAAACAGCCACAGATACAGCAACTGGACTTAGTTTCCCTTGGGCTTTTACAGCAGTTTATGTTGTGGGTTTTATAGCCGCTGTCGGTATTGGTTCCATTGCTTGGTACAATTCTAAGCGTCCTGCTGGTTGGGAAAGTAAGAAGCGTCCTGATTTTGTACCTGAAGTTGAAAAGGAAGAAGAAAAGAGTGTAGGTGAAAATTAATTTAAATTAAATTACATTAAAATAAGCCGGAGATTTCAACCCTCCGACTTACTTTTGTATTTGGTTTTATTTTTTGTTGCCACATTGTGGGCGTGAGAAAGTTTAAAAGATTATTTGTACTTGTTTCCCTAGGCTTTCTTTTCTCTACGTTTGGAAACAAATATTCCTGCAACACTCAATAAACCTAACATAACTGAAGGTTCTGGTACTGCTGCTGCACGGGAAAAGTCCACATTCTTTGGCTTTAGGGTAACTTCGTAATTACCGTTGTGGGAAAAACCATCATCCATATCCGTTTGCTTAGTGTCAGTAGCTTCAAAGCTATATAAAAAGTCAGTTTTATCATTATAAGTTACTTTTACAACTTCACTTACTTGTATTGCTGTCCCCCTTTTACTAGGATCGCGAAAACCATCTGCCACTGCCAATAAATTCTCTAGTAATGGTATACTTTTAGCATCATAATGACCTGCTAATCCAATACTAATTTCACCAGTCATATCTTGATTTACATAGGAAATATTTGGATCGCTGAAGCGCTCCAACCCTACTTCAGATTTAAACGCGGAAAACAGATCATCCACGCCAAATGAATTTGCAACGAAGGGGGCGAGGACAGGATTTAGCAATATTCCAAATCCGTTTGCGATTAAAGCTTCATTAAACCAACGTTCACCAAAGCTCATACCATTAGCATCCGTACTGTTCCAGTCATCTTCTGTTAAACTACTCAGAGTAATATCTTTACCGCCAATTTTACCTTCTAAAGTAGTATTCTTTGTAAAATCAAATCCATCTTGTTCGCTGCTAGCTGCTAACTCTACGTTACCTCCAGGATTCCCTGCATTACCATTTAAAACTGTTTGAAGATCAGCACTGTTATCAAGAAATGTATTGCTACCATTAGAATCATATACTAAATAATCATCCGCTCCACCAATACTACTATTAGTTAAGCTACCTGCCAATGCCGGAGCAGTAAAAATTCCACCCATACCAGCAGCAATTGATGTCGCGATTAAAAGTTTTTTAGCAGCGCGTTTCATATTAAAGTCTCCTGTTCCTTCTCTTTTTTATACTTAAAGGTTTCTAAAATTTGGCTTGGCTAAAAGCTTGGTTTTTTAGAGATATGACCGTTGTTTAGTCAACATTCATGCTTGTTATCTAAACACAGTATAAAAAATCGGAGACTATATTAGGTGAAGAATTGATATTTTACTCGTAAATATAGGTTAAAAAAAATACCAAATAATATAATTTTAATTACGTTTATTTACATAAACTGCCAGCTCGATTGCAACAAATATTACACATTATGAGTTCAGAAGAAACATACAGCGGTAGTAAAAGGTAGTTACTGACGTTTTGTGGTAAGCATCATATCAATAGGACTTACGCAAGCGTCACAAGATCCTGGTTGGTGCCGTACACTCACCGTCTTATTATTGGGTTAAAAACCAAGCATAGTGTCACGTGCCCCTACAAAAAAATGTGCCAGTTGCGTAAGTCCTGATCAAGTCTGGCTAATTACTTACTATATAACCCTATTGAAAAGATGGCAGTTATTATCTACTACTCATGAATACTTATTACTTATTATATCAATTCCGGTTGCACCGGAATGATAAACTTCTTGTTTTTGGCCACCAGTGAAAATATGTAATTCCTTTTATCAAAGAAGGTTGCTTGAGAATAACTTGGCAACGTTGAAATAATACTTCCTCTAACTCATCAAGG
>JBCCSG010000011.1:0-43977 GCA_039200565.1 Cyanobacteria bacterium P01_D01_bin.50 | reverse complement strand
TTTAACCGCGATCCTTTATATGCACGTATTCAATGTTGTGGCGACCTTGATAAACCTGACTGGGACGGAAAATCCGGTTTTGTGCAAGCTGTTCTTTCCAATGGGCTAACCAACCAGCAACACGAGCCATCGCAAATACTGGTGTAAAAAAGTCTGTAGAAATGCCTAATTTTCTATATACTAAACCGGAGTAGAAGTCAACATTTGGATAAATTCCTTTATGAGCCAGTTTTTCCTCTACTACTCTTTCCATTTCTTGGGCAATGTCATAGTACTTATCATGCCCAAACTTGGCAAATAGTTCTTCTGCTAAGTTTTGTAAAATTTTCGCACGTGGGTCTTTCACTTTGTAGACGCGATGACCAAAACCCATAATCTTGGCTTTACGCTGAATGCAATCCAAAATGTAGGGGCGGACATTCTCTACAGAATCAATCTCTTCTAGCATCCGAATTACTTCTTCGTTTGCACCACCATGTAAAGGGCCACCTAATGTCCCCACTGCACTTGCAACTACAGCATAGGGGTCGGTAAGAGTAGAAGCCGTCACCCTAGCACTGAAGGTGGAAGCATTCATTGTGTGTTCGGCATGAAGTATCAAACAGGTATCAAATATCCGTGCTGCTAGGGGATCTGGTTTTTCCTCATGCAGCATATACAAAAAGTTGGCGGCGTAGTCCAATTCGTCATGAGGGCGCACGGGATCGTCACCCTGTCGCATTAAGCCAAATGCTGCTACCATCGTCGGAATACTTGCTAACAGGCGGACAACAGCATTTCTAATGTAAACTGGATTATCCAAATCGCGGCGCGAATAAAATAAGCCTAAGGCTGCCGCTGAGGCTTGCAAAACATCCATCGGATGACCGCTTTCAGGAAAACATTTCATCATGTCCCGAATGCGGTATTTTATTCTTCTATTTTGATGGACTTCACGTTCAAATAATGCTAATTCTTCTTTCGACGGTAGTTCGTCCCAGATTAGCAGATAAGCAGTCTCGAGAAAAGTACTCTTTTTTGCTAGTTCTTCAATTCGGATGCCACGATATTCCAATATTCCCTGATGCCCGTCAACGTTGCTGATACTGGATTGGGCGGCGGGAATACCATCCAATCCGGGCTTAAATTCGCAAACCATCATGGCGATACCATCTTTTGTTTTAAAGATTTTATAGAGTTAACTTAGCAGAAAGCTTTACCTTCATAACAGTATCCTTTATTACAAAAAATCTTTGGGAAAAGGTTGGATAACATACTAAATCAAGTACCTGGGCGGTGTCAGCCAAAACATCTGAGAACAACCTACAACAGAGGCGGTGTGCGGTATTTCTATGCCTATGATACCTGCTTTTTTTACGACTAAGTTATTTTTCGCTTCACCCCATACTAAAATTTCAGCCCAATTACCCAAACAAGGTTGATGTCCAACTAGCGCCAAGCGCATAGAATGTGGATAATTTTGAGGTACGAACCATTGTGCAATCCAATCTTGGATACTACCGCCAGGAGCAAGATCAGAACATTGTTCTAGTTGCGCACTTAACCCTATTGAAATCAATATTTCGGCTGTTTGTTGCGCTCGCACGAGGGGACTCGTAGCAATCAAATCAAAACTTAAATCCAATTCTTTTAAACGTTGAGCAACTTTTTGCGTTCTTTTTCGCCCATATTCAGTAAGGCTTCGTTCCTCATCCTCTACCTCAGAGGTAGCTTCTTGTGCAATCCCATGACGAATTAAATATATTTCCACATTAGTTGATAGTTAAGAATTTTACTACTAGCCACTAACAATTATCTATTATTCATCAGATGAAATAGGATTATCTTTTGGATTAACTAATTTCAACAGTTTTTGCTTGATTTGAGTATCGTAAACTTCCCATTTCATTTTTGCATAAGGTGAGTTTTCGTTGCTGCCAGATAAGAAACCCATGGGGATTTCAAAGCCTCCAGCACTGATACGCCCACCGCCAAAAAAACGACCAGTGCTATCTTGTCCGAAAGCTTCTTTAATAAATTCATCGGGATCTAAAGTTAATTTATTAGTTCTCAAAGAACCAATCACCACTTCTAATTCTTCATCTTCATCGTGAACTATACCGTAAACTACTGCGGTATGAACATTGTCTTCTGTTACTAAAAAATCTGCCGCTTGGGGGATTGCATCTCTATCGTCATAACGTAAGTAACCAACACCAGCGATTGAAAAATTATTCTGTACGATGCGGTTTTTTAACGAACGTTCAATTACATCCATGACTCGCTTGGAACGAGTTGCCCGCAATATAGTGTTAAGCAACTGACTATCATAAAATCGGCTCAGATAAGCTGCCGCCATGAAATCGTCTTCTTTTGCCTGCATCAGTTTATTTGTATCTGAGTGCAAGCCGTGCATCAATGCTGTAGCACAGTTGACATGCTCGCTCATACTACTATCTAGCTGTAGCAACCCGAACTGTAAATATTGGGTAAAAATTGTCGCTGTAGCTCTAACCCCAGGACGTATATCAACAAACTCTGACTTAAATTCACCCTGCAAATTATGGTGGTCTATAATTGCTATCAACGGAATTTCCGCTTCTTTAATTGCATTCAGTAAGGAAGATGTCGTACCTTGATTATCAATTAGTACGTAGCCTTGATAAGATGAGATATCGCGATTTTTGAGGCTTTGTAAAGGAGTACGGGTTGCTGGTAAGTTAGTCAGCTTTACTAAAGCTATATTTTCTTGATGGGAAAGAGTTCCTGCATAAGTAATATCGCACTTAATATCGTATTGCTCGGCAATCAATTGATACGTCCAAGCTGAAGAAAGAGCATCGGGATCGGGAAAATCTTGTAAAATAATTATTTGACGCTCGTGTTTATGTGCTTCGAGGGTTTGTAATAACTGTTCCGATTTTTGGGCAACGACGGAACTAGTGCGAATGTTTGGTGGACGATCGCTACTATCACTGCCCACCGTACTAACAGGTTTTTTCGACAAGAACGATATTTCTAAGGAATCTTGATTATTTTCAAGATTTGATGCGGTTGTATCTGAACTCAATTGCAAATTATCAATCTGCTTCTTGGAAGAATTTAATTCCATGGAGAACGTTTTTTGTAGCGTGAACGGTTCGGTTTCAAAAGCTTTGAAAATATTGACTATTTTCACCTGCCGCAGACTACAATCTTCCCACTCAATGTAACAAAGCGCCAACACCTAAGAAATGATAAAAAATATTTATCATTTCTTATCATATTGCGTTTTACCACCCATGCAATTATCGTCAGCCCCAGATGGGCACCTCTCGAGAAAACACTCGAACTGACCTACTACATCACCATTACCAATTATTATGTTGTTTGGGCGTTCTTAATTGATCAAATTCAGCAGCCATTTGAAAAAAATTTAACCTAAATTGACTCCGACGTTTCTGCAATTTAAATCCCCACAACATAATACGCAATTGCCTCGCAGGCTGCCCTACTTTTACCCCCTTTAGCACTGCTTCATGATATATTGCGAGTTGCTTAATTCACATTTTTCGAGAATTTAGATGCACCCTACTTGCCGTTTTGTAAACATGATGTAAAATGTTAAAGATCTTGTTGCTCTATGGGTGGCATTTAATCAAATTAATAATCGATCCGCTTTGGTGGGAGAATCCTCCGACTCTCCTCAAGAGCTAATCTTAGTTTTCCAACTCTTTGGCGACAAAATTTAAACGGCAATTATCAAATTGTCGCCCTTATTTGTTGGTCGCTACCACCAACCCCAGTTCCTACAAAGTATCTTAATTTTTAAGGTCAAGAGCCATTTTTGCTATGTTTATGACAACAAAATTAATGTCAAAGTCCTATAACATACTTTTGCCACTCTTGATGCAAACCACTTTTAAGATGCTTGCTGACCTCAAAGTAGAGGCTACTATAAGGTCGCCGTGGTGTATGGTGCAATGGCATATGAGCCTCTTGCGGCGTGCGATTACCCTTCTTAACGTTACAGCGAACGCAAGCTGTGACGATATTTTCCCAGGTATCGCCTCCACGACGCGATCGCGGTATTACATGATCTAGTGTTAAGTCATCGCCCTTGTAACCGCAGTATTGACAAGTGTGACTATCACGATGCAAGATATTTCGACGGGTTAAAGGAATTTCTTTATAAGGGACACGCACGTAATAGCGCAACCTAATAACACTTGGTAGCGGAAAGTTCGAGTAAATAAATTTACCATTATGTTCTATCCGCTCCGCTTTTCCTTTAATCACTAAAATAGCAGCGCGACGCCAGCTCGTTATATTGAGCGGTTCGTAAGAAGCGTTTAAGACTAAAACCTTTCCCATTGATAGTCGCTCAAGGTATTAGTTTTACATATATTAACACAAATTGAACCTAGTTTGGGAATGAGTTTAATTTATACTTATGAGCGCCATAACACAAGTGACTAAAAATCTTGGTAATACTTAGAGTATTGGCAAATGGATCCCGAGTTGCCATATGTTCAGGATATGTCAAGGTTTTGGACTCTGCTAAAATATGAAACTTTTTCCTGTAATACTCCTATGACGATCCAAAATTACCTATGAAAATTTTCCCCTCTCTGACTCCCAACCATTAGGTAATCTTCTACCGGGAAGGGAGTAAGTAAGGGCAGGTAATATTTTTTGCTAAAAAAATGTATTCTCAACAGCAGTTTAGAAATAATTTTAGCAGGTAAAACATTCTTATTTTTAACCTCTAAATATCGCTTTAATTTCCCAACATCATACGGTGAAAGATAGGCCCCACGGGACCCAGGAATGAGTTTGGGTTTAAATCCCCATCTCAATTCTAGCCAATTTCGCCTCTTCCTTCTTCCTTCGATTTAAGATTGTTGCTTTTGTATAAAAAAACGCAATAATCTATTCATTTTCCCAGTTGAATTAGTGATAATCCAATAACTATGTAGTAGCAATATATATTAATAATTAATAATTATAGATCTTGTGTTCTCTCTATAAGTAACGGTAAACTTTCAGATTAATCTGAGCAGCTTCTAGTAGGAAGAGTAATAAAACAATAACTGACTTTTCTTGTATAGAAGTGGTGTGAATTAGAGAGAGTTAATAAATGTTAAGTCACGAACAAAATAAAAATAACAGTGTCAGTTCGACTGTTCCTTGCGATACTTATGCTTGGTTTTCGCAACGTGCTTGGGTTGAAATAGATTTAGCCGCATTATCCCATAACGTGCTTCAAATACGGAAATTGCTGTCACCGGGTACCCAGTTAATGGCTATTGTAAAAGCAGATGCTTATGGACATGGAGCGGTAAGTGTAGCTCAAACAGCCTTAAAATCGGGAGCTAGTTGGCTTGGTGTTGCCACAATTCCCGAAGGAATTCAGCTGCGAGAAGCTGGTATTAAAGCACCAATTTTGGTTTTAGGTGCAACAATTACCCAAGAACAAATTCGGGCAATAGCTGATTGGCAACTAGAGCCTACAGTGTGCAGTATAAAGCAAGCTTTAGCGTTTTCCGATATTCTCGAAGAAATCAATTTTCATTCCCCCTTGCAAGTACATCTCAAATTAGATACCGGAATGTCTCGTTTAGGTACTAATTGGCAGGATTGTGCAGAATTTGTGCAATTTGTTGCAAGATTGCCTCGTCTTAGTATTAAAAGCGTTTATTCTCATTTAGCAACCGCCGATAACCCTGATGATACGGTGATGAAACTACAGCAGCAACGTTATGAAAGTGCGATCGCCATTCTCAAAGATATTGGAATAGAAATACCCTGCTTGCATTTAGCAAATTCTGCTGGCACTTTAAGGGATAAGTCTTTGCATTACGATATGGTGCGTGTAGGTTTAGCAATTTATGGATTTTATCCATCAGCTCATCTGGAACATACAGTTGACTTAAAGCCAGTTTTACAAGTAAAGGCACGAGTTACCCAAGTGAAGACAATTGAAGGGGGCAGTGGTGTTAGTTACGGGCATACATTTATTGCTGAGGGGCAAATGCAGTTAGCAGTTGTAGGAATTGGTTACGCTGATGGAATACCGCGCAATCTTTCTAATCAAATCCAAGTTTTGGTACGAGGAGTAAAAGTGCCTCAAATTGGTGCAATTACCATGGATCAGATAATGTTAGATGTCAGCGCCATACCTGATATACAAGAAGGGGAAATCGTTACTATTCTTGGGTGTGAAGGTGATGAAGTTATTACTGCTCAAGACTGGGCAAATCAATTAAATACTATTTCTTGGGAAATTCTGTGCTCTTTCAAAGATCGTTTACCTCGCCTTAGTTTGATGTAAATCGAAGCTAAAAACTCCCTTCTTTCAGCCCAAAGGCGATAAGGTATTCCATTGCGGAGAACTGAAAATAATAGTTATTCTCAAATATGCTTTTTTATGATATACTATCTAACGAATGCGGATGTGGCGGAATTGGCAGACGCGCTAGATTTAGGTTCTAGTGCCTCCGGGCGTGAAGGTTCAAGTCCTTTCATCCGCATTTTTTTATTTGAACTCATAAAATAAAATAGAGTCGAGGTTCAAGTAGCAGTACTGAAGCTAATATTATGCTTCTAAGTCTTGTAAGAATTTGTGTTACCAAAAATAAGTGTTCTGAATATAGGGATATTGTAGATATAGGGTTAGTATTATACTTAGGTTGGATAGATAAGATTAAAGCTTACAAATAATCTTTCATCAACTCGCACATTTATTCCTACAAGAAATAAGATTTGCAATAGTCATAATATCTTAGATTTCTCCAACATTCATGTGAGTGAAACAGTTGGGTATTTTATTTTTAGATTTTCCTTATGTAGCTTCTCTGCCTATCTGCGTGCTTTAAGACAGCTTTACATACAATCCTACAAATTGGTGCTTGCACTACTACAGTGCTAATTATTGCTCGGAAGAGATCGTAGAAATTTTTTTTAGAAGAAAAAAAACTCTATGGGAACCCTTAACTAGATTCGAGGTAGGTTACCTTTAATGGGGAGTATATATTAATACACCTCAGTCTATAGCTAAAACTAAATAATTGAGCGGAACGATTGCCGCAAATATGCATTAATTATAACTACTTTTGACCTAGCTAGGTAAGCATTAAGTGAGTACAAATTAAAAATGAGAGTATTTAATTAAGTAGTTTAGAGAAACTTAGTATATAGATATTAAGACTAACCAACGATAAATAACTTCAATGACGGACACCCACGACGTTAATATTGTAACGCGGGCATGAAAGACATATGTAGTTAAATTATCTCGAATTTAGTCCTGAATTTAAATTGTATTCGCCTGCGATCGAATAAAAACTTTAACATACTAAGTTTTACTACGTATTTCTAATAATTAGTTTCTAAATGTTCTCAATTAACTATATATATACAAAAAACTTGTATCTAATTTTAAAACATTAACATTTGTAATGTATAAACAGAAACTTTATATTTACTGATAGCTACTTTAATATAAAGGCTGCAATGTTTGTTTCTGGAGCAAATTTTCGATGAAATTTGATTGTTCTAGAACAAATAATCATGTTGAAATATTTTATACAAAAAATGAACAAAAGCAAAAAGAATAGCCCTAAAATAGCTACTGTATCACTCAGATTCAATAACTGTATTATACTTAAGTGGTAATACTTAAATTATCGCTTGAGTAGATTATATTAAAGCCGCATTGATGACTAAACTAGTTAAATTATGCAAGCATAATACTCAGTACCTTTAAGTAGTCTTTACACTTTTTTTACTCGTTATCTAAAAAACTCTGTTAATCTCAATACAAGTAAGTTAGATCGCTGTAAGCTAACGATAGAAAAAAATAAACTATCCCAAAAATTTCATTTTCTCAGATTTTACTACGTATATAAATGCTATCATTCGTTTGATTTATTACTATAATCGAGAAATTATATTTTTTTAGGTAAAAACTTGACTGAATTTTATTCAATTAAACAGTGGTAAGAGCAAAATGAGTACAACTCAAGAAGATGGTTACAAGTTATTTCAAAAACTCCATCCGCTATCTTTATTAGCACAGTTAAGCAGCCGTAATGCTACAGGTTGCTTAAGAGTATTTACTAAGTTAACTTCTTGGTTTATCTATTTAGAAGAAGGTAAACTTACTTACGCTTCTTCTTCAGATAAGTTATTTGAACGACTCGATACTCACTTACGACAATTGAATCAGCAAATTCCAACTCTGAATAGTTCTGCACGCGTACAAATGCGAATGATCTTTGAAAATAAGAACTCAGAAGAGTCATATTATCAAGCCGATTATCAAGCCATTTGCTGGTTAGTTGATGGGGATTATATTACTTATTCTCAAGCAGCAACTTTAGTGAGTGAATTAGCTTTAGAAGTATTAGAATCGTTTCTGACAGTTAAAGAAGGAAGTTATGAATTTAGGAGTCAAAATGCTGATAATAACTTACCAACTAAGTTCTGTCATTTAGATTTACGTTCTTTAGTAGAAAGCGCTCAAAAACGATTGAGGAGTCGCCGCGTCAGCCAAACACAAGTTGCGACAGAAGAAACTTCATCTACAGTTGTGAAAACAAATGTGCCATCGAACGAGGTTGAAAAATTAGCCGATGTTGAAGAAAAGATATTATTACAACCTGATTCAAAAAATGTAGATGAAAATCAAGATAGAAACAATACAAATATTTTAAAAAATAGTAAAGAACGATTATATACAGTTGCCTGTATAGATGATAGTTTAACAATCTTGAAATCTATTGAACGTTTTTTGGATGAAGAGAACTTCTCAGTTGTAATGATTAACGATCCGGTAAAAGCCTTGATGCAAATTCTTCGTAGTAAACCGGACTTAATTTTATTAGACGTAGAAATGCCAAATTTAGACGGTTATGAATTGTGTTCCTTGCTACGAAGACATTCAGCATTTAAAAACATTCCTATTGTAATGGTGACAGGGAGAACTGGAATTATAGATAGAGCAAAAGCAAAGATGGTGAGGGCTTCTGGTTATTTGGCAAAACCTTTTACACAATCAGAGTTGTTAAAAGTAGTATTTAAACACATCAGTTAATTTATCAATATTCACCGCGAATAATAGTAACCTAATTTAATAGATGACGATTGATCGTTGAGGATAAATAAAAATGAGCCTTACTTTACTCGGAACGATTTTGGTGGTAGAAGATTCACTTAGTGAATTGGAATTAATAAGTCATTTTTTAAACGAAAGTGGTTATAAAGTAATAAAAGCTACAGGAGGTCAAGAAGCCTTAGAAAAATTAGAATTAGAAAAACCCGATGCAATTATTACAGATGTAGTAATGCCAGGAATGAGTGGTTTTGAACTTTGTCGCTCCTTGAAAAAAAATCCCGCAACTCAAAAAGTTCCTATAGTTATTTGTAGTTCAAAAAACCAGGAAATTGACCGTTTATGGGCAATGAGGCAAGGAGCTGATGCCTATCTTACTAAGCCTTATACTCGTGAAGAGCTTTTACGTGCTATTAAATCAGTAGCAATTTGAATCAATGAATAATTCAAGTATTACATTAGCTAACGCGCAAAACCAAAATAACTTAGGAGATGGCTATCTCAAATTTTTTATAAATCCGCAGACTCCTGCTATTTTGTCGATGCAGCAGACACAAGAAGCAATGGTGGTGTCTGTAGAGTCTGTGACGGCTATGCCCAATATGTCTTTTGGTATTTTGGGATTAATGAATTGGCGAAGTCGTATTGTTTGGGTGGTTGACTTACCCAAGATACTCAACCTACAATCCCCCCAGAATCGCCCTCGACAATACAGTGTAATAATTGTTCGGACACAATCAATGATTTTGGGTTTAGTGGTGCATGAAATTATCGGCACTCTTAGGTTTAACAGCGATGAAATTCGCTCTCCTATAGGCCAAGTTGCATCTAGTCTCGTTCCCTATTTACGCGGATGCATTGTTCAACAAAAAGAAATATTACTGGTACTAGATGCACAAGCGATCGTGCATTCTTCTAATCTGCGCAGTGAGTAGGGTGTACAGCAAAATTCATGGATGTTTAGTGTAATAATTTACCACGACCGGGCGATTAATTTATGCTTAATAAAACAGATTCAGCGTCTAGTGGTGATACTCCTACGGAGGTATCACTTACTTCATCTTCTAACAAGAATGATATTGCAGAACAACTTTCTTCGTCCCAAGAGAATAGAGGAAATGCCCATCGTCTTTCCTCTAATAGTTTAATTGCTCGATTTAAACGGTTGAGCTTGAGCACCAAGACTACAATTGTAGCGATCGCCATGGCAACGCTGCCAGTTTTGGTAATTGGTGCCGGTGCCTATACTGTTGCCAGTCAATCTTTGACTAACAAAGTTTCTGAGTTACAGGAAGCACAAACAAAAGATTTTGCGGATAAAGTCAACCGTTTTATGTTTGAGCGGTATGGAGATATTCAGGTATTAGCTAATTTGCCGATTATCAGCAGCATTAGGGCTGATTCTGCTCAAAAAAGAGCGGTACTGAATAATTATGTTGATGCTTATAAAGTATACGACAGCATTGGCATTTTTAATTTGAATGGAGATTTAATTGTTCAATCTCAAGGGAATATTTTTAGGAATAAAGGTAATTCAGATTTTTTTCAAAAGGCTATAGAAACAGGCAATGCTGTTATCAGTCAGCCAGAATTCTCCAAATCTACTAATAGCTTCAATATTTATACTGCAGCTCCGATTAAGAATCTGGCTGGAACAACTACATCTGTAGTTATAACGCGGATGCCTGTTAAATCTTTGCAAAACCTAGTTAAAAATTATGCTGGCTCGGGAAAAAAGTTTTACTTAGCTAATGCTCAAAATCAAATTTTTCTGAGTGCCTCTGAAGCATCTTTAGGTAATACACTTCAACAACAATATGGAAAAATAACTGAAACACAAAAGGCTTTTACAGGTGTTATCAACCATAAAACTGATTCAGAGCGTGAATTGGTAAGCTACTTACCATCCTTAGAACAAATGCAAATAAAAAGTTTGCAGCCTTTGAATTGGGATGTAGTTTTAGCAACCAATGCTTCTACTGCATTTGCGCCGCGAACAAGTTTGTTGTTAACTATCGCTTTGGGAACGGGATTAACGGCGATCGCTGTAGCATTCGTAGCAGTTTGGTTGGCGAAACAGGCTACCAAACCAATTTTAGATGCTACAACAGCCGTTGAAAAATTAGGAAAAGGTGAATTTAATACCCGCTTGGATGTGGGAGCAGAAGATGAAATTGGGCTGTTAAATGCCAACATCAATCAAATGGCATCCCAGTTACAGTTACTGCTAAAAGAACAAGAATTAGAAGCACAAAGAGAAAAATTAAAAGCAGATATTACCCTAAATATCCGTAAAAGCCTCAAAATTGAAGATATTTACAAAACAGCAGTTCGAGAAATTCGTCAAGCGTTGAAAACAGATCGAGTTGTTGTTTATGAATTGAATCCCGAAACATGGGATGGGAAAGTGGTTTCCGAATCGGTGAATGCCGGTTTTCCCAAAATGATGGGGGCTTACATTGAAGATCCTTGTTTCCGCGAGCGTCAAGTAAAAATGTATAAAAACGGACGCGTGCGGGCAATTCCAAACATTTATGAAGACGCTGGTTTGAAGAAAGCCGCGTGCTACATAAAAATGTTGGAACAGTTTGCAGTGCAAGCCAATTTAATTGCACCAATTTTAGTTGAAGACAACTTAATGGGTTTATTGATTGCCCATAATTGCGAAAGCCCGCGAGAATGGCAGCAACAGGAAATTGATTTGTTTAAACAGTTAGCAATTCAAATCGGTTTTGCTGTAGAACAGGCTAAACTATTGCAGGAGGTAGATAAAGCGCGAGTACTTGCCCAAAGCGATTCCGAAGACGAAAGACATCAAAAAGAAGAACTGCAAATGCAGTTGATTGAATTACTTAGTGAAGTAGAAGGTGCAGCTCAAGGTGACTTAACCGTACGTGCCGACGTTACCGCCGGTGATATCGGTACAGTTGCCGACTTTTTTAACTCGATCGTCGAAAGTTTGCGCGACATCGTTACCCAAGTGAAAAGCTCCGCTACCAAAGTGAACCAAGCTATTGGTGACAACTCTGGCGCTATTAGCTCTTTAGCAGAGGAAGCACTTGCTCAAGCTGGGGAAATTACTCGCACTTTGGATGCTGTAGATGAGATGACGCAATCGATGCAGGCAGTAGCAGAAAATGCTCGAGAAGCTGCCACCATTGCTAATACTGCTAGAAGTACCGCTGCTAATTCTGGACAAGCAATGGAGTTGACGGTACAAAATATTTTAAGTTTGCGAGAAACAGTAGGTGAAACGGCCAAAAAAGTTAAGAGGTTAGGTGAATCTACACAGCAAATTTCTCGTGTAGTAGCATTGATTAACCAAATTTCCATGCAAACCAACCTATTGGCAATTAATGCCGGAATTGAAGCAGCACGCGCTGGCGAAGAAGGGCAAGGCTTTGCTGTAGTAGCCGAAGAAGTCGGCGAATTAGCAGCAAGAAGTGCCGCCGCTACTAATGAGATAGAACAAATCGTGGAAAACATCCAGCGTGAAACTACTGATGTTGTACAAGCAATGGAAGTAGGAGTATCCCAGGTGGTTAAAGGGACGCAAATTGTGGAAGATGCTAAGCTGTCATTAAGTCAGATTCTAGAGGTTTCTCGCCAAATAGATGACTTAGTACAGTCTATTTCTGTAACTACGGATCGCGGTGTAGACACATCTCACCAAGTAAGCGTTTTAATGAAAGAAATTGCTGCTGTTTCACAGCGTACTAGTACTTCTTCCCGTCAAGTTTCCGAATCGCTGCAACAGACTGTTGCAATTTCCCAACAATTACAAGATAGTGTCGGTACATTCAAGGTTAGTTAAGAGTAATTGGTTACCAGTATATTAGTTATTAGTTATTTATAACTAATAACTAATAATTAATAATTAATGACTAATAACTAATAACTAATGACTAATGGCTAGGGACAAATAATATGTCACAGGACAAAGAATTTGAAATCCAGATGCAGTTTCTGGAGGAGGCTAGCGATTACCTCAATACTATTGAAGGGGTATTGCTAGAAATCGACACCAGCAACCGCATCGATTTGGAAAAGATAAACGCTGCACTTCGAGCCGCTCATTCCATTAAAGGAGGAGCGGCGATGATGGGATTTCGCTCCCTAAGCGATTTGGCTCACCGCCTAGAAGATTCGTTTAAGGTTCTCAAAACTAGGAAAAGTTCCCGAGAAGTAGATACTCAATTACAAAGTTTACTCCTTTCTGGAGTCGATTGGCTGCGACAAATAGTAGAATTACATTCAGAAGGTCACCAATTAGACGAACAGTGGTTAGCAAGTTTTTGCTACCCAGTTTTTGAAGAGTTGCACGAGCGTTTGGGGGATCCCACCCCAGAAGATGCTTCTTCAATGCTATCTCCTGAAGATGGACAAGATATCGTACCCCTGCTATTTGAAACGGAAGTAGAAGGTTGTTTGCAGCGTCTGGAGTCAGTAGTTGCTGACAGCGAACAACCTTGTCTTAAAGAAGAAGTTGCTATTATGGCAGCAGAGTTAGCTGGTTTGGGTGAAATGTTGCAATTGCAGGCTTTTAGCAGCTTTTGCCAATCAGTTCAACATCAGTTAGAAGTTGCACAACCCTCTGAAATTGAAGAAATCGCTCGTGCAGCCCTTGCTGGATGGCGGCGCTCCCAAGCTTTGGTATTAACTTCTCAGATTGAAAGTCTACCTACACAATTGGAATTGGGTGAAACCCAATTAACACAGGCTTTTACACCAGTCGAATTAGAACCAGATTCTCCGCAACCAATAGAAGTAGAAGAAGTAGAAGATACAACAGAAGAAAATTGGCTTGTTGACGATATAATTACGGCTGATTTTGAAGCTTTGGAAGCAGCTTTTGCTCAAGAAAGTGCCGCTTCCGAGTTTGACGAAGTCGAGTTACATACACCCGCAAGTGCCCAAGAAATTCCAGCAGTATCCCAAGCATTTGTCGAACGCAAACCCGAATCTGTCGCTGCTCGAAGTGGCGAATCTGTAGAAAATACAGTCCGGGTTCCCACCAAACAACTAGAAGAAATCAACGATTTATTTGGCGAACTAATTATTCAGCGCAACGGACTAAATTTGCAAATGGAAAGATTGCGTAAATTAGTTCGCAATCTCAGCCAAAGGGTACAAGTACTCGATCGCGAAAATCAACATCTACGTACAGCTTATGATAAAATAGCTACGCAAGTTTCAGTAAAATCTACATTTCCATCCCTAGCTCTGATTCCGGGAGATGCTGGGAATGTTGAATCACACGAGAGTTATGACTCTAATAGCATCAATAGTGGATTTGATGCTTTAGAAATGGATCGTTACAACGAGTTGAATTTGCTTTCCCAGGAAGTGATGGAAACCATCGTCATGGTGCAAGAGGTGACGACAGATGTTCAAATTAGCCTTGACGATACAGATAATATTTCACGGAAATTAAATAAAACTTCAAAACAATTACAGCGTAAACTAACTCAAGTACGGATGCGTCCGTTATCAGATTTAACCGATCGTTTTCCTAGAGCTTTGCGTGATTTGTGCGTAGAATACGGTAAAAATGTTCAGTTAAAACTTGAAGGCGCTAATATTCTGATTGAAAGAAGTATTTTAGAAGCTTTAAACGATCCTTTAATGCATCTGTTGAGAAATGCTTTTGACCACGGTATTGAAGATCCCCCTACAAGAATAGAACAAGGTAAGCCAGAACAAGGTTTAATTGAAATCACAGCCACTAACCGTTCTAATCGTACCATTATTACCATGCGCGATGATGGTAAAGGTATTTCTTTAGATAAAATTCGCGATCGCGCTATCGGAATGGGGTTGGATGCATCTTTAATTAATCAAGCTACTGACGAAGAAATATTATCACTGATTTTTGAGCCTGGATTTACCACCTCTGACCAAGTTACAGCATTATCAGGCCGCGGTGTCGGTATGGATGTGGTTCGTAATAATCTCAAACAGGTACGGGGAGATATTAAAGTCGATACTGTACCCGGAGTTGGAACTACCTTTACCCTGTCAATGCCTTTTACACTCTCGGTTTCCCGAGTTCTTTTGGTAGAAACCAGTCGAATGTTATTAGCTTTCCCCACAGATGTAGTTGAAGAGATATTCTTACTTGATGATGAACAAGTGTTACGAGTTGGTGGTGGGGAAGTTTTAAATTGGCAAGGAAATACTTTACCTTTGATTGGGCTTAATGATTATTTACAGTTTAACTGTCCTCGTTACGACAACCCCGATTTAGAAACTCCCCCAGCAATTAATGCGATGAGCGTGTTAATTGTGAAAAATAACAATCAGTTGGTAGCAATACAAATCGAACGTTGTTGGGGAGAAATGGAAGTTGCCATTCGTCGCGTTGAAGGAGATATACCTTTACCAGCCGGCTTTAGTAACTGTACAATTCTCGGTGATGGAAGGGTAGTTGCTTTAGTAAATGTTGCAGAATTACTTTACACGATCGCTGCTAGCGAACGTAATCCTAAAAACAATCAATTACCATCAACAAGGTTAAAAACTGCTTTCATAAATCAAACAGAGGAACAAGAAGTACAACAACTAAGTAACGGCAAAGGTACGATTTTGATCGTAGATGATTCAATCAATGTCCGACGCTTTTTAGCATTAACTTTGGAAAAAGGTGGGTATCAAGTAGAACAAGCTAAAGATGGTCAAGATGCTTTAGAAAAACTCCAAACTGGTTTGAGCGTACAAGCTGTAATTTGCGATATAGAAATGCCTCGTGTCGATGGTTACGGCTTTTTAGGTCGAGTAAAATCAAACAGCGATTTTAAAAAGATCCCTATTGCTATGTTAACTTCTCGTAGTAGTGATAAACACCGACAATTAGCAATGCAATTAGGTGCGCGAGCCTACTTCTCTAAACCTTACAACGAACAAGAATTACTGCGAACTTTGGACGATATTATTTTTCCTGTAGCTCGAACTAGTAAAGGTTAATGATGGGATTGCGATGAGTTATGAGTTGTTAACTGTTAATTTTCTATTACTAAGCCTTTGAGCTAAGTTTGAGGGATTTTTCGTTATCCATATGTTAATTTACAACTCATAACTCAATTTTTTAGTTTTAAATACAAAAGTTTGTATAACAACATTTTATTCTCGTTAATAATTTGTAATAATTAACAAACCCTTTATCTTCAACATACTGGGTTTCTCAAGCTTTGTATTCCTTCCTAACTAAGCTGCCACTTTCGAGTAGTATATTTAGAAATATTATTAAAAGCTAAAAATCTTATCCCTTTTGCCTTCTGCCTTTTGCCTCTTGCCAAGAGTATTGTGCATTTTTAATGCACAACAGCTTAATACAGGGAACAGGAAAATAATATTAAATCCGGCTGATTATATCAAATTCGTTGGCATCGGAATTATATTTTTTCCAACCTCCGAGTGCAGAGGGAAGCACTGTCGTAGCGCAGAGCTTTTTTCGCTCGTATTTTTTATAATTCCGATGTAAGCCGAAAAGATATTACTTACTATATAGTAGAACGTAAAATGCTATTTATCCTAACTCCTAACTCCCAACTCCTAACTCCTAACTCCTAACTCCCAACGATATGATAAGTCTTCATTCGGACATTACAGCTATTAACTTGATTGTTAAACCATAATTCTTAGTTGTAGAATAACATTATTTATAATCAATATTTACTGAAATTATTTTTAGCATTTATTAAATTATTGGCGTGATTTAATATACATAGTTTTTGACTAAAATATTGTAAATTGATGATGAAAACAAAGGTGATTTTAAATTTCACCCTAAAAAAGGCAAATTGTATATTAAACAAGATTTTTATCAATTACAGATATTGCATTTAAATATACATTTTAGTAATGCTGAATACTTGTAGTTTAACTACTTTTATTCACTCAATAGTGCAAGCAAGCCTTCATTTAAAAACAAGAATGACCGCGATTATCAAAATATCCCGTTAGTGCATGAGGTTAAAAGCTTTATTACTTCTTCAACTCATTCCACATAGTACAACATTCTACAAGAAAAACGCAGCCAGTTGGGTGAATAGTGAAAAATATATTTAATTTCAAAAAATATTAGTTTTACTGGTACTTCCATACATATTTAGCATCAATTCCGTTTTATTTTCGCTGAATTATAGTAATCATTCGATACTAGTATAAATCCGGTTTCATTTTGTTTTAACTTTACTGAGCTACTTGATAATAATTTATTAAGTAGGTTGGTACAGAAAATTATCGTTGGGGGAAGGCAATAGGTAATAGGTAATGGGTAATTGGTAATGGGTAATGGGTAATTGGTAATGGGTAATGGGGAATGGGTAATGGGTAATGGGTAATGGGTAATGGGGAATGGGGAATGGGTAATAGGTAATAGGTAATGGGTAATAGGTAATGGGTAATGGGGAATGGGGAATGGGGAATGGGTAATAGGTAATAGGTAATAGGTAATAGGTAATAGGAGTAAGGGTTTGAGGATAATTTACATTTTTTAATATAGCTCGGTTTATTTATGCCGACTTACTTACATAAAAATCACAAAATAATTTCAAATACTTACTTGACAAAATCCCCAGCTAAAGCAATGAATTATATTTCTAAAGTATCTCCGCAAAATAAACCAGTTAAAACAGCTTCTGAGAAAACGCGAAATCCTTGGTTAAAAAAGTTTTATAACTTACCAATTAGCCGCAAACAACTGATTGCTTTAATATTCTGTCAATTGGTATCAATTTTGGGAATAGGTATCGGAGGTACCTTACTTATTACCCAAGGTTTGCGGGATCAGTTACTCGAACAAGCCAAATCAGAAATTGCAGTATCCGATATTAATTACAATATCAAAATTAATCAAATGGGCTTTGGTTTTCGGGGACAATCGGATAATGCTGCGATTATTACAGCAGCAATTCTGAATAATTCCAATCGTCCATTAAGTGAGAATTTGAGAGCTTCTATTAAACGAATTTTACAAAACGAAATCAAAGCTAGAAATATTGAATACGCCACTTTGGTAGGTAAAGATAAAAAAATAATTGTAAATTCTAATGCTAATCGCACAGGTGAGATTTTTAATCCGAATAACTTGGTTAATCAAGTTTTAAACGATGCTCAACAAATTAAAGCTAGTGCCATTATTAATGCAACAGAATTAAGTCAAGAATTACAACGGTTACCTCGAGGTATTAAAAATCAAGATGCTTTAATTCGCTACACTGTCACACCCGTAAGAAATCCTGAAACTCAAGAAGTTATTGGTGCTTTAGTTGCCGGGGATATTGTCAATGGTAAAGATGCGATTGTTAAGAGAACTTTGTCAGCCTTTGATGGTGGTTACAGTGCAATTTATTTAAACCAACCAACGGGAGGATTTGAGCTAGTAACATCTTTGAAGAATATTTCACAAGGAGATATTTTTCAAGCTAGACATGATGTACCTTTACCTTCTCGAGGAAAATCTTTATTGGAAGCAGCAGCAAAAGCTGGAGGTAGAGTAGTTACTCGACGCATAAGTATAGAAGGTATAAATTATACAATCTCCGCCAAAGCTGTTCCCAGTCAAATCATCGAAAAACCAGACGGACAAAAAATTTTCTACTCAGAAAAACCCCCTGCAATTTTGGTGCGAGGAACTCCCGAAACAGCACTTAATGTTTTGCTGACAAAAAGTTTGCGAGAACAAGCTATAACTGTCTTGATAGCTTTATTATTTATTGGTTTTTGGGCAATTATTTTGCGTCAAGCAATGATTCTTCCCATCGAAAACCTGCAAGAAACCGCACGAAAATTTGCTTCGGGCGATCGCGCTTCCCGTGCGTCGATTTTTGCGACTGATGAAATTGGGGATTTAGCTGTTAGTTTTAATACGATGGCTGATAAAATTGTCGAACAAGTGCGCCGTCAGGAAGCCGAAGCAAAAGTAGCATTGAAACTAACCCAAATTACCAATCGCATCCGAGAAACCCCCAACACCGAAACTATTCTCAAAATATTAGTAACAAGTACGCGAGAAACTTTACAAGTAAATCGAGTAGTTTTCTATCACTTAAACGAATCTCAAGGTGAGATAATTGCTGAATCCCTAGATTACTCTTTAAATGCTGTTATCGGCACAACAATTGTCAACCCTTATCAAGTTGCAGAATACCCTGAAGAATATGAATTTGGCAGTATTAAAGTAGTTAAAGACATCCAAGATTTACGTTTAAATGAATCTTACCTCAAACAACTTAAGGATTTGAATGTCAAGGCTTTTTTACTAGCACCAATCTTTGTTAATAATAGATTGTACGGTTTGTTTGTAGCTGATGATTGTGTGGGTAAGCGTTTTTGGAAAGAAATAGAAATCAACTTGTTTAAACAAATAGGGATTCAAGCTGGTTACGCTATAGAACAAGCTGAACTTATACAACAGATAGAATTAGGACGTAAAATAGCCGAAAGTACTTCCGAAGAATCTCGAAAACAAAAAGAAAAACTACAAATGCAGCTTGTAGAACTTCTGGATAATATTGAAGGTGCAGCTAATGGTGATTTAACAGTACGTGCTGATGTAATTGAAGGTGAAATTGGTACCGTTGCCGACTTTTTCAATTCTATCATTGAAAGTTTGCGAGAAATTGTTACTAAAGTCAAAACATCAGCTTCTCAAGTAAATGACTCTCTGGCTTTTAATGAGAGCGCCATCGGTAAATTAGCTGAAGATGCAAAAATTCAAGCCGCTGAGATCGGTCGTACTGTATTATCAGTTAATAAAATGAATGATTCGATGAAAGCTGTAGCACGAAATGCTCATCAAACTGCTTTAGTCGCTAATTCAGCCGCTATCACTGCTACCGAAAGTGGTGTTGCGATGGATTTAACAGTAGAAAATATTGCTCATTTGCGAGAAACTGTTGGTGAAACTGCAAAAAAAGTAAAACGTTTAGGTGAATCTACACAAGAAATTAGTAGAGTAGTAGCATTAATTAACCAAATATCCATGCAAACTAACTTGCTAGCAATCAACGCCGGAATCGAAGCAGCCCGTGCGGGTGAAGAAGGGCAAGGTTTTGCAGTGGTTGCTGAAGAAGTAGGGGAGCTTGCTGCAAGAAGCGCTTCTGCTACTAAAGAAATTGAGCAAATTGTAGAAAACATCCAGCGAGAAACTGGCGAGTTAGTAGATTCAATGGAAATTGGAGTCACTCAGGTAGTAGAAGGAACTCGGGTAGTTGAAGATGCAAAATATTCCTTGAATGAAATTTTGCAGGTTTCACGTCAAATTGACTCCTTAGTAAAATCTATTTCCGAAGCTACCGCTTCTCAAGTACAAACATCTCAAGAAGTTAGTCATTTAATGAAAGATATTGCTGATATCTCCCAACGTACTACAATTTCTTCTCAGGAAGTTTCTCTTTCACTGCAACAAACTGTAGAAATTTCACAACGTCTACAGGAAAGTGTTGGTACTTTTAAGATTGGTGAGGAAAGTTAGGAGTTAGGAGTTAGGAGTTAGGAGTTTAGAAGATTCATTTATAAATACTATAGTTTTTTCTTCCATGTATCTGTAGAGATGAGCTTTTCTATCTCTACATTTTTTTATTGTGTATTATCAGTTATATGATATGTCTTCTTCAAAAAGTGCAAGTATTTTGTGATGATATTAGTTATCCCTGCTACAGAATGTAACTTGGTATTTATGTCTCAATATCAACTATCAGCTTGTTGCAGAGTTTTTTATCTTTCGTCTCAAACAACCCTAAAATCAAGATAATAAATGAATAGAAGACGTTTTTTTGTCTTAATGACTTGGATTGCTATATCATTCTTAATAGTGTTTGGTTGTAATCAACTCGCATCAAATTATTCTGGTAATCAAGCTGTACAGTCACACAATACACAGTCAAAATCAGTAGAGTTAACGGTATCAGTTGCTGCAAGTATGCAAGACGCAATGAAAGAAGTAGCTTCTTTTTACCAAAAAGAACATCCAAACACGAAGATTATCTATAACTTTGCTAGTAGCGGTACTTTAACCCAACAAATTAAACAAGGGGCACCAGTCGATATTTTGATATCAGCAAACGAAAAATTTATGGATGAGTTGGGTACAAAAAACCTTTTACTTCCAAAAACTCGCAAAAATCTTTTAAAAAATGATATTGTCTTGATTATGCCCAAAAAAGGGAATGTTGTTAATATCTCTAATTTTCAACAATTGACAAGTACTAACATCAAAAGATTTTCGATCGGAGAGCCAGAAAGCGTACCTGCTGGAGGATATGCTAAACAAGTTTTGACTTCTCTAAAAATTTACTCGCAACTCAAACCAAAAACTGTTTTTGCTAAAAATGTACGCCAAGTCTTAAGTTACGTTGAATTGGGTAATGTTGATGCAGGCATTGTTTATGCAACAGATGCCAAAATATCCAATCAAGTTAAGGTTGTAGCCTCTGCACCAGAAAATACTCATAAACCAATTGTCTATCCAGTAGCCGCGATTCAACGTACTCAAAATCCAGAAACAGCAAAAGAATTTATTCAGTTTATAAATAGCGATCGCGCTAAAGATGCCTTTACAAAATACGGTTTTCAAATCCCTAGTTAATTAATTCAAATATATAAAACTACTTAAACATAAATCAATCAATTTGCCCAAATTTCTCATCAGTCTCTGCGTATGGAATTTGACTTATCTCCCTTGTGGATTTCTCTGAAAACTGCGATTGTCGCTACAGTATTCGCCTTTTTTGCGGGAATTACCGCAGCAGGTTGGATGAAGCAATATAAAGGCAAAGCTAAAGGAATCATTGATGGTATTTTAACTCTCCCTTTGGTACTACCGCCTACAGTAGTTGGCTTTTTGCTGCTAGTGCTATTTGGCATTAACAGCCCCCTAGGAAAATTTTTGATGCAACTGGAAATTACTGTTATTTTCTCTTGGCAAGCAACTGTTATTGCATCAGGGGTAGTTGCCTTTCCTTTAATGTATAAAACCGTCACTAGCTCTTTTGAACACATAGACAACGATCTAATCAATTGCGCTCGTACTCTAGGAAGTTCTGAATGTAAAATTTTCTGGTTAGTTATTCTACCATTAGCTTTACCGGGAATTGTTGCGGGGACAATTTTGGCTTTTGCTAGAGCTTTGGGAGAATTTGGTGCCACCCTTATGCTGGCTGGTAGTATACCCGGTAAAACTCAAACAATGCCGATCGCAATTTTTTTCGCTGCTGAAGCTGGCGATATGCGTAAAGCTTTAATTTGGGTGTTAATAATGGTGGCGATTTCTCTCGCTGTAATCGCTATTATTCATAATTGGAATCAATCACAAGGTATTTACAAAAATCAAGATGGAAGAGGTACGATTTTAATTAGAAGTTTGATAAATTTGGTTATTTTTGGTCAATTTGAAGATATCAATTTTTCTGAAACAAACACTTTATATCGACCAATTTACCCGGAAATTTTAAATCGTAACGATACAACCAAAAAGCATAGTAAAAGCCGGTTACAAATTGGTAGAGTTAATGCAGGTAGAATGTTTGCTTTTAATAGCTTTGGCTCTCCATATTCCCAGGAATTATTATATTCGCCTTCTAGTTTTCCAATTTCCTCTAATAAGAATAGAAAAGAACTGATAGTTAATATCGAAAAGAATTTAAAGAGCTTTCAATTACAAGTTGACTTTACCGTAGATGGAAAGACTTTAGGATTATTGGGTGCTTCTGGCTCCGGTAAAAGTATGACTTTACGTTGTATTGCTGGATTGGAAAAACCAAATCGGGGATGTATTGTTTTAAATGGGAGAATTCTCTTTGATGCTAAACGCAAAATTAATCTTCCTAGCCGCAAGCGTCGCATTGGTTTTCTATTTCAAAACTATGCTCTCTTCCCTCATATGACTGTAGCGCAAAATATTGCTTTTGGTTTGCAAAAATTACCAAAACACGAACGCATATCCAAAGTGCAACAATATATTGATATGATGCAGTTACAAGATTTAGAAAATCGTTACCCGCATCAAATATCTGGTGGACAACAGCAAAGAGTCGCTTTAGCAAGGGCTTTAGTAATTGAACCAGAAGCTATATTATTAGATGAACCACTTTCAGCTCTCGATACTTATCTACGGAATCAAATTGAAAAGTTGCTGAGAAAAGTTCTTTCTTCCTATAAAGGTGCTACTTTATTCATTACTCACAAATTAGAAGAAGCTTACCGCGTTAGTAGTAATATTATGGTGATGTCAGAAGGGAAAGTTATTGCTAACGATACTAAAGAGAATATTTTTGAGCGATCGCCAAATTTAATTGTTGCTAAAGTAACTGAGTGTAAAAATATCTCTGGCGCTCAAATCGTTAATGCCCGTCAAGTCAAAGCTATAGATTGGAACTGTAATTTAACGGTAGTAGAAACGATTCCTAGGAATTTAAAGTACCTAGGAATACGCGCTCACCATCTTACTTTTACCAACGATTCAAATCAAGAGAATACTTTTCCGTGTTGGGTTGCCGATATCAGTGAAACCCAGCATCGAGTAACTGTATATCTCAAGCTGAATTATCCTTGTAGAAACTTGGAAGATTACGATTTACAAGTAGAAATTTATAAGGAAAAATGGATTTGTATTAAAGATCGTTCTTTCCCTTGGTATGTGAGATTAGATCCCATGCGGTTGATGTTGATGGAGAGTTGAGATTGGGGGATTTTTGAAAAATTTGGTTTGACTGAATCAGAAAGAACAATTTCTGGTTTAGTTTCATTTGCTGCAAATATTAAATTCTTAACTGAGCAAGTAACACCTCCTTGAGTAGGAATAGCTTTATATAAAGGAAATCCGGAAAGCTGATTCGTTTCTTCTAATCGATATCCATCATTTACTAAATATGAATTTATAATTTCGGCATAATTTCCTTGAGTCTCCGGAGTTCTAACTATGCTGAAACTGCTGTGTTTCATACGGAGTAATGGTTTATATTGTGAATCTTACCACGTATTACTAGCATGCTCGCAACACGTGGTAGAATCTTCTCGTTGTAAATGCGAGAATACGGGGTAACGAGTATGAGAGATGATATGCCAAAACATATTCCGCAAGGTATGGCGGAACTTAGCGTTTATATAGATAAAGAATTAAAAACTCAATTCAAAATGACTTGTGTAGCTGAAAACAAGTCAATGAGTCAGGTTATAGGTGACTTAGTTAAGCAACACGTAGAGTCTCGAACTGAAACTCCGAAAAAAGGTAAGGACGCAGCGTGACTGAAGATAAGCAACCTAAAATCTCTCGACACGCAGTAACCGAAAAGTGGAGGTGCTACCAAATGGCAGAAACGAATGGATGGAAATTAGTAAGAATAGAACCGACTGGCGACAAATTACTGAAGTGGAATTGCATATTTGAAGGCGAAACGGAATTTCCTGACTACCAAAAGGAGAAATAATCAATGGGTAGAAAATATATCATTTTCCGTGCGGATTGGAGAGAAGAACAAGGAGCAGAAAGCCGATTACTAGCACACACCAGGGCTACTACAGATATTCTTGCAGAATACTTTGATTCTTCTAATAGTTCACTGCCAGAACCGGGGTATAGACTCAGGGAATATCACAAAATTGATGGTTTTGCTGATGGAGAATTTCCCGAAGTTAGTACTCACAGTCGTATCGGCGATTGGGAGGTAGCCAAGGTAGAGGAATACAAATCGCAGGATGCTGCGAATTTTGAATCAATTGTGATCTGCTACTGTAAATATTCTCCTATTAGCACTCCATTAGAGCCATTACCAAAAGTAAACACTTCTCATCAATTCCAGGAAGTAAAGTAATGTGAAAAGCAAATTTTACAGGACAAAGGAGGCAGAGTAAGACAATTTCACAAGTTTAAAACGATGTTACTTTCTCCTATTTGCTTAATATTTAAATTTTGGGAGAATAGGGTTTACATGTGATGATAATTTAATTTGTGAGTTGTTAAGTAAGTCGGCACAAATAAACCCAATTCTCTTACAAAATCTAAATTGGCTTCTCTTTGAGAAGACTCTTGCGCGTCAACATAAGCCTTGTTCCTATTCCCTATTCCCAAGTCCTGCATTACCATTTTCAACGCCGACCTACTATGCTATTCACTAGCAACATAGGACACAGTAAATAATTGTTGAGTTAGTATGCAGAAAAATCAGTCTTAGCAGAAAATAGATGCCAAAACTCAGCGCCGCAAATCAAGGCGCGAGTGTTGTAATTTAACGAACCGGGCTATTAATCGAGAGGAAGCGATGCAAAATCTAGCAGAAACTCTAGAAATTGGCAAAGAATATACAGTTCCAGGTGAAGCAGAAGCGATCGCAAATATGACAGCTATTATTGCAGCGACACTTCAGACAGATCAACAACCAGTGAGGCGAGGACAACATGCTAAACACCACGGTTGTGTTAAAGCTGAATTTATTGTACCGGAAAATTTGCCTGAAAATCTAAAGTTTGGTATTTTCAAAGAACCATCTAGTTTCCCTGCTTGGATTCGCTTCTCAAATGGTTCGGGGAATGCCGCACAGCCCGATACCCAAGGTGATGCCCGTGGTATGACTATTAAGGTAATGGATGTAGAGGGAGAAAAATTATTGGATGATGAAAAACATACTCAAGACTTTTTGATGATTAACCATCCGGTGTTTTTCATTCGTGATATCCCCGACTACGTTGATTTCTTTAATGCGCTTAAGAAAGCTCCAGGCAAACCACCGTTCAAGTTTTTCTTCCCCAGTCTCAATCCATTTAAATGGCGCTTGTCAGAATTTAACATTATCAGGGCTATTCGAGGTAATAAGGTTGCTAATCCGCTTTTAGTGCAGTATTGGAGTACAACACCCTACAAGTTAGGTAATCAGGTAATTAAATACTCTGTAAAACCAACTGTTCTAAATAATGCCACACCCACTTCCTCCTCAGAGAATTATCTCCGAGAAGCAATGGTGGAATATTTAAAGGGTAAAGAAGCTTGTTTTGATTTTTTGGTGCAATTGCAAACAGATCCTGCAAAGATGCCAATCGAAGATGCTACCGTCGAGTGGGACTCACCTTTCATCAAAATAGCTACGATTAAAATTTCACCTCAAACTTTTGATTCCGACGAGCAGATGGAATTCTGCGAGCATCTCTCATATAATCCCTGGCATTCTTTAGAAGCACATCGACCGCTAGGAGGTGTCAACCGGGCTAGAAATTTAGTTTATAGCACAATATCACAGCGGCGACGCGAATTAAACCATGTTTCTCCACCTGAACCTAATGGGCAAGAAAGTTTCTCAACTAATTAGATGAGAGGAGAGGGGGAAGATTGAGGACTTTTTCTTCTCAGTATCAACTCTGCATAAGCAGGTTGGCGTTGAAAATAGTAATGCCAAGGCTTGTGAGTAGTGAGTAGTGAATAGTGAGTAATAATAAGAGTTTAGAGCGAGTTTACATTCTGTAATATAGTTGGGTAAATTTTCGACCCACTTACTTATTTGAGTTACAAGATTAGTTTTTTTTATTACCTCTTATCCCTTACTCCTTACTCATTACTCATTACTCCTTACTCATTACTCATTACTCCTTACTCATTACTCCTTACTCATTACTCATTACTCATTACTCATTACCCCTTAACTCTATCAGATATTGATACTATTAGGAATTTGTGAAGGAAGCAAGTAGGGATATTCTACCCCATCCTCGGAGAGACGTTTTTGATTGCGACTTTTAATTTCACTCTCAATTTGTAATAGTTCAGCCTGGAAATTTCCTAGAATTTGGCGATCGCCTTGTTCTACAAACCCCATTAGCTCGGAACTGCCTAGTTGTCCAAAACGAACCCCACTCAAAGCAAAAGTTAACTGCATCTGCTCTAATTCTTTGTCTAGTGGGGGAAGCATCTCCTGGAGGGCGACTGTAACATCAGGTCTCGCGTAGGCGGCTAGAGGAAAATTGGGCACATAGCCCGCATAGTCAAACTGATTGAAATTAACTGCTGCGTGCTGAGGGCCACAAGTGAAGATAATCTGAGTTGCAATGTCGATTAACTGTTGCAGTGTCGAAAGTTTGCCGATTTCATTAGTATGTGAATTAGGGAAGTCAGGAACCCGGGCATAACCTGGGAGCGACTCGATTTCTAGCCCTACCATTGTAGCTACTTCTGACGGTAGCCAAGCAGGTATTTGAGGAAACTCTGCTAGGGAACGAGAAGTTAATGGAGCACCTAATTCCGCAGCCCAGGCTTGTAGATAAGGATCTTGCACAATTGCTCGGTCATCCTGGTAATATCGCTGTAAATAAGCTGTAACATATTTAGCAATAGCATTCCACAAAAGTTGAGCATCGTCCCGATAAGGAAAATCTGCTAAAAACTCTGAATCAATACCCCGTTGTTTTATATTTTTGGGGAATGCATAGTCTTGAAAAGGTCGTTGACGATAGGCTCGGTTGATTAGATCTAAGGATACTTCCCTAGTAGGAGCCATCAGATTATCAACCGCCGATCCTTCCCCTAAAAGAACGCCATTACCACGAGTATTAATAGCTAACAGAAACTGAAAGTGTGGCTTAATCAGCCGATAGAGGGCGTGATGAGAAGGGAGTTGTCGGGATGTGGCAATTGTAAAAGCCTCCATCGCCAGATGAGTATAACATAGATGATCTATTAACTCGTGGTGAGTAATATCTGATACCTGAAAATAAAGTTTAGCACGCATCCAGTCGTCTGCATCTCCAGAAGCAACAGGTGTAAAAATTTTTCCTCCCGATTCCAATTGAATCAAAACTGGCTCAAGTGTATTCCCAGAAGCGTAGAATAATGCTTTAGGGCTACCCACGTAGCGATCTGCTTGCAAATCCGCAGGAGTGAGTTGCTCTAAGAGAGGGTAATCAGCAATAAACAGGTGATTGATAGCCGTAGAATCCCCCAAATCTACTGATTCTCCGTTTGCTAATTGATAGGTTTGGGCTGATAACCAACTCTGGAGGACACTTCGATCGCGCTCTTGCAGGCAACGTAATATCATCGGATTGGGGCCAGCTATGCGCTGACGAGCAAATTCGCGATCGCTCAAACCACCATCTCGTTCATATATTAAGCTTACCTCAGGTCTGGAACGTCCTTTATCTTCAAGTGTTGCGTAAAACTGTTGCCTTTGATTTTGAGCTTTTTCTGCTTGCGATAGCTTTAATGAACTATTTTCTGAAATAACTGCTTGTGCTGCCTTGCCAGCGGCAGTAACAGCTTCTCCCATTGCCTTACGAAGTTTAACAATGCCACTGGTAAACTGCTCGTTAGGAGGTAGCTCGAAATTGAACCATCCAGCATGTAAAAATTCCACGTCTGCCAGAAAAGTATTTAATTTAGACCAATTATCTTCGAGAGTTTCCAAAGTTTTTTCTAGCTCTTGTAAAATTAAGCTTAAAGGTTGGGAAACTTGACCTTTTTCCACCAGATTACGGCGTAGTTCCATCAAAATATAACGCAGGATTCCATCTTCTCCTGCATGGGGAAATATTCGTGAAGGGCCACGGGTATTGAGACTGTTTGGGTTGTAGCGATATTGACCTTGCTGCTCCCTCGGTTCGGAATGGAAAACCATAATTTTCCCTACTGTCATTTTATAAAATATGATTCTGAGGGGAGTCTAACCCAGTCTCTTGCTCGGATGCAACTTGTAGGATGGGGGTAAATTATGAGTTATGGGTAATGGGGAATGGGTAATGGGGAATGGGGAATGGGGAATGGGGAATGGGGAATGGGGAATGGGTAATGGGTAATGGGTAATGGGGAATGGGGAATGAATTATGAGTATTCACTCTAACTTCGGCAACAGGCGCTTACTTTTCACCTGACTTGATATAATTTGAGTTTTTTAAGCAGAAATCTCAATTGAAATTACCAATTCCCAACTGAAGTAGGTGGACACAAGTAAACCAAACTTATTACAGCTTGGGTAAACTTGCTTCAAAGCCTTTCTCCTGCTCACTATTCACTACTCACTACTCACTTGTCCTGATTACTATTTTCAACACCAATCTACTGAATTATAACAGTTACATTTTCAATCAGGTCTGTCAATAAAATTACTAAAGATTGCCACCGGCACCATCGGTAACATCGGCAGCAAGCAAATTAACCACTGATTCGGAGTTAGTGGTGCCGTTTCAAATAGCACGTTCATCACATTCCACTGACTAAATATGATTTGTAGGAAAATAGCAGCAATAATACCTACAATCAGAATTGGTGCATTGGTAATAGATATACATCTACCACGGATATAGTTGAGCAGACTAATGCCTAATTGACTGATGCCCAGAAGATAAATGATACGAGCAGCAACGAGGGCTTGAATAGCCATCGTACGAGCAACTGCAATATCTCCTGTAGTGGATTTTGCCCACTCAAAAATGCCAAAAATCAGAATCCAATTAAATATAGAAACTACCAAAATTCGGCGCAATAATTTACCCGTAACTAACGATTCTCTCGGATTTCGTGGAGACTGCTGCATTAAGCCGTTTGATTTGGGTTCAAAAGCTAAGGGAACAGTCATGGTGAGGGAGTTAATCATATTCAACCAAAGTACTTGTAGGGAGAGAATCGGTAAATCTCTTGCTAATAAGGCGCTGATTAAAATAGTCATAGATTCACCGCCATTTACTGGTAAAAGAAAAGCGATCGCTTTGCGCAGATTTTGATAAACGGTACGCCCTTCTTCCACAGCCGCTTCAACGGAGGCGAAGTTATCATCTGTCAGGAGCATATCAGCGGCTTCTCGCGCTACTTCAGTACCACCTTTCCCCATGGCAATACCAATATCTGCTTGTTTTAGGGCTGGAGCATCATTTACTCCATCTCCAGTCATGGCAACGATTTCTCCTCTTGACTGGAGTGCTTCAACTAGTTGCAGTTTTTGAGCGGGAGCAACTCTAGCAAATACGTCTCCATCTTCAACAGTTTGAGCAAGTTGAGAATTTTCTATTTTTGCTAATTGTCTTCCCTCAAATGCCACTACTCGCTCTGTTTTTTGGATACCCATACGTTGAGCAATTGCCCTAGCTGTTGCAATGTGGTCTCCGGTAATCATTTTTACTTGGATGCCGGCAGATTGACAGGCGTGAACTGCGGCGATCGCCTCTGGGCGTGGTGGATCGATCATGCCTTGCAATCCCAGAAATACTAGCTCTGTGGCAATATCGTCGTGATCTATAGAATGCTGATGGGAATCCACAATTTTCCGAGCAAATGCTAATACTCGCAGCCCTTGCTCTGTAATATCTTGAACTGCTTGCTCAATTTCTGACTGTTGCAGAGGAATAGACTGGCCTTCTCGATTCATCATCCCGGAGCAGCGGCTCAACAGAGCTTCAACTGAACCTTTGATATAGATTGTTCGGGGATGGACATCATGTAAAGTCGCCATGTACTGATACTGAGATTCAAAGGGTATCGAATCTAATCGGGGTTTTGAGGCTACTAACCCAGATTGACTGATATCGGCTTTAGCTGCAGCCGTAATTAATGCTCCTTCGGTAGGATCGCCTACTACAGACCAATTTTCTCCTGTTTGCTTTAATTGGGAGTCATTACAAAGCACTCCGGCTATGAGACACTCTTCTAAAACTGTCGGTAAGCCATCAGCGAATGGACTTTCATTGCCGTTGCTAGACATCCTAATCTCGCCTTTGGGGCTATAACCACTACCGCTAACTAGATAGTGTTGCCCTCCAGCATAAATAGCCTGTACTGTCATTTGATTTTCTGTCAGAGTTCCGGTTTTATCAGAACAAATAACAGTAGCACTCCCGAGAGCTTCAACGGCTGGAAGTTTGCGAATAATGGCATGACGACGCGCCATACGGTTGACACCGATGGCTAAGGTAATGGTTACAACTGCTGGCAATCCTTCGGGAATGGCGCTGACAGCCAAAGCAACAGCAGCTTCAAACATATAGATCCAGGATTCCCCTTGCCCCAAGCCAATGGCGAAAGTCAAAGTTGCCAAAGTTAAGATGACGTAAAGCAGAGTGCGGCTGAATTTCTCAAACTTACGGGTTAATGGAGTACTCAAGCTTACCCGTCGCTCCATTGATTGAGAAATCTTCCCAACTTCAGTAGCATCTGCTGTAGCTACAACAATTCCCGTACCCTGGCCAAAAGTTACAAAACTTCCAGCGTAAGCCATATTTATCCGTTCAGCCAGTTGCGTATCTCTCGGTAAAGGTTGAATAGACTTCTCAACTGGAACTGATTCCCCAGTTAAAGCAGATTCATCTACTTGTAAATTGCGAGTTTTCAGCAGTCTTAAATCTGCTGGAACTTTATCTCCCGATGCCAGCAGTACTACATCTCCGGGTACTAAATCTCGTGAGGGTATCCGTAGAGTTTGCCCTTCTCGCACAACAGTAGTTTCCGTGGTTACGGCTTTTGCCAAAGAGGCGATCGCACCTTCTGCTTTCGCTTCTTGCACGTAGCCAATCGCTGCATTAATAACCGTTACCCCCCAGATTACGGCTGCATTTGTCCAAGAACCCAAAAATGCCTTAACAGCACCTGCAATCAGCAGAATATAAAGCAGCGGTTGATGAAACTGTAACAAAAATTTTAGCCAAGCAGGTTTTCCTGGCTTGACAGGTAATTGATTCCAACCGTATGTTTCGTAGCGAATGGCAACTTCTTCTGCCTTCAATCCTCTTTCTAAGTTACTATTGAAAGATTCAATTGCCTCATGAGTGGAAAGTTCGTGAAAAGAACGCGATACATCGGAGGTGTCTAGCTTCGCTAATCGCAATTGAGCTCGCATTGTATTATAACTTCTAATGTTGCAGATATTTCTCTGACCCTAGTAAATTGATGTTAGCAAAGACCAGATATGGCAGTCATCGAATATACGCATCATTATCATAGGGATCTTGATGTTTTTAATACTTCATAAATTATGCATAAAAATTAATATAAATAAATAATTTTATATATTAAAATGTAAGCAAATAGATACTAAAAAATCTACCTGTAAGCTGTTGTTTATCTAAAAAGTAGGCATTACTGAAAAGATGTATGAAATTGACTTTTTGGATAACCAAAATCCTTGTAGAGATGCTCATAGTATCGCGTCTAGGACATTGGAATTCATGTCTGGATTCAGCAACGCCAAAAAGTAGATTATTATATTCGATAAATAAGTCTCAAACTTTCTTCAATGCCGGACTTTTAACTTACTGTTGTGGATTTTTAATGGACAACAGATTAGATGAGAAAGAGACGCTAATTATTGCGTCTCTACAATTTTATTAATTATTGCGAAGGCTTTGGCTAATCTTCCACTTTTACACCACCCCAGAAAGCGACATAGCCTTCAAAGTGTTTCGCTTTTTCTTTTGCAGTGGGATAATACCAAGCAGCATCTTTATTAACTTCTCCGTTAACTTCAATATTGTAATAATTAGCAGTACCTTTCCAAGGACAAAAAGTGTTCTTACTACTTTCCTCGAAATACTCTTTATTAATTGAGTCTGCGGGAAAGTAATGATTTCCTTCCACAATAATAGTTTTATCGCTTTCGGCTAAGACTGCATCATTCCAAATTGCTTTTGGCATAATCAATGAACCATTATAATGATTTTTCTCTGACTCAAATTAAGACTTATTGGCAATATCGTCTGTTTTCGCCGCCATGATAAAATCATTACGGTGTAAACCTTGGATATCATGAGTCCACCAGGTTACAGTTACTTTGCCATATTCGGTGAGTAAAGCTGGGTGATGTTGTTGATTTTCCGCTTCTTCACCAATTTTGTTGGTGAAATTCAAAGCTGATTTGAAATCGGAAAATTTGAAGACTCTTTGTAAACGCTTTTCTCCATTTTCTTCCTTAATCTCCCAATCAGGAATCTCTGGTTGGAGTTGGTTTATCTCTTCCTCTGTTATTTGAGTTAAATCACCAAAGCTACATTTTTGTTGTTTAAGGTTTGCCATTGTTTTGTCACTCTTTTTTTGCGTCTTATATAGGGAACCTTAAGCTGTTAAGGTTTAAACTGTAATCTCTCTGAAGGGAGAAAGTTGAGTTGGTAAGCAGTAATTGATATTACTTATTTAAGTGAAGGGGTTTGAATAAGTTAAGTCGGTTGGCGTTGAAAATAGTAGCCAAGGCTTGTGAGTAGTGAATAGTGAATAGTGAATAGTGAGTAGAAACAAGGCTTTGGAGCAAGTTTACATTATGTAATATAGTTGGATTTATTTCTGCCGACTTACTTAGTTGTTAGTTGTTAATTGTTAGTTGCTCGGGGAGTTGGGAGTTATATATTTTGGATAAAAAAGTTAACTTTTACCAGGATTTATGTCTCCATAAATTCTCACTACTGGATATTTGGTACCCGACTGAGTAATAAAAAACTCTGGCTTATTTGTTGTAAACTTTTCTGCAATGAAGTTGCTTACTGCGCCAATTACGGCATTTCCCGGTACCCGAAAACTTGTATATCTGATATTTTTCTTCTCAGTAACTAATTTAGTCGGGATGCGGATTAATTTACCACTATTTCTTCGAGTATGGATTTTACGCTTTCTTATAAGTACTTCATTTTCTGCGGTAGTAGAAGCGTCTATCCCAAAATAGTCCACAACATCGCTTCTAATATTAACGATCGCAATTCTGTTAGAACCGATATCCATTTCTACGGGTACATAGGTTTTAGCCATTGAAAATTAGTTTTTGAAAAAGTTGATAACGACAGATCATAACGAATGGTTATTAATTTGTCGCTACTAAAAATATACTATATAGGTAGGTCATTAAGTGCTTTAATACAAGCTTTACACGACTTACGCAATTGTCACATTAGCTAGTTGGTACGTGACGCTACAAGTCTTATTATCACGTTCAAATTTATTCAAAGCGTCACAGCACCCTACAAGGAAAATATGCCAGTAAGTCCTACTTTAGTCGAATGTTATTCAAAAATTTGCATTTCAATTAAAAAACTGTTGAATATGACAACTAAAACCTGGTAGAATAGGCGAAGTAATTTCATCGTTCTCCATTAGCGTTGCAACTAACACTAATTGAGCGCGATCGCGACGATAAACTTCTATTTGTTGCAATCGCCAATTTACAATCCAATATTCCTTAACCCCTTTAAGAGAATAAAGTTTTAATTTAGCTTCTTTATCGCGTCTTTCGTTTGTATTTCCTGCAGAAAGAACTTCGACAATTAATTCCGGCGCACCTGTTAAATGCCCTTCATCATCGACTAATTGTGCTAATCTTTCGTTGCTAATCCAGACTACATCGGGAATCACATTGTCAGCATCGGAAAATATAATTCCGGGAGTGAAAAAGGGTTGACCTAATTTTTTTTGTTCAGACCAGTTAAAAATATTAACATAAATACGTCCACCAACACCTTGGTGACGAATATGTGGAGCGCGGCTCACGAATAATTCTCCGTCAATTATTTCATAACGTTTCCACTCGTCAGCTGCTAAAACTTCTAAATCAGCAATTGTCCAGCGGATTTGATTTGGTGCTTGAGTCATAATAGCACTTGATTGCATTTCCAATTATGCTAACTTAATTTGATTGGACATAGACAACAGGTAAACATGTCCGGTTAAAGAGTTATCATATCTGTGAGAGCTAAGTAATGAGTAATAAGTAATAAGTAATGAGTATTCACTCGTTCTTCGGCAATAACCACGATCTTTTCAATCGGGTTATATAGTAAGTAATCAACCGGATTTGATATTAAAGTTTAAAACTCTTAACTCCCAACTTCTTACTTCTTACTTCTTACTTCTTACTTCTTACTTCTTACTTCTTACTCCCAACTCCTAACTCCTAACCCCTAACTCCTAACTTTTCCCCACTCTTCTCGACTAATTCCATAAATCACCGCTTCACTACCCAAAACTTCTGTTTTTCCTTGCAACTTTTCTCCTAATTTCTCAGCGACTCTTCTCGATGCTGTATTATCAGGACGAATCAAACTAATTACATGAGATTGCTGCAACTTTGTAAAAGCAAAATCCATCGAAGCCTTTCCCGCTTCCGTTGCAAAACCCTTTCCCCAAAAAGCCCTTCTTAAACTCCAACCAACCTCCAAGCCAATCCAACCTTCGGGTTTCCAACAGCCGATTCTACCAATCATTTCACCACTTTGTTGCTCTTCAACTGCCCATAAACCATATCCCCGTAAATACCAATGCCCTATTATTGCTGCCATACTCCGCCAAGATTCTGCACGGGATAAGACTTTCCCCTTACCGATGTAGCGCATAACTTCTGTATCGGCGCACATTTCGGCGTAAGCATCTAAATCTGCTTCTCGAAATCCACGTAAAATTAGACGTTTGGTTTCAAGGATGGGAATATTCATTTTAAATTATCGTCAAAAACCTTTCAAATCTGTATGAGAAAATTTTGTACTAACCAGATAAGTTTACATTTTGCAAGGAAAGCTCTGAGTAAAATTGATTGACTTAAGTTACTATCGTTCAAGGTTTAAACGATAATTTTTAGCATAATAAGTTAAGTACTGAAGAGCTTTCTTTTCTTAATATATAGCAAATATTAGTTGAAATAATTCCGATATTTTTATCGATCTGTCTGATATAAAGATAAATGTTCCTAACTTACTTCCAATGTTCCAACTTATAGATGCATTCTGGGCTTATACTCTGATTGCTATTTTAATTCTTGTCGGACGTTTCATCAGACAGCGTATCGGCATTCTGCAATCGTTATTCATACCCAGTTCGGTTGTTGCGGGTGTGATTGCTTTATTATTAGGGCCTAGTGCTTTGGGTGTAATTATCAATACTACTGTTGGTAGTGATTCTCCTCTAGTAAATGGGATTTTTCCTGAAGCAATTTTAACAGTGTGGTCAAAATCTCCCGCAATCTTCATTAATATTGTATTTGCAACTTTATTTCTCGGACAAATGATTCCCGGTTGGCGCACTATTTGGCGACAAGCTGCGCCACAAGCGGCTTTCGGACAAATTTTAGGATGGGGACAATACGTTATTGGTTTGATACTGGGAATTACAGTATTAACCCCTATTTTTAAATTACCTGCGATCGCAGCTTCGTTAATTGAAGTTGCTTTTGAAGGAGGGCATGGTACATCGGCGGGGATGGCGGATACTTTTGCAGAGTTGGGTTTTCCAGAAGCAGGAGATTTATCTTTGACTTTAGCAACGGTAGGGCTTGTTTCTGGCATTATTATCGGTACTTGGTTGATAGATTGGGGAAGACGCACCGGAAGAATTCAAGTGCAAAGTCAAGTTAGTTTGTTGGGAACTAATGAAGATAGCATTCATAGCTATACAGAAGAAAATCCATCTACAAAAGCTGCAAGAGATAGATTATTTAAAGATTTACTAATCGATCCGATATCGCTTAACTTTGGTTTTGTCGGATTGGCTGTTGCTATCGGTTGGTTGATTTTACAAGCCCTAGGGTTTATTGAGTCAGTTTCCTGGGGAAGCGGAGACGGATTAAAGTTAATTCCTTACGTACCTTTATTCCCAATGATACTTGTTGGCGGAATTTTAGTACAGTTGCTGTTAATCCGTACAAATCGTACCTATATGGTTAGTCGCCCTTTAATCGAGCATATCGGCGGATTGGCTTTAGATGTAACGATTGTCACGGCGTTGGCAAGTATTTCTTTAAAGGCTTTGAGTGCAAATTTTGTTCCTTTATTAATTTTGTCTATTGCTGGTATTGTTTGGAATGTTTTTGTATACGTATTTTTAGCGCCGCGTTTAATTCCTTTTTATCCGAATGAAAGGGGTTTGGGTGATTTAGGACAATCTATGGGAGTTACGGCTACTGGTATTTTATTATTGCGGATGGTAGATCCAGATAATCGTACTGGCGCATTTGAATGTTTTGCTTACAAACAATTGTTATTTGAACCAATTTTAGGAGGGGGTTTATTTACTGCTGCAGCTCCTACTTTGATTGTGAGGTATGGTTCGATTCCGGTGTTGTTATTTACATCTACAATTTTGGCTTTTTGGTTGATTTTTGGAATATGGAATTGTAATAACTTGAAGAAGAGTAAAGACTGAAAAAAATCGGGGTTGTAAATCCCGAGTTCATAGCATAATTTTATTAAGATTCACATCTTGCACCATTCGAGAGCACCGCCTTGGAATCAATACGGTTCAGTTAACAAATTGATCTGTTAAGACAAGCAAGGGAAGCAGAGGAGGCAGGGGGAGCAGGGGGAGAGAAAAACTAGTAACATCCCTAGCCTTTCGGGCTTATCTGAACTGTATTGCGCCTTGGAATTTATTCCAAGGCTAAAAAACAAAGTCGTCTTTAGACGACTAAATAAAGCTTTGAGTGTGGTTTAACGCACTTTGTATATAAGATTTAAATTAATTTAAAGGCAGGAATGTAGGGTTAACTAAAATGGTGCAAGATCTTATTTAAGATAGACTAAAGGCATCATTATTATAGTAAGTAATACTTATTCAAATCACCATGTCATATAGCGAATTTACCTTAGCAAAGGTTAAAGCAATATTTGAATTAACAACTAACGAAAAAGTTGATTTATTTATTGATTCACCAACTTTAGAACCAAGTTCATTACTTAAGGAAATACTTGCTTATAATCTTCCTTTGGCTTTAGCTAGCAACAGTGAAAAAGCACGTTCTGAAATGATTATTGCTCCAATTTTAATTGAGCTAAGAAAGCAATTACAAGATAGAATTAATATTTTCTCGGGAATTGAATTTAATGTTGAATCAGAAAAAGGTTTAACTGGAATATGCGATTTTATTATTAGCGATTCTCCAGAACAATTATTTATTAGTGCGCCAGTCGTTACCCTTGTGGAAGCAAAAAAAGAAAATATCAATGCTGGTTTGGGACAGTGCATAGCAGAAATGATTGCAGCACAAATATTTAACGAACGCTCCAACAATGAAATTCCGGCTATTTATGGTACTGTAACTACCGGAACTAACTGGAGATTTTTAAAGCTAGAAGGAAGTATTATTAGTATTGATTTATCTGAATATTATTTAAGAGATATAGAGAAAATTTTGGGTATCTTAGCAATGGGTATTATTTCTAAATAAATATTTTACTCTATTTGAGCAGAGTAACCCTATTAGCTTTGCAATTGATTCCCCGGTGGATATAATAATTGATGCAAAATAACATCGAATCACTAACATCATTATCATTGTTTGATTAACTGACATCTTGCACCATTCTCAATAATCGCCTGGGAATGAATTCTCAGGCTAATAGGCAAAGTCTGATAAATCAGACTCGGTAAGTTTTTCAGTACGTTTTAACGTACTTTATATGTAGCCAAGATTCATTTCAAGGCGTAATTTCGGGCTTAACGACAATGGTGCAAGATGTGAATTAACTTAATATTCTCTCTCAAGGATACCCCTGATAACTATTTGAAAAATACTTGATACTAAATAAAAAATCAAACAGCTTATATAACTATTCACTGATAACTATTAATGACAAACTCTACTCGACAAAACAAACCGAATTTAATCGATAAATCTCTGGCTTTTATTGAAACCCTAGGAAATAAACTACCAGATCCCATTACTCTATTTTTTATACTATCTGTTGCAGTAATTATAATTAGCGCGATCGCAGCTTCTCTCAATGTATCGGTAATCAATCCCAGCGACAATAAAACCATTGCTGCAGTGTCTCTACTAACCCCCGAAGCCATCCGCAAAATTTTCACCGAAGCAGTAAATAACTTTACCGGATTTAAACCCCTAGGTACCGTACTTGTGGCGATGTTGGGTGTAGGTGTGGCAGAATCTACAGGTTTACTATCTGCATTATTACGACAATTAGTATTAATTGCACCGGGAAGGTTTATCTGCCCTGTTGTGGTGTTTGCGGGTGTGATGGGCAATATCGCCGCAGATGCGGGTTATGTGGTGCTTGTACCCTTGGGTGCGGTGATTTTTCTGGCTTTTCGTCGCCATCCCCTTGCAGGTATTGCAGCCACGTTTGCAGGGGTTTCTGGTGGATTTAGCGCTAATTTAGTGATAAATTCTCTCGATCCTTTACTTGCGGGATTATCTCAAAGTGCCGCGCAGTTAATTGAGCCAAACTATCAGGTAAATGCTACTGCTAATTACTATTTCATGGTAGTTTCGACTTTTTTAATTACTTTAATTGGCTGGTTTGTCACTGAAAAAATAATCGAACCCCGTTTGGGAAGTTATAACCAAGATGTAGATATATCGATGGAATCACTAACATCATCGGAAAGAAAAGGTTTGCTTTGGGCAGGATTCTCTTTCTTATTATTTGCAGCATTTATAGCTACTTTAGTTTTGCCATCACAGGGTATTTTAAGAAATCCAGAAACCTTGACTATTATTCCCTCACCTTTTATTGACAGCATAGTTATAATTATTGCTTTAGGATTTTTAATTCCAGGAATTGTTTACGGTAAAATTTCTGGAAGTATTGAAAATGATAAAGATGTTGCCAAGGCTTTAGGCAATTCCATGGCATCGATGGGTTACTATATCGCTTTAGCATTTATTTCTGCACAATTTATTGCTTATTTTAGCTGGAGTAACTTAGGTTTAATTTTAGCAGTGAATGGAGCCAATTTTCTTAAAGCAACCGGATTTACTGGCGTACCGCTGATGTTAATGTTTATTATCGTCAGTATGCTAATTAATCTATTTGTCGGCTCCGCTTCCGCGAAATGGGCAATAATGGCACCGATATTTATCCCCATGTTTATGTTAGTAGGATATTCACCAGAATTAACCCAAGCTGCTTATCGAATTGGTGATTCTTCCACTAATATAATTTCCCCTTTGATGCCTTATTTCCCCGTAGTTGTAGCTTTTGGTCAAAAATACGATAAAAGTTTGAAAATAGGTACCTTAATATCATTAATGCTGCCCTATTCCATTGCCTTTTTACTAGGATGGGCAATTTTATTTATTATTTGGTTTGTGTTAGGTTTACCATTAGGGCCAGGTGTCAGTTAACAATTAACAATTATCAATTAAATTGGAAAAACAAGTTTTATGATTGGCGAGTGTTTCTTCAGCACAAGGCACAAAAAGTCATTATTACAAACACCATTATTTATTTATGGGGACTTTAATTCTAAATTATAAATTTTAAATTCGGGCATTCTAAAATTACTTCCTCCTCCTGAATCTTCTCCCCAAAACTCTGCGCTCCTTTGCGCATACCTTTGCGTGCCTCTGCGTTTAAAAATAGATACCCACAAATTTGATAAAACCCAACACAAATAATTTCCCGTGCTGGGTTAATCATATCAAATTAAATTTTGAAAAAATATCTTAGCTTGCTAATTCTAAAGCCGCTCGTTTTTGAATCTCTTCCGATGAAAGTTGTTCAACATGAGAACTTATTGACCAATGATGACCAAATGGATCTACCAATTTACCATATCTATCTCCCCAAAAAGTATTTTCTAAAGCCATTGTCGATTCAGCACCAGCATCAACCGCTCGATTAAACCATACATCTGCATCATCAATTTGCAAATGAATAGTCACCGGAGAGCCATTTAAATTTTTTGGCGATAGAATACCACAATCAGGAAATTCATCATTCAAAAAAATTATCGAGTTACCTATCTGCAACTCAGCGTGCATGATTTTCTGCTTATCAGGTGTAGGCATGCGATACTTTTCTTCTGCACCAAAGGCTTTCTTATAGAATTCAATCGCAGATGCTGCATCGCTAACCGTTAGATGAGGAGTTATGGTGTTGAACTGTTCTTGTGTCATGATTAAAGGATGGATTGATTAAAAAACGTGAGGGTAGATAAAAAATAACCCTCACGCTTACTTATAGTAAATTTGTATTATAAAAGCTATATTCGGTTACAAAAATTTATATATCTGTGATGTCATATCATGTCCTGTTAAACACTTATAATAAGCAATTAGCAGGACTTGATATCATTTCACATTCATAGGAAGATGAGAATTAGAAGTTACATAAATAGGAATGGCCGCAACCGGCACATTTTCCTCGTAGGGGCACGTGACACTATGCTTGATTGTAAACGAAAAATTAAGCTTTTCGTGTCACGCACCAACCAGGGTTTTGTGACAATTGCGTAAGTCCTGATAAAATTCACTTAATTACTTGCTATAAAGCTTGCAGCAAAAAAATTGGATACAAGCCCCCAGATTCATCTGTGGAGAAAATATAAGAGCGATATCATTATTTCAAGCCTTTTACTTTTGACATAGGGTTAATCCCATTGTCATTATATAACTTTACCGTAATCTAGCTTGATTATTCTGTCAGCTTGGTTAAAATATTGGTCATCATGGCTGATTACAATTACCGTTTTGCCTTGGTGTTTTAAATCTGGTAATAATTGAGTATAAAATATTTTTTTAAAAGTAGGATCTTGGTCTGAAGCCCATTCATCAAAAACATAAATGGCTCGGTTTTCTAGATAAGCAGTAAGTAGGGCTAGACGCTTGCGTTGTCCTTGAGAAAGAGCAGTTGTCGAAAGTAAACCTTCTTTTATGGTAACTTTGTGCTCTAATTGGAGTTGGACTAAATAATTTTGACTTTGCCTATCCAGGTTTGGATTCTCTAAACCTAAAAGGCGTTCAAATAAATAAAAATCAGAAAAAATAACTGAGAATTGTTGACGATACCATTCTCGGTTACCATCAGTTATGGAATCCCCATTAAACAAAATTGTACCACTCTCGGGTACATATAGTCCAGTAAGTAATTTTGCTAAAGTCGATTTACCACTACCATTTCCTCCGACTATAAATACTAGTTCTCCTGGGTAAAAAGTTAATTTTATAGGTCCCAGGATAAATTCACTGTCTTCAAAGTCTCTTCGGTAAGTATGGGTTACTCCTTGCAAATGTAGAGACTTAAATTCAAATTGAGGATTTGGTGAGTTAATATATTCTAATTCTGATTTCTCTGCAATTAGAGACAATCCCAAGGATTCAATTTTATCTAAAGCAACGTTGGCTTGATTTAAAACAGGTAAATTAATTAGTAAGACTCGTAAAGGGGAAATAGTAAAAATTATAATCAAGACATAGCCAGATATGGTAGAAAATGGAATACTTAATAATGGAGATAAAACAAATAAAGATAAACCAATTATACCAAATAATAATAAAAGACCAGAACCAGTATTAATCGCAAATAAATCATTCGCATTGACTGTATATTTCCGAAACAATCTAGCGCTGGCTTCCAAATCTTCTGAAATGAATTTTTGCCGTCTTTGCTGATGAAGTTTCAGTTCTTTAATACCTTGGGTAGTAGTTTGAAAATGTTTGAATAATTTATCTTGCTGCGAGCGAGCCAGTATAAGAAAATATCTTCCTCTTGCTAAAAGTAAGTTTTGGCTATATATCGCCAAAACGGAAAAAATCAAAATAAAACCGCATAAAATTGGAGAAAGCCAGACTAAATAAAAAAAACAACTTATAAGTATAGCGATATTAAAGCTAATTTCAGATAACCCAAAAGAAGCGGTGGAAATAGTATTTATATCTTCAGTGAGAACTGCAAGTAAGCGAGGAGTGCCAATCTTTTCTAAATTACTTAAAGGACAAGCGATTATAAGACGGGTAAGGCTTAATTGTAAGTTCAAAACAATCTGTTGTGCTAACCGAGCTAACAAGGCTTGAGACACTATAGAAGAAACCAGCATTAGACAGCAAAGCCCTATAAAGTAACCTAAAAGAATACTTTTGGGTAATTGAGTTTCGCTTAAAATAAGATTAATCGTAGCAATAAGCCCTATACTACTTACTCCATTTACTAACCCAGCAATAATTGCAAGACAAAACCTAAGCAGAGAAGTTTTTAGTAGTAAACGAACTAGTTTCATTAGAGTCACCAAACTATTGGTATCACTTCATATATTGTTGAAGCTAAGATTATCTGTCCACAGCGCTAATAAACACTACCGTGGTTTGCTTTCATCAATTGATTTATACACAAGTCTCAACCTGAAATTTAAGCAAACTTATCGGATTTACACAAGGTAAGTTAAGGTGCAACTTAAGGATTGGAGTAACAGAATAAATGTGAAGGCGATCGCGCTTTAGTGGAGTTTAGTCTAAATTCCAGTAATTCAGAACCGATTGATCGTCAAAAGTATGGCATTTAAAAGTAATTAGGCACTTAGTGTGCTTTGCACACCATTGAAGAAAGCCAATTGTTTAACTCCCAATCCTATAACTTTGTCAATGAGTAAATCCTAAAAATCCTTAAGTTGCACCTTAACTTACCTTGTGTTAATTCTATCAATTTGCTTTAATCCTGTATTATCCCTTATACATATAGGACTTACGCAACTGGCATATTTTCTTGTAGGGTGCTTGTACACAGATTGCTTTTTAACGTAATAATGCGGCTTGTGGTGTCACGCACCATCCTCCTCTTGTGACAATTGCGGCCACTCCTGACATAAATCAATTTAATCTCAACTCATAGCAGAAAATTGCTTAATTTTTAGATACAAATATTAAGTTAAAAAACACCATTTCCATATATTAGTTGTTACCAGGGGCAAGTAAAATGACATCATTATTGGAAATTCTTAGCTATAGAGGACAATATCAGTCCGACAAAAAAGCCTATATCTTTCTTGAAGACGGAGAAACTGAATCAGAGAGTTTTACCTATGGAGAATTAGACAAACGAGCAAGAGCAATTGCATCTTACCTCTGCCATAAACAAGGGGAACGAGCTTTATTGTTATATCCTTCAGGATTGGAGTTTATTGTCGCTTTCTTTGGCTGTATGTATGCTGGAGTAGTAGCTGTTCCGGTTTATCCTCCCAGACGCAATCAAAAGTTATCTCGATTGATTTCGATAGTCAATAATGCTCAAGCAAC
>JBCCSG010000010.1:0-44063 GCA_039200565.1 Cyanobacteria bacterium P01_D01_bin.50 | reverse complement strand
TGTCTTTATAAATAAGTTTTCTCATGCATACAATTCAAACACACGTTTTAATATTCGTCAATCATGCGTTTGATAGATAGGCTTGGGTAATTAGAATGCATTTTTTGCCTGTAATCATAGCTATAATGATTTTATTGTGAGGGCAAAATCTGCTTTCCCTATGTGAAATTGTAGAAAAAGCCTTAAAAATCTATAAGTTGAAAAGTAATTTTAGATTAATCAACTATAATTAAAATATCGCATCATTCAAACGTTTGATAAAAATGAGAAATACTGTTACAACCATCGATACGAAAGAACAAATACTCAACGTAGCGGAGAAACAATTCGGTGAAAAAGGATTTGCTGGAACAACTCTGAGGGGTGTGATTCGGGAAGCAGAAGTTAACATTGCTGCTGTTCACTACCATTTTGGTTCAAAGGAGGAACTTTTCGTAGCTGTTGTAAGAAGAGTAGCTCAGCAGATGGTACCAGTTCAACTAGAGGAATTGGCGAAATATACGAGTGAAAATAAAACTCCATCCGTAGAGAATATTATGGAAGCTTTTTTTGCACCTCCTTTGAGGATGATATCGCAAATGGGGGAAGCGGGAGTAATTCGCGGTCAATTTATAGGTAGGTGTCGTGCGGAGCCTTTACCCATACAGCAACTAGGAGATAGAGAATTTAATGAAAGTCAACAGCGCTTTTTAGACATTCTTCAACGAGCGTTTCCGAATCAAACACGGTTAGAACTAGAGTGGAAATTAGATTTAATGGTTGCGATATTAGTACGTACCTTAAATCAATTTGGTAAATCAGGTAAAGTAATCGGTGGAAATTCTTCGGAAGAGGTAGAAATTGCGATCGCGCGTCTGGTGAAATTTGTTTCTGGGGGGATGAATAATTTTGATTGAACCATTTGAATTAGCATTTTGAATTCTAAAATGACTATCAATAAATCAATAAAAAATCTGAGTATAACGCTTCTTAAAATTATGCTCCAGAACAGCATTCACAATCGCATTCACAATTTTCTCACCACCAACAGATGAAGGTTCAATCGGATTTGCATAATCTGCGGCTTCGTTACAGGTTAATCTTAAATCAATCAGCGGGATACCATTTTCAAAAGCTTGTCGAATAATTACGTCATTGAAAATTGTTAAAGCAGCAACTCCGATTCTTTGATACATTCTATCTGAGTAATTGGGGTTATAAATAGTACATATAGTTGTAGGAAGGTGAAGAGTTAGAATTTTGTGTAATAACCTTTCATACTGATACTCAAACTGCTCGCTTAAATCAGCTAGTCTAATAAAAACTTGTGCAGAAGAAGCTATTGTCTCACTTAAAATACCGATACAGCTAAGCGCATTATTACCCCCCACACTCAAAACTAGATGAGTTGTATCCTTCGGTAATTTTTCCAATTGAGAATAAACATCATCAACCTTGTCACCGTCAACAGCGTTAAGAGTTGCATTCCAATTATCCGGAAGTTTTCCTCGTAATTGCGTAATCACATCAGGGTTTTCCCCTACGTAACTAGCATTATCAAAAATTGAATCACCGAGTAAGACTATGTGGGACATTGTTTGAATTGGTCATGGGTAATGTGGAGAATTGTAACAACTAACAACTAACCACTAACAACTAACCACTAATAACTAATCTCAAACGTAAAGAGTAAGATAGAATTATTAAGGGATGTTTACAGAATCACTATTTTATTCCGAATTCTGTTAATACAGCCTTTACACGATAGTTAAGATATATAAACCCGCAGTTAACCGGACGCAATTATGACGCTCCCAATCCGTAACGTCGCTATTATCGCTCACGTAGACCACGGCAAAACAACCCTCGTTGATTCCCTGCTTAAACAATCTGGCATTTTCCGTGAAGGGGAAGACGTTCCGGATTGCGTCATGGATTCCAACGATTTGGAAAGAGAACGAGGAATTACAATTCTTTCCAAGAATACTGCCGTTCGCTACAAGGACACTTTAATTAATATTGTTGATACCCCCGGACACGCTGACTTCGGCGGAGAAGTAGAACGGGTATTAGGTATGGTTGATGGTTGTGTCTTAATCGTAGACGCAAATGAAGGACCAATGCCTCAAACACGCTTTGTGTTGAAGAAAGCTTTGGAAAAAGGGTTGCGTCCGATTGTTGTAGTCAACAAAATCGACCGTCCCCGAGCAGATCCCCACACTGCAGTTGATAAAGTATTGGATTTGTTCATAGAATTAGGGGCAGATGATGACCAATGCGACTTCCCCTATTTGTTCGCTTCTGGCTTAGCAGGTTTCGCTAAAAACGAACTGGAAGACGAATCCGAGGATATGCAGCCTTTGTTTGAGGCAATTTTACGTCACGTTCCACCCCCAGTAGGTGACCCCGAAAAACCTTTACAATTACAAGTTACAACTCTGGATTATTCGGAGTACTTGGGAAGAATTGTTATCGGTAGAATTCATAACGGTAAAATCCAAGCCGGACAGCAAGCGGCTTTGGTTAAAGAAGATGGTAAAATCGTCAAATCCAAAATTAGTAAATTATTGGGTTTTGAAGGTTTAGAACGGGTGGAATTAGAAGAATCATCCGCCGGTAATCTTGTTGCAGTTGCAGGTTTTGCTGATGCGAATATTGGAGAAACTATTACCTGTCCCAACGAACCCCAAGCATTGCCACTTATTAAAGTGGACGAACCTACTTTACAAATGACCTTTTCTGTGAATGATTCACCATTCTGTGGAAAAGAAGGGGATTTTGTTACTTCTCGTCAAATAAGGGATCGTTTGATACGCGAGTTACAAACTAACGTAGCTTTGCGCGTGGAAGAAACCGATTCTCCCGATAAATTTGGAGTTTCTGGACGTGGTGAACTTCACTTGGGTATCTTAATTGAAACCATGCGTCGCGAAGGTTACGAGTTTCAGGTATCTCAGCCCCAGGTAATTTATCGCGAAGTTAACGGACAACCTTGCGAACCTTACGAACTCTTGGTTTTAGACGTTCCCGAAGATGCCGTTGGTGGCTGTATCGAACGACTCGGGCAGCGTAAAGGTGAAATGCAAGATATGCAAGTGGGTGGAAACGGGCGATCGCAAATTGAATTCGTGATTCCTGCTCGTGGTTTGATTGGTTTCCGGGGTGAATTCATGCGTATCACTCGCGGTGACGGGATTATGAACCACAGTTTCTTGGATTACCGTCCGATTATTGGTGAAATTTCTGCTCGTCGCAATGGTGTATTGATTTCTTTTGAAGAAGGTGTTGCAACTTTCTACGCTTTGAAAAATGCGGAAGATAGGGGATCTTTCTTTATTACACCAGGTACCAAAGTTTATAAAGGTATGATTGTTGGAGAAAACAATCGTCCTCAAGATTTGGAATTGAACCTTTGTAAAACCAAGCAATTAACAAACCATCGTGCTGCTAGTGGTGATGAATTAGTTCAGTTACAAGCACCGGTAGAAATGAGTTTGGAAAGAGCTTTAGAATATATTGGACCAGATGAATTGGTGGAAATTACACCCGAATCGATTCGCTTGCGGAAGTTGTCGAAGAAATTTGCGAAGCGGTAATTAAATGTAGAGACGTAGCATTGCTACGTCTTTCCTAACCATTAGGAGTTAGAAGTTAGGAGTTAAGAGTTAGGAGTTAGAAGTTAGGAGTTGGAAGTTAAGAGTTTTGAAAACTATATTTCTTATTCCGATCGCTATCTCATGCATCTCAATATATATTTCTTGTGGTACGGGCCGGACAGTTTCTAATGAAAGTAAAAAAACATAAATCATTAAGGAATTTGCAAAGAGTTTGTTCTCTAAGAAATTCAAAAATTAGTTTATTGATGTCATAATCAGCACCTTTCCCTTGAAATACTGCCATTCCAATTCAAAATATCATAGTTGTTGATAAACCTTCAAAGTCGGGGACTAAAGGTGAAAAATTGGTTGTTGTAAATTGAGTTATACCTGTGGGGATATCATCAATTAAAGCGTTTGCTAATAAACTATTAGCAGTACCCGTAGGATGGACATCATCCCACCAAAGGAATTCTGTAGGATCGGTTAATGGATTTTCTGTTAATGCTTCGAGTGCACGGTTGGTAGTGTCTGTAAATCCAAAGTCGCTGGGATTTTCTAATAATTTGGCGAATTCACTGGCAACATCTAACTCATAGATATTAATACCAAGTTGATTTTCTAAATCGTCTAATTCGGTATCTAGCAAGTTGTTAAACTCAGTGACAGCGGTGTTGATTTCCGAGCTGATTCCCGCATCACTTATTAAAGGAATCGCACCAAGGGGAGCAAGATTGGGAATGATAAAGTTTTCGGCTCCAGCGTTAGCTAAAGTGGTAATGTGTCCGGTTAATTCTGCAACGGTATTCTCTATTTCTGGAATATTCTCGACAATTTCTTCTGGAGTACCGTTTAAATCAGAGAAGATATTGTTACTACCAGCAGAGATAAAGAATAAATCTGTTGCAGTGGTTTCACCTGTAGCGAGGTAAAGATTAATTTGCTCGCCGACACTGGGCTCTCCTTCGTCATCACCCGCACCTAATTCTGCACCACCAAAAGCATAGTTTGTTCCACCTGCTAAGGAGGGAATCGAAGCCGATAAACCCAATTCTTCTGCAAGTATTTCAGGTAGTAGAGGTCCGTTGGAAAATCGTCCGTTAAAATAAGGTGGAGATGCTGGAAAAGTTTGTTCTGAAGCGAGGAAGACGTTACCAACATCTGTAGTACTATCACCAAAAGCAATAAAGTTGCTGAAAGGAATTTTTTGTACATCAGCAACAAAACTAAACTGATAAGTGTTATCTAAATTTAAATTCTCAGATGAGATATCTGCAATAATTCCAATTAATTCTGGGATAAGCCCAAAGGGCATGCGCGGAGCGATCGCACCATCATAAAAAAATACACCTGTTCCCGACGGTAAACCCTGCGGAGACATAGTAAGGGAATAATCGTTGCGTAGGCCAATTAATTGAATAATATCTTGGTTTTCTAAATCTGCAATCAAAGCATAGTCACTGGTGAGGGCACTTGATGCATTGCCATTATTATATAAATCTTGGTTCCCGAAAAGAAAGTGTTTGTCAAAGGTACTATTGATATTTGCCATTAAACTTATAGTTAGGAGTTAGGAGTTAAGAATTGGGAGTAATAGCATTTTAGGTTCGACTACATAACACGATTCGCCGGACTTGACATTATTGGTTGTGAAACGATGCTAATTAGCATTTTGACAGAATAATCTTAGTCTGTAATATATTGCTGAGTTTCACAAGGCAACTTAAGTAAATTAAGATGCAACTTAAGCTTTGAGAAAACTTTGCTCTCGCTTCACTTTCTGATTCTGATTGTCTTTACTCCAATGAAACCGCTTGTGAATTTGAAATATTTTTACATATTTATACTTAATTTTCATGTATTCTCATAACAATATTCTCAAGTAAAGCTTAATATGTGATTAGTAAATAAAACTACAATAAGCCTCCACGGTGATTGTAATCAAGATTTGGGTCTCTACACGACAAAGCTTTTGCACAACAAATCATATCAAAGCTGTACTACCTTTTGGAAAGCAAATGCTGTTGATTGGTAGTAGTTCGATCGCAGCAGATAATGCTTCTCAACGGTTTATCTACAATACAAATTCTGGTGCGCTGTTGTTTGACGCTGATGGTAATCAAACCGGATTTGATGCGGTACAGATAGCGACGCTTTTTAATGAACCAACTATTAGCGCTAGCGACATTTTTGTTACGATGTAATGTAGTGGTCTGTTTCATTAATTTTGATGGGTTCTTTTTCTTTCAAACGTCCCCAGACGTAGTACTGCTACGTCTCTACACCCATCAGGGGTTTACGTTTTTCTACCCCCTCTCCCCCCCTCTTCCCCACGCCACTTGCTACAACGGAGGGAGCCTCCGCAACGCAGTGGCTCCTCTCCCCCCTCTCCCCCTCCCTATTGAGGATTTTAGGAGTTTGAAAACCCCACAAACCTAATAATTAAAAATCAACAAGCCCATCAAAAAAATTTCCCATTAAAATGCTGAGCATTTCAACAGGAGAAGATAAATATTTCCGAGGTAGATGCGAATAAACCCTAACTGATAACTAAACCGTTTGCTTACTCTGATATTTCTTCAAATCCGCAGGTGCAAATACACCTTCTTCTGTCATAATTGCTTTAATTAATTCTGCTGGGGTAACATCAAAAGAAGGATTATAATAATCAATACCTTCTGGTGCAATAATAGTTTCTCCTACTTGATAAATTTCCTTTGGATTGCGTTCTTCAATCGGAATTTGACTGCCATCAGCTAAGGAAAAATCAACTGTAGAAAGAGGTGCGGCTACGAAAAAAGGCACGTTATGAGCTTTCGCCACCAGTGCCAAACTATAAGTACCAATTTTATTCGCAGCATCACCGTTTGCAGCAATTCTATCGGCACCGACAACTACAGCATGAATTAAACCTTGCTTCATGCAGTGCGCTGCCATACTATCGGTTATTAAAGTTACCGGAATACCTTCTTGAACGCATTCCCAAGTAGTAAGTTTTGAACCTTGTAATCTTGGACGAGTTTCACCTGCAAAAAGTCTTTCTAAACGTCTTTCACGCCAAGCCGAACGTACTACACCCAAAGCGGTACCGTAACCCGCTGTCGCTAATGCACCCGCATTGCAGTGAGTTAACAAAGTCAACTTTTCTGGTGTTTCGGGTAACGCTGACAAACCGCGATCGCCAATTTTATGACAAGTTTGCAAGTCTTCTGTATTAATAGCTTGCGCAGTTTCGAGAAGATTTTTTTTGAGCTCTTCTACAGTACCTATAGTTTCATAGGCTGCCTTAAGCATCCGTGAAATTGCCCAGAAGAGATTCACGGCAGTCGGACGAGTTTCGCGCAACATTTGTGCAACTTGTTCTAAATGTTTTATAAACTCGTCGCGGCTATTCGTTTCAATTTCCCGCGCTCCGAGATACATACCGTATGCAGCCGCAACTCCAATTGCAGGAGCACCACGGACAATCATGGTTTTAATTGCCTGGGCCATATCTTCACTGCGGTTAATTTCCACATAGGAATACTCAGAGGGTAAACGAGTTTGATCGATTAAAGAAACCGAATTATTCTGCCAAATTACGGGATACACGGGATTATTTTGCAACATCATACCTTGAGAAATGAATTTGATTGCGAACAGATGAGAAGGGAGAGAGGGGGAGAGGGGGAGAGGGAGAGAGGGAGGGAGGGAGAGAGGGAGAGAGGGAGAGATAATTTTTAACTACTCACTACTCATTACTCATTACTCACTACTCACTACTCACTACTCACTACTCACTACTCACTACTCACTCCTAACTCTTCGCAACTAATTGTAATTAAATTACAGCGGATGGTTGATTGCTAAAGAAAGCTTTTAAAATTCTTTGAGCAATCTGGGGACTGGTTAAACCTAATTCAGCTTTACTTTCGTCAGGTTTTGCGTGATCGACTAAGATATCTGGTACGCCAAAACGCTTGATGGGCACTAAGATCTCAGCATCTAACAGAGCTTCGGCAACAGCGGAACCAAAACCACCCATTACACAACCTTCTTCTAAGGTGACAACTCGTCCTATTTTCTTTGCTAAGGGGAACATTAGTTCCGTATCCAAAGGTTTACAGAAACGAGCGTTAATTACGGTGGCTTCAATACCGTGTTCGCTGAGAATTTCCGCAGCTTGTAATGTAGAATTTACCATAGCGCCGTAGCCGATCATTAGGACATGATCCCCGTTACGGAGAATTTCACCTTTGCCAATTTCCAAAGGTTCCCAACCTTCTTCCATTAAAGGCACACCATAACCGTTACCGCGAGGGAAACGCATGGCGATGGGGCCGCTCATATGGTTAACACCGGTTACTACCATTCTTTGTAACTCGGCTTCATCTTTGGGTGCCATCATCACAATATTGGGAATGCAGCGCATATAAGCAATATCGTACATTCCCTGGTGAGTGGGGCCATCAGCACCGACAATTCCCGCTCGATCTAAACAGAAGAATACGGGTAAATTTTGGATGCAAACATCATGAATTATTTGATCGTAACCGCGTTGCAAGAAGGTAGAATAAATATCAGCAACGGGACGCATACCTTCAGCAGCTAATCCAGCGGCGAGGGTTATGGCATGTTGTTCGGCAATTCCTACGTCTATATATTGATTGGGCAACTTCGCTTGAAGTTTATCCAAACAAGTTCCCGTAGCCATTGCAGCAGTAATACCAATAATTTTTGGGTTTTGTTCGGCTAGTTTTACTAAAGTATGAGCAAAAACTTTCGAGTATTTTGGTGGTTTGGGTTTACTCGAAGGAATAGCTTTACCCGTTATTAGATTAAACGGATTTTGGGCATGATAGCCTACTTTATCTTTTTCCGCGATCTCATAGCCTTTACCCTTAGTTGTTACTACATGAACTAAAACAGGGCCATGTATTTGATGAGCTTGTTTGAAAGTAGCAATCAAATCTTCCAAATTATGACCATCAACAGGCCCCATATAGGTAAAGCCAAGTTCTTCAACTACTGCTCCTACCTTGGGAACAGCTAAGCGCTTCATTCCTTCTTTTATGCGTTCGAGTTCTGGTGTTAAAGATTCACCAACAAAAGGAAGCTGCTTTACTTGTTCCTCTAAATTATCCTTGATAAACTGCATCGGCGGAGATAACCGCATTTTATTTAAATAGCGGGGAATTGCGCCAACGTTAGGAGAAATTGACATTTCGTTATCGTTAAGGACAACCAATAAATTAGTATTGGGCAAATGTCCGGCATGGTTGATCGCTTCCAAAGCCATACCGCCAGTTAATGCTCCATCACCGATAATCGCAGCTACTTTAAAATTGTCACCTTTCCTATCTCGTGCGATCGCCATTCCCAGCGCCGCAGAAATACTAGTAGAAGCGTGTCCAGCTCCAAAATGATCGAATTTGTTCTCGCAGCGCTTTAGATACCCTGCAACCCCGTCTTTCTGCCGTAGGGTGTGGAAATGACTGTAACGTCCTGTAATTAATTTATGAGGATATGCTTGGTGCCCCACATCCCAAATAACTTTATCTCGATCTAAGTCCAAGGTTTGATAAAGCCCTAATGTTAATTCAACAACACCCAACCCAGGTCCAAGGTGTCCGCCGGTAGCTGCTACCGTTTGCAAATGTTTGTCTCGAATTTGACGGGCAATCTGCTGTAGTTGCCGAATCGATAACCCGTGCAACTGATTTGGATGAGTAATTTCACTCAGGTGCATACTTACTGGGTTTTCCCTCTCTACAATTATTGGTATATTGATTGTCCCACGGGAATGAAAAATTGGGGGGAGTTTCGGAGATAGGAAGTGTGGGAGATCGAGGGATAGAGAGATAGGGGGATGGGGAGATAGAGGGATGTTGAGGGCAAATAATTACGAATTATGAATTATATTTTCGGTAAATGAAGTTATCTCAGTAATTTTTACCTAAGTTTGTTTTTAGTTGTACTTAAGTCCACTAATTACAGTACTTTCCGGCATTATCACCATGCTTTTTAGTAATTTGATTTACCTAAGTCACCGTCTATATTGGATGATGCGTTGCTACTAAAATTACAAAGAAATTTAAATATCCCAGCAACACACCCCACTGTTCATTGTCATGGTACTGTTCACTGTTATTAGAATGGTGCGTTACGGCATTATCAAAAATTTAACCTCAAATAATACATACTCAGGAGCCGTAACAGCACCCTACAAGTTAACAGTGCGTTACGGCATTATCAAAAATTTAACCTCAAATAATACATACTCAGGAGCCGTAACAGCACCCTACAAGTTAACTGTTCATTGTTCACTGCTCGCTCCAGGAACTACTGGTGTATTTGGTAATGGTTGCTGTCTTTCCAAATATTGACTCAATAAGTTAGCCATATCTCCACGAGTCATGGGTTTGAGGGGTAAAAGTTGATTCTGCGCGTCTTGATTAATAAATCCTTCGGCTACAACTGTGGCGATCGCTTTTTTTGCCCAAGTAGGAATTGATTCTGCATCGGAATAAGTTGAAAGTATGTCAGCTACGGTGTCATCGGAAAACTGAAATACTCCATAAGCTTGAGCAAATATCGCTAAACCTTCAGCTCTTGTGACTCTTTGATTGGGGAAAAACAAATTTCCTCGATAACCTCTCATGATCCCAGTTTTCAAAACCGTTTGTATATCGTTATAAGCCCAATGAGAAGATGGAACATCTTGCACCTTCATATCTTCTTTGGATAGGTTTCGTTTATCGAGTCGAAACGTCTTAACCATAATTGCGGCTAATTGCGATCGACTCATCAATCTTTCGGGATAAAAATTGCCATCGGAGTAGTTAGTCATTAATTTCGCATTCACCACTCGTTGGATAGCATCAGAGGTAGGCGGTAAATTTTGCTTTTGTTCTTTTTTTATTTCTACGTTATTAAAATCTGGGAGTGGCAATTTTTGCTTTTGCTCTTCTTCCATATTTACCAAAATCGGCTGTTTCCTGCTGTTTTGCTGTTGTTGAGCATAAGCAGTTAGGGGAAATCCTTGTATTAAAAAGATTAATGAAAGTGTACCGATAAATTTACTCACGATCGTTATATTGATTATAAAAATTATGACAATATTAACTGACAACAACGGTAACCTTCCAGTTTCCTGACTTCAGTAATTTATCTCAAATTAAATATCAGAATTGCTGATGAAAGTTATCAAATTCAGCCCTTCGACCTCTACTATGTAGTTATAGTTCGGCATTTTATTCAAGGAGTTTCGGGAATGACCGCAACAGCAGATCCTGTAAAATTGATGAAGCAAGAAGTCGGTAAAGCAGCGGCTAATCTAGTTAAATCTGGTTCCATTGTCGGATTGGGAACGGGTTCAACCACTGCTTTTACAATTCAATTTCTTGGGGATCGCTTAAAATCTGGGGAGCTTACAGATATCGTTGGTATTCCCACATCCTTTCAATCGGAAGTTTTAGCGAAGCAATACGGCGTACCTTTAACTACTTTAGACGCGATCGACCATATTGATATAGCGATTGATGGTGCAGATGAAGTAGATCCCTCTAAAAATCTAATCAAAGGTGGTGGTGCCGCACATACCCGCGAAAAAGTTGTGGATTATCTCGCCAATGAGTTTATTGTAGTTGTAGATAGCGGTAAATTAGTCAGTCGTTTGGGTGAGGTTTTTGCAGTTCCCGTAGAAATCATCCCTATGGCAATTACCCCGGCAATGCAAGCAATTACCAAACTCGGCGGTAAACCAGAAATACGCATGGGTGTTAAAAAAGCTGGTCCGGTAATCACCGACCAAGGTAATATGGTAGTTGATGTCAGATTTGATAACATCAGCGACCCAGATAACTTAGAAAAAACACTTAATAATATTCCCGGTGTTTTAGAAAATGGTATTTTCGTCAATTGTGTAAGTAAGGTTTTAATTGGCGAAGTTAAGGATAATAAACCTGTTGTTCGGGACATGTAAAGTTGTTAATACCATTTCTTTATAAAGATGCGCCCCTATGAAAGCCACCTAACGGTTGGCTTTGTAGTGGTAGCTCCACTCTTTTAGAGTGAGAGCGACTAAGCGCAGCCTCATACAGAATTGGTGTAAGTAGGGGAGGCAAAAAGTGGTGTAGATTCTCTTCCCACTTTATTGCCGTTTTGTTATGGCTACCCAAGGTATGAATGGTTTGGATAAGTTGGAATTTGCCATAACGCACCATTCAATAGTAATTGAAGTCTGTGAGTAAAAAAATTTAACTAAACTTTCTCAAAGCCATTACCGTAAACAACCACCTCTACACCACCATTAACCACCATAGGATTAGAAATTTTTACCCCTATAACTCCATCATAACCACGTTCTAATGCCTTTTTTTCTAAATCTTTTAAAGCAATATCCACAGCTTCTTCAATCAACTGTTCGTAATGCTTCATCCTACCACCTGCTAAATTCCGAATATTTTCCCGCACATCATTAACGACATTAGCAGCTTTCACAACAACAACAGTTAATAACTCGCCAATCTCAATATCTGGTTTCTGTAAAGAATCTAAACTAATTAACATTATCTCTATTTTCTGTTTCTCTGGTTTCTTTAGGTTTCTACAGTTTTTTTATTGTTGATGATTTTATTGCTTTATATCAATTCTGTATGAGACTGTGCTGAATAGCTTTGCACCCCAAAGGCTGGAGCTACAATTATAAAGCCCAGCAACCTGAGCTTAATTGAGCGCATATTTATAAAGAAATGGTATTACTAAGACAGCCTATTTTGCTGTGATTTTAATCATTCGGATGATATCGGATTTGAACTAAAAAGCTTTTTGATTTTGTCATAAATCCAAAATATAAATACACCAATTAAAAATAGAGGAACAAGAATAATTAACACAGTCGCAAAAATACCATATCTATCAAAAAATAATTGCCAAGATATAGCACCGGTGAACACCTGTAATATCCCATTAAAACTGGAAATTAAATTCCTTGGTTTTTCCCAAAACTTAATTGCAGCATTAAGATTACCGCTGTGAATAATATCAGCCATAATATCGGAATTATTAATGATTGAAGGATCGTTTTTCAATAAAAATATCACCAGTTGATTAATCTGGGGTTGATTTAATTCTCCCAAGTAACCAGCTAACTTTTGTAAATCATTTACTGTCAACTTCTCAGCCAAAGACACCACATTATATTTAGATATTGTCAACAACTTGGCGTACGAGTCAATATCTAACAACGAAATTTTCGCGATCGCTGTACTATCTTGAAGAGATATAATATCTACCAGTAATTGACGATTCAAATCTTGAACAGATAACTGTTTATAAATCTCTAACTCTACAACATCCTTTATTTTATTACCTGCTAAATTTCCCCATTTCAACATTAAAGGTAAACTATGAGTATTTTCCAGGATTTTATAACTAATTTCTGGTAAAGACAGCGCTTCTTCAAATGTACCGTCTTGGATAGATTCTACTAATTGACTGCGGCTTGTATTATTTAAAGCAGTACCAACTAATAAAGATATTTTGGATACATCAGTAGTTTTAGCGAGAATTGATTTGAACTCTGGTAATTCCTCTGCTAAACTAAGAGTCTCACGATAATCTTTTTGGAAATCTAACCATTCAGCATAAATACCATTAGATACTTCCATTGCAATTTGAGGAGATTCAGCGCTAACTTCTGATTCAACTTGATTGGCAATTTCTTGGCGAAAAATTTGTTTAACTTCTAGAGATTTTAGAGATTTTTTTATTTCTGGTAAAGCTCCATTTCGACTATTATAAATATCACCAGCGATCATCAAGCCACCAACAACTTCGCCAACAACTGGGATAAAAGCACCTCCTATACGCCCTAAAATTCTTTCACTAACTTGAGAAAAAATTCTTGTACTAATAGTTTTAGTAATTTTTTGACTAATTTTTTTGGTAACGGCTAAAGCTATAACCGCACCTCCTACAAATCCAAATTTATGCTGATTAATAATAGATACAGTGTTGGTTTTTAAAAGACCATTATATTCTTGGTAATCTGGAACTGAAGCCTTGATTTTTTGATTAAAGATATTCACAAATGTTTGAGAATATTGCCTATTTATAAATTTTTGCAGACAATCTATTGCATAAGACGATGATTTTGCAGAAGCAATTTCTAATTTATTTGAAATTTCTGAGGATACATTTTTAGATACTTGCTCCAGCTTATTCTGCAAAACTGATGAATTGAATGCAATTCCGGCTACCTCATTCGTCAATTCTTCTGCTTTAGAAGGATTCCAGCTACTTTTAAACTTGTTTATCCAATTAGTATTCCTCGAAATTGTATCTACTGCATTATCAACTTCATCATCGATTATCGAATCAAGATTCAACTTGTGCCATTCTCGATTAACTATAGTTCCAAAGTCAATTTTTGTTTCGTCAGCAACCAACCTTTCTACAATCGAGTTTAGATCCATCTGTAGTTGTGCTCGATCAATTTCTTCGCATTTGGGGAGAATATAGTCTATATTTCCAGAAATTGATGCTGCATAAACATTTGTAGGGTTGAGGATGAAATACAATATACAAAAAAATAGTATGACTCTTTTCATCAGTTTAAGCATATAAATTAAATACTCTTTTTATTTTGGTTTTATAATTACTATTTAAATCTAAACTAAAAATTGTTCTATAGGTATCATAATTGATTTTTGTTAGGACAGCTTACCCTGAAGGCATAAAAAATTGGTATATTTTTTCTATTCCCTCTCTTGAAAAGTTTTTCCTGGGGAAAAGCCCTAATACTGAAGTTTTTGCTATTTCCTATTCCCTAACTCAACGAATAATTACACATTAATCAAACCGGATTCCTATATATATAATTTTGGGAAATTATACATAATTTTTTTGTTGCTGTCTCTATCTGAACAATACGAACGGAAACCTGTCTCAAGATTTAGTTTTATTTTTAAGCAGATAAATTAAGTTAATAACAAAAAAAATAATTATTCAGTAAAGGTTTTCTGTAACACTTTTCATATTCTAAAAAATCATTAAACTAAATTTAAATCACAATCGTTATCTATGAAATAGAATCGATCAAGCCTCCGCATTTACAAAGTGAAATGTGGCTAAGTTTTGGTGACCATATTATTAAATCATAGAAAATTACCATCTCCCACAAAAGTATTAAAGTATGACTGAGAATTCATCAAATACAAAACTGTCTGAAGCCCTAGAAGCTAATTCATTAGAAGATTTTGTCAACGATATCATAGATTTACAAGAAAATATTAATTCTCTTAAACAAGAAATATCTCCTCTTAAAGAAGAGATTACAAATAATTCTAGTCAAATCGAATCTCTTAAACAAGAAGAAACTCCTCTCAAAAAAGGGATTATAAGTAATTTCAATCAAATTGAATCTCTCAAACAAGAAGTAACTCCTTACAAAGAAGAAATTACTAATAATTCTAGTCAAATTGAATCTCTGAAACAAGAAGTAACTCCTCTTAAACAAGAGATTACAAATAATCTCAGTCAAATTGAATCTGTTCAACAAAAGATTACAAATAATTCCAGTCAAATTGAATTTGTTCAACAAGAAGTAACTCCTCTTAAAGAAGAGATTACAAATAATTCCAGTCAAATTGGATCTGTTAAACAAGAGATTACAGATAATTCTAGTCAAATTGAATCTCTTAAACAACAAGTAACTCCTTTCAAAGAAGAGATTACAGATAATTCTAGTCAAATTGAATCTCTCAAACAACAAGTAACTCCTTTCAAAGAAGAGATTACAAGTAATTCTAGTCAAATTGAATCTCTCAAACAACAAGTAACTCCTTTCAAACAAGAGATTACAAATAATTCTAGTCAGATTGAATCTCTTAAACAGGAAATTACATCTCTCAAAGAAGAAATATTAGAGCAAAAATCTAGTGCAAACAAGAAGAATATAATAATACTAACTGCGCTTTTAGGCATTGGAATAACCATATTTGTTTTGTTCTCACAAGGTTATATAGTTTTACCTTAATGATTAGTGTAAAGACGTTGCAATGCAACGTCTGCTATCCACATTATTTTTATCTATAGGAATCCTACTTAAAAATTGAGAGAGATAGGTACCCTTTAATCTCCTAGAAACCTTTTGCCTAAGCGCATGAGTGACTCTTGCTTACCCACACGAATAATTATGGCTTCGCCACGCTGCGCCTTCCAAAAATCAAAACGGATTCCTAATTATATAATTCAGTGACATTATATAATTAGGAATCGCCGCAACTGGCATATTTTCCTTGTAGGATGCTCATACACTCACTAATATTGAACATAATAATGAGGCAATCAGTGTACGGCACCATCCTAGTTTTGTGAAATGCAGCCTTAGTCCTGATAATATCGAAAATATATTTTGTGATACGAGTAAAATTACCGATAAATAACCAATAGACAAATCAATCACACTCATAAATTCCAAATTAATAATCACTAAACCCGTTTTTTTCAACAAAACGGTTTTTTTTACATAAAATATACTTACAATTGAATAGTAGTCAACAAAAAATTCATATGCCTTAAGTATTACGAAAAATACCAAAAAAATAATTTAATTGACTTAAACAGAGCAGGGATTTGCAGAGGTTTACCCTGTTGTAGCTAATGACACTACTTGTAGCAGCGACAAAAAATTTCTGTATCGAATAGAGCCAATTATAATTTATACTAAATAATATGAACTTTAGTAACTAATTGTTTAAACTATTTGCTACTATTACTTCTAATTTAACGAATGCTTTACAGACGATTTGGACGCACCGAAATACAAATGCCCGTTTTTTCCTGCGGTGGGATGAGATATCAGTACAAATGGAAAGATGTACCGCAAGATGAGATTCCTCGCAAAAACCAGGAAAATTTGGAAGCAACGATCGCAAAATCTCTTGAAATAGGTATCAATCATATTGAAACTGCTCGCGGCTACGGTACTTCCGAGATACAGCTAGGGCAAATTTTACCGAAATTTCCTCGCGAGAAACTAATAGTACAAACAAAAGTCAATCCAAAGGCAGATGCAAAAGAGTTTCAAAATACTTTAGAAAAATCTTTAAAAAATCTACGCTTGGATTACATAGATTTATTAGGTATTCACGGTATTAATAATGCCGAAAATTTAGAAAATACAATTTGTTCTGGAGGTTGTTTAGATATTGCCAGAAAATTTCAAGCTCAAGGAAAAATAAAATTTATCGGCTTTTCTACTCACGGACCAACTGATATTATTATCGAAGCAATTAATACCAATCAATTCGATTACGTTAACCTACATTGGTATTATATTAATCAAAATAATTGGGCTGCAATTGAAGCCGCCACTCGCCATGATATGGGAGTATTTATAATTAGCCCGAATGATAAAGGAGGTAGACTTTACGAACCACCAGAAAAGTTAGTCAAGCTTTGCGCTCCTTTATCACCGATGGTATTTAATAACTTATTTTGCTTAAGTCATCCCCAAGTGCATACTTTATCATTAGGTGCAGCAAAACCAACAGATTTTGACGAACATCTGAAAACCTTAGATTTATTAGATAAAGCTTCAGAAATATTACCGCCGATTTTAACTAAATTAGAACAAGAAGCGATCGCCATTTTAGGAGAAGAATGGGCGAAAAATTGGTACCTTGGCTTACCTAAATATACAGAAACACCAGGAAATGTTAACATCCCGACAATTTTGTGGTTACGAAATTTAGCCATTGCTTATGATATGACAAAATATGCCAAAATGCGTTACAACCTCTTAGGAAGTGGTGGAGATTGGTTTCCCGGGAGTAAAGCCAATCAAATTGATAAATTAGATTTGCGATCGTGTCTCCAAAATAGTCCTCATGCAGATCGAATTCCTACCATTCTTATGGAAACAGATAGAATGTTAGGAGGTGAAGAAGTGAAGCGTTTATCGCAAAGTTGATCGATTGGTTGATGGTTGATGGTTGATCATTGATAAGCTGCTACGCATATAAATTGTATATTATTCTATTTGATAATGAGGCCTCAAACTATCTTTACTTTTGAATGCCGGACTTTTGACTTTTGACAAGAGTATTGTGCATTTTTAATGCACAACAGCTTATTAGTTATTAGTTAGTCGCCATGAAGGTCATATGTTGATGTAGATGCAAATTTATTCTTCAGGTTTAATGATTTATTTTAACTAAAAAGTACTATAAGAATCACGTTTGATTTTTGAAAAAATTAGGTATTCTAAGTTACTAAGATAGAAACCTATTCATTTACCACAAACTCTGATAATAGCGCGTTATTAGTTATCTTTGTAATGCACCCTACATATTTTCAAAAATCAAGCAAAATTCCTAAGACTACCCCCAACAACCAACAACCAACAACTAACTAAAATAATCTTCCATAACAGGCTATACTATAACAGGTTATACTATTTCGATCAGAATTAACTTGATTACTTAACCAAGCCCACATTTGATCGCCAAATGAAAAATGCCACCATTCTCTAGGATTACGTCTAAAGCCGGCTTTTTCCATAACATCTCTTAATAGTAAACGGTTAGCGTGATAACCTTGTGCTTCTTCTTTTTGAATCTGTGCGTAGTAATCGGGAAGCGATCGATCTGAAAGTTCATCAATTGGCGAACCCATATCTATGGTTTGTCCCATTTCATCAACCAATGTTATATCCACCGCAGCACCAGTAGAGTGAGGAGGTGGTGTTTTTTCATCCAAACTAGGTTCAGCCCAAATTTTGAAAACCTCTTCCCAAATAATTTGCTCTTGTGTTTCGGACAAATTTGATTTAGTCAATCCTTTTTCCTCTAAAGCTTGGGAAAAGGTATAACTAACCATAAAATTCTGTACCGCTACAGGGCGATATGCATCAAAAATTTGGATATGCCAATCAGGGCGCAATAGTTGAAGATAATTTTGAGCCTCTATTAAATATTCAATCACAGTTTCGCGAAGAAAATAAGGAGAATGTTCTCCATAAGGTGCGCCTAATTTTTCATAAGGATGAGGAGATTCTACCGCAAAATCTTTTAGAGGAATCTTTATTAAAGGCTCGCCACATTCAACAATCTCGATCTTATGATAAGGTCTCATTATTAGTAGTTAGGAGTTAGGAGTTAAGAGTTAGGAGTTTTGACTTTTTACTTTTGACTTTTGACTTGTGAATTCTCCACCTCTTCTTCGGGAACTGGATCGTAACCACCAGGATGAAATGGATGACAGCGGCAAATACGCCGAAACCCTAACCAAGAGCCGCGCCATACCCCGAAACGTTCGATTGCTTGAATAGCGTACATCGAACAAGTGGGTTGAAAACGGCAAGTGGGAGGGAACAGGGGTGAAATCATCATCCGGTAGAGTCGAATAAACCAAATTAATAATAGTTTCATTACGGGGACCAAAATCCTATAAATTGGTAACAAGAGGCAAAATTTCTATTTAATTCCACCTAAGTTGAGTTCATTTACTACAATCGATTCGTTCACACCCTTGTGGCTGCAAATTTTAGCAGTCGGAATTTGGGTGTCGCTGATTCTTCTGAGTGCGGGAGGAATCAGTCGTTTCACTAAGAGTAATTCGGAAATTGTCCGAAAGGTAGTTCACATTGGTACGGGTAATGTGATTTTACTTGCTTGGTGGTTTAATATTCCTGCAAGTATAGGTATCGCCGCTTCCATTTTAGCGAGCTTACTTACTTTATTGTCCTACCGATTTCCTCTTCTTCCTGGCATAAATAGCGTTGGGCGTAAAAGTTTGGGAACATTTTTTTATTCTATTAGTATTGGCATTTTAATTGCTTATTTTTGGTATTTAAAACAACAATATTATGCTGTACTAGGAATATTAATTATGGCCTGGGGAGATGGATTAGCTGCTCTTATCGGTCAGCGTTTTGGTAAGCATAAATACTATGTATTGGGAGGTCAGAAAAGTATAGAAGGTTCTCTAACTATGACTGTAGTTAGTTTTATTATCAGTATTTTAATTTTACTCAATGTACAAGGAAATACCTGGGAAAGCTATCTAGTATCAGTAATCATTGCTTTGGTTGCTACTGGTTTAGAAGCTATTTCATTTCTTGGTATTGATAATCTGACTGTTCCTTTGGGGAGTGCTGCTCTAGCTTTCTTATTAAATCAATTCGTCATTAATTAGACTTTTTTCACGAAAATCTAATTACTTTTGCGATCGCCTCAAGAGCGACGCGAAGGCGTATCCCAGGAAAATTCAGGTTGCGTACATCATGCTGATTGCTGCCAATAATTCGCCAGCCGATCAGTAGTAATCCTTCCAAATCTAGGATTAAGTGAGTATGCCTTCATTATTGGTGTAATTGCCTTACCCACAGCAAAGCATTCATCTGAAGGGTGTGGATCCCGGCAAGATTCCAGGATTGCTACATTTCATCACGTTCAACTCGCGGTAAAAAAAATCGGTGAGCTTAAGTTATCTTGTCCCACCGACTTAATTTTCAACTTATTCATTTTTATGTATACTGTTTACCAAGTATTGGCTGTTCTTCTTTGATAAATTTCACCTGTAAATGGTTGAACGCCACTGTTAGGATAAGCATCATCGGTAGGGCTAAAAATTCGCACTACCCCTTCAGAAATGTACTGAGCTATATTTGTAAGCATTTTGGAGATAAACATAAAATTAAGCTCCTTTAGTCTTATTCTTTTAAAGCTTGATACCTTTACTTTAGTCCTGATATAAGAAAATGATTCTAAGTTTCAATATTTTGCAACTTGTTGCAATCCTTCTTCAATCTACTTTGTAATACTTTAACTTTGATAGAGTTTATACTGCTTCTTACACATTAATTTAATATGAAAGCTTATTTTATCGTATCACTATCTTGAAAAGATAATAGGAGAGTTTCTACACCCCTTTGCCGTTTATATTACTTAATATTTATCCCCGATCAAAGCCTCAAACAATCGAGATAATTATTAATCTAAGTAAAGTATACTTTCTAATTCAAGGATAAATATAGGAATCCTACTTGAAAATTGAGAGAGATAGGTACCCTTTAATCTCCTAGAAACCTTTTGCCTAAGCGCATGAGTGACTTTTGCCTTTTGACTCAAGCTACCCACACGAATAATTGTGGCTTCGCCACGCTACGCCTTCCAAAAATAAAAACTGATTCCTATATAATCCCGCATATTGCGCACCAATGATTGTTATCGGTAATTGGCTTTGAGAATTAACAATTACTAATTATCTGACAAAATTTGTTGCAAATGGTCAATTCGTTTCTTGATGTTTGTTGTAACCCACATTCCGCACCTCAACTGCCACAAGTTCATAAGTACTGAAAAATTAGCTTTTTATAGTACTTACAAACTAGTAAATAAATGATTATTTATAAACTTAATAAGAAAGATTTACATTTAGTAGAGTTACTCCCTTCAGACTCTAAAATTACCCAGTCCGGTATTATTTTAATTACGTAAAATAATCTTTTACTGGAAGAAGTAATCTGTTTTCCAAGAAGATTCGGGAAGCATTTCAAGACTCGGGGTTTACACACACAAAGTAATTATTGATAATTAATTTGTTTTTCCGGAAAATAAGAATAAACAACACCTCTATTTACTCATCTTGGGAATAATTTAAATTTACTCAAAAGATGCGTAAATATGCCGCCATTACATTTTAAATTTTTACGCTTAGTAATGTTCAAAGTATAACGGTTGGAATATTTATGACATACTCAAATAAAATTCTTGTTGTAAAGAAGTTTTTGGTAAAAAAATGTGAAAATTTAAACAGATGTTATTCTCGTTTGTTGTCATGGTTAATAAGTCAGAAATTGAAATAAAAAATATTGACCATTTAGGTATAGTCGCAGGAATAGTAGATTCTATAGGCTTGGTAGAAATTATTAACGAGTATTGTGGGGAAGAGTCAGGAGAAAAAATAAATGCAGGGCAAGTAGTACGCTGAGATATTAAATGGATTGGGTTTGATAAGCAGTCCTTTATATATGTTTCCAGATTTTGTTAAAGATAAGCCAACAACAATTTATTTGTGATAGAGGCTATTCATTTTAATCAATAGTCACAACTTATAATAACTTTTTATTGTTGAAACATAAGTATTACGATAATTTTGCAAAAAAAACTATAGATTTTTATCTATGATTTGAACTTCAAAACTTATTGCTTCTTATTGAGAATAAAAATTTCATGTTATGTAAGCCAATAATATGACTACGCAAATATCCAAAGTCTGTTTTTATTCTCTTTATAGAAAAAATGCTCAGTAAAACTCCCTTTGTGACAGTTGGGGTGCGGAATGTGGGTTGTATTACTCATAAACCTATCTGACTCTTTGAATTCCTCTTATTTTCACACAAACTACAAACAATACGCGAAATGCTTAAGTAATATCACTTAAGTACTGCATATATCCCATCCCCCTAACCCAACATCAAGAATTCTTCATACAATCACCTTAGCTATTAATCGGAAAATAAACTGAATACAACGGAACGGATTTATCTGAAAACAAACAATTCTGTCATTGTTTGGTGTAATTATTCTAAATTCTTCATTCCAAATTCTAAATTCACCTTGACATCATTTATGGTGAAAACTACCATAAATACAAATAGCTTTTTCCAAGGTGCTTTTGAATGACAGCTTTGTTTGAGAGTAAGTATAGGTCAATATCCGAGCAACTGAATTTCTCCAGTAACGATTACAGTTTACTGACGGATCTTTATCAGTTGACGATGGCAGCTTGTTATACAGGTGAAAGTGTAGCTCAAAAAATAGCTAGCTTTGAGTTATTTACAAGAAAACTCCCGCAAGGATTTGGTTATTTGATTGCAATGGGATTGGAACAGGCGCTAGAGTATTTAGAGAAATTCAGCTTTACTCCCGCTCAAATTACAGCTTTGCAGGAAACGCAGATTTTTGCATCAGCTCCTGCTCAATTTTGGAATTTACTGGAGTCGGGAGGGTTTACAGGAGATGTATGGGCTGTTCCTGAAGGAACCGCTATATTTCCTTTTGAGCCTTTATTACGCGTGGAGGCTCCATTATGGCAAGCCCAATTGGTAGAAACTTATTTACTTAATACTTTAAATTATCAAACATTGATTGCAACGCGAGCAGCAAGATTGCGAGATATTGCCGGGGAAAAAACAACACTTTTAGAATTCGGTACAAGACGAGCATTCAGCCCTCAAGCATCCCTATGGGCGGCACGAGCAGCATTAGCAGGTGGTATGAATGGGACATCAAATGTCTTAGCGGCGTTACAACTTGGTGAAAAACCTAGTGGTACTATGGCTCACGCTTTAGTTATGGCGCTTTGTGCATTAGAAGGTAGTGAAGAGCAAGCTTTTACGGCATTCCATCAATATTTTCCAGGAGCACCATTATTAATCGATACATATGATACGATCGCCGCTGCTCGTAAATTAGCAAATAAGGTACAAGCAGGGGAGATAGATTTAACTGGAATTAGATTAGATTCTGGAGATTTGGTAGCATTATCGAAACAAATTAGAGAAATTTTACCAGATGTATCAATTTTTGCGAGTGGAGATATAGATGAATGGGAAATTGCCAGACTCAAAGAAAATAATGCTCAAATTGATGGTTATGGAGTAGGAACGCGATTGGTAACAGGTAAGCCGGTAAATGGAGTTTATAAACTTGTAGATATTGATGGTATTCCGGTGATGAAACAGTCTCGTGGAAAAGCAAGTTATCCAGGAAGAAAGCAGATTTTTCGCGAGTTTGTAGAAGGTAAATTGAAAGCAGATACTTTGGGATTAGTTTCGGAAAATTATCCAGAAAAACAGCCTTTATTAAAGTTATTTATGAAAGATGGTAGACGCTTAGAGTCTCCTTGTAATATAAAAGCAATAAGAGAAAGAACCGCTACATCTGTAGCTAGTTTATCTCCTCATATTAGAAACCTAGAACTGAACACACCAATGTCAGTAGAAATTTCTAGTTATTTACAAGAATTGACCCAAAAAACCAAGAAAAACAATTAAAAATTATCAACCAACAACCAACAACTAATAATGAAAATAGCATTGTTTGGTACAAGTGCAGACCCACCGACGGCGGGACATCAAGGGGTTTTAGTGTGGTTATCGCACCACTACGATTATGTGGCAGTTTGGGCAGCAAATAATCCTTTCAAATCTCATCAAACATCTTTAGAAAATCGTGTCGAAATGCTGCGATTGCTGATTGCGGATATTACGATTTCAAGGCAAAATGTGAATTTGGAACAGGAATTAAGCCATTTAAGAACTGTTAAGACAGTAGAAAATGCCAAACAACGCTGGGGTAATGATACTGAATTTAATATAGTAATTGGTTCCGATTTACTCTGTCAATTACAGCGTTGGTATCGAATTGAAGATTTGTTACAGTCAGCATCAATTTTAGTGGTACCAAGACCCGGATATGCAATAGATCAAGATAGTTTAGAGAAAATACGTCAATTAGGAGGGTCAATAAGTGTTGCAAATATTACTGGTTTAGATGTTTCTTCAACAAAATATCGCGAACATGGCGATCCAAGCGCCTTAACTCCTTCTGTAGCTGCTTATATTAATCAAAAGCATTTATACGAATGCCAGGACTCAACCGAAACAAAACTTTACCAACCTTAAATCAACAACCTTTAGCTGATTTCAAAGTTGGTGTTGACAATGTAATTTTTTCCGTTGATATCGCTCAAAATAGGCTACTAGTTTTATTAGTAATGCGCCCTTGTGAACCATTTGCAAATTATTGGGGCCTTCCCGGTACTTTAGTTCGTAAAGGCGAGTCTTTAGAAGATGCAGCTTATCGAATTATGGCAGAAAAAATTTGTGTAGAAAACCTTTATTTGGAGCAATTGTATACTTTTGGCGGTCCTAAACGCGATCCAAGGGAAGCACATGATAGTTATGGTGTGCGTTATTTATCGGTAAGTTATTTTGCATTGGTGCGATTTGAAGAAGCAAAATTAATTACTGATAGTGTTATTGATGTAGCTTGGTATCCGGTGAAGGAAGTACCTCAATTAGCTTTCGATCATCATGAAATTCTCTCCTACGGACATAGGCGTTTGCGAAATAAATTAGAGTATTCTCCTGTAGCTTTTGATGTGTTACCAGATAAGTTTACTTTGAACGATTTATATCAATTTTACACGACTATTTTAGGGGATAATTTCTCTGATTATTCTAATTTTCGTGCCCGTTTACTTAAGTTAGGTTTTTTGTACGATACCGGAATTAAAGTGTCGCGGGGTGCTGGTCGTCCTGCTAGTTTGTATCAGTTTGATGCTGAGGCTTTTGCCCCTTTCAAGGATAAACCTTTGGTTTTTATCTAAATATTATATGAGTAAGAAGTAAGGAATAATAGCATTTTTGCTTTGACTTACCTTCGACTATATAATAAGTAATTCGCGGGACTTCATATAATGGGGTATATAAATTTCGGATAATAGTGAATATTAACAACTAATAACTAACAACTAACTAATCATTAATAACTAATAATATGAAAATTGCAATTGCTCAAATTAATCCTATTATTGGTGATTTACCTGGTAACGCTGCAAAAATTTTAGAAGCTGCAAAAAAAGCCACAATAGATAAGACTGATTTATTATTAACTCCTGAACTTTCTTTGTGCGGCTATCCTCCGCGAGATTTATTATTAAATCCTGCTTTTGTGGAGGCGATGAGTATCACTTTAAAACAATTAGCTAGAGATTTACCTCCCACTTTAACTATATTAGTCGGCACAGTTGAAGTAAATCCAAAAGCACATCTTGTTGGTGGAAAACCTCTACATAACAGTATTGCTTTATTACGCGACAAACAAGTAAAGCAAATTTTTCATAAGCGATTATTACCAACTTACGATGTATTTGACGAACATCGCTATTTTGAACCAGGATCACAAGCAAATTATTTTACTCTTGATAATATTAAAATCGGTGTGACAATTTGCGAAGATTTATGGAATGATGAAGAATTTTTCGGTAAACGTAGTTATTCTATAAATCCGATTGCCGATTTATCAAGCTTAGGTGTAAATTTAGTTGTTAACTTATCTGCTTCGCCTTATACACAGGGCAAACAACGCGTTCGTGAAGAAATGTTGCAATATACAGCGATACGCTTTGATAAGCCGATTATTTATGTTAATCAGGTAGGCGGTAATGACGATTTAATTTTTGATGGTAGAAGTTTTGCTTTAAATAGAAGTGGTAAGGGAATCTGCCGTGGTTGTGGTTTTGATACAGATTTATTACAACTAGAATTTAATAAAGAACAACAGGATTTAAATGCTAGTTCAATTGCTTCCGATTATGAATGTGAAGATGAAGAAATTTGGCAAGCTTTAGTATTGGGAGTACGAGATTATGTTCGTAAATGTCGTTTTTCTAAAGTCATCTTGGGTTTAAGTGGCGGTATTGATTCATCAATTGTCGGTGCGATCGCCACTGCCGCTTTAGGAAAAGAAAATGTCCTCGGCGTGTTAATGCCTTCTCCTTACAGTTCAGAATCTTCAATTAAAGATGCTGAGGATCTAGCTTTAAATTTAGGTATAAAAACTACAGTACTGCCAATAGGAGAATTAATGCAATCCTATGACAGTACCTTTACTGAATTATTTGCAAATACTGAATTCGGATTGGCAGAAGAGAATATCCAATCTCGGATTCGCGGTAACTTATTGATGGCACTTTCTAATAAGTTTGGTTATCTTTTACTATCTACGGGCAACAAGTCAGAAATGGCGGTTGGTTACTGCACTCTATACGGTGACATGAATGGCGGTTTAGCTGTGATTGCCGATGTTCCTAAAACTCGGGTTTACTCCATTTGTCGCTGGTTAAATAGAAATGACGAAGTTATTCCCCAGAATGTGTTAACAAAAGCACCAAGTGCTGAACTTAAACCAGGTCAAATCGATCGAGACTCATTACCAGATTACGAAATTTTAGACGATATATTACAGCGCCTAATTAACGATTATCAGTCAGCAGCGCAAATAGTTGCAGCTGGGTATGATGCAACTATTGTCAACCGCATTATTAAAATGGTGGCGCGTGCAGAATTTAAACGACGACAGGCACCCCCAGGAATCAAAATAACCGATCGCGCTTTCGGCACTGGTTGGCGAATGCCTATTGCTAGCGACTGGTTGGCGGTGAAAGAGGCTTATCAAAGTAAAACAACATCTGTTCCCAGCTTCCCATCTCCTGAAGAACAAAACATTTATTCCTCTTAACTTAGCAATTGGATTAATAAAAATATTATCAGGTGGGTAATGATGCTCACCTTTATATAATTAATTTATTTTGATTTTTTTTGTTATATAGTGGTTTTTGCTTGAATCTAATGCAGTAATACTGCAATATAAACTTAAACCTCCATAATAAAAGTGATGTAATGTAATATTTACTTATTAAGATTTAGTCTTTATAAGCCCATAAAATCTATATTATTTGAATATTTTTATTCTAGGTAATAGGGAAGTTTACAGGAAGCTTTATATTAACTATTGTAAATTTAAATCATTTTATAATATACCGATAATTAACTCTTTCCTGACGAACATATTTCTCTTGAGTAAGGAGAGGCTAATAGGTGAGATAAAGTATGTAATTAGTACAAGTAGGACACCTATTTATCGAGTAATTATAGGTTATTTAATCAGTTTATAATAGGTTTGTATGTATAAAGTTGATGAGCAATTATTCCGATTAAAAAAAATAAACCAACAACTTCAGAAAGATATGTATGAACGCGATTTACTTGAAGAAAAATTACGAAGTTCTGAAGCCAAAAAAAGAGCAATTTTTGAAGCTATGACAGACATAGTACTTGTTGTCTGTGTCGAGAATAATTTATTAAATAATATAGAAATTGTACCGACAAATTCTAGGAATTTAGATAGCAAAAATATAGATTTAATCGATGGGACAGTAGAACAGTTTTTTGAAGATACAACACGATTAACTTGTTTAGAAAAAGTTAATCAAGCATTAAAAACAAGGCAAACACTTAATTATGATTATTACTTATATATAGAAAAAACTAAGTATTGGTTTAGTGCCAGTATTTCCCCTATTTCCGAAACTCAAGTCGTTTGGGTAGCGCGAGATATTAGCGAACGAAAACGAGCTGAGGAAGCTCTTCAAGAATCAGAATTGCGAGAGCGAAAAAAGGCGCAAGAATTAGAAAAAACTATCTCTGAATTGAAAGTTACACAAGCTCGATTATTACTATCTGAAAAAATGGCATCTTTAGGTAGTTTAGTAGCAGGTGTTGCTCACGAAATTAATAATCCTATCGGCTTTATTTATGGAAACATTGATGCCGCAACAAATTATGCTGAAGACTTACTAAGTTTAATTAATTTATATCAAAAGTACTATCCCCAACCAGTAACAGAAATTAGTCAACAAATAAATGATATTGATTTAGATTTTATTGCTGAAGATTTTTCAAAGTTGCTCAATTCTATGAATCAAGGTGCTCGCAGAATCAGTCAGATTGTTCAATCATTACGAGATTTTTCTCACCTTGATGAAGCTAGCTATAAGCATGTAGATATTCATGCAGGTATTGATAATACAATACTCTTGTTACAGCATCGTATCAATCAAGTTTCCCATCTGAAAAAAATCCAAGTTACTAAACAATATGCTCAGATACCAAAAGTTGAATGTTATCCCAAGAAACTTAATCAAGTATTTATGAATATAATTTCTAATGCTATCGATGCATTGGAAGAAGGAATAGAAAAAATCAGTATTCATAATCCTCAAGTTAATATTTTTACAGAGCTTGTAGATGACAAAGTTGTAATTCGTATTGCTGATAATGGTATTGGAATAACTACAGGTGTGAAAAAACGTTTATTCGATCCCTTTTTTACGACAAAAACTGTAGGTAAGGGAACTGGTATGGGATTAGCTGTTAGTTATCAAATTATTGTTGATAATCACAAAGGGGAAATCCAGTGTATTTCCGATTATGAAAAGGGAGCCGAATTCATTATTTCCATTCCTTTGCATCTCACAGCATAAATTATTGCTTTGTATGTTTTGGTAAATTCCAGAGTTTCAAATTTTATTTAAGTATTTCTACTGTCAGATTAGTATTATTTACTCTTAACTTAAACATATGGGTTTAATTCCCCACCGTCATACGGTGTAAGAATTGGGTTGGGGTTTAAATCCCCATCCCAATTCCAAACTTCTTCCTTCTTCCTTCTTCCTTCTTCCTTCGTTTAACACTATTTCTTTATCAAAATGCGCCGAATTTAGCCAACTTGCATTGGCTTTGTAGTAGTAGCCATACGCCTTCGGGGCTGATTCGAGTAGGCGCAACCTTATACAGAATTGGTATAAGAAATATATATTTATATCTTTAGGAACAAAGACTATAGTCAGAAATTATTACTTACGTGAGTTTCCTTATGTAAATCTTATGATTAAAAATGAAGATACTTAAAGTTAGAGCAATTCAAATAAAATGAAACAATATTTGATTATGCAACAGTCTGAAGTATCTATACAATATCTTGAAGAAGAGTCACAGAAACTTTGTGAACGCTCGAAAAGACTTCAGGAACGTTCAAAACTATATAGGAAAATATTTCATCAACTGATTGAAAAGTCGCAATCACATCAAAATCAGATCTTTCCTTATAAAAATAATCATATTTTAAGCTAAACTTATGTTATACGGTGTTATATAGATTTTTTCAACTTTTCTATTCATCAAAAAATATTAAAGGTAAGTAAGTCGGTAGCCAAATTTACCAAACCATATTACAGTTTGGGTAAACTGCATCCATTGCCTTATTACTACTCACCCCATGACTTGTTTTAATTACTATTTTCAACGCCAACCTACTTACATGGAGATAAACATTGAGAATGAAGCAAGCGGGATAAGCTAAGAAGAGCGCTAACTCCTGCCTTGCTTCGAGAGGGTGTTTTGATGATAAACGACACGCTTAAAAACGGGATGATTGATTTGTGCTTTCTTTAAAAGCGCAGATGCGACTATTGCAAAACAACATCGGCTACTCTTTATTTACTAGCTAAAAACAAATTGCGATTGATTTACCCTTCAATGTCTCGCAACATTGCATCTATTCGAGAAACAGCATCCCATTTTTTCTGTTTTTCGTACAAATTAAGGGCTTTCTTTAAGGCTCCTACAGCTTCTTTTGACTGGCCTTTTCTCATGAAAATTCTACCACGTAGCTCGTAAGCTTGAGGATTTTTTGGATCTAGTTCAACAATTTTCTCATATGCCCATTTTGCGTTATCGTATTCTCCTAAACGTAATAATATTAGAGCTAATCCTATATAGGCATTAACATTTTGACGATTAAGCTGTATCGACTTACGATAAGCATCCTTCGCTGCTTTATTGTCACCCATGCTGCCGCTAACGTAGGCTAAAGCATATTGATAATCGGCATTATTGGGATTGAGGGATACCGCACGACGGTAAGCAGTTAATGCTGCGCGATAATTCCGTTGTTGAACATACAAGTAACCGATGCCAGAATAGATACTGCCATTTTTAGGTTCTAAACTCGAGGCTTGTTGATAAATTCTGAGTGCACCATTATAGTCACCAGATTGTACCAGCCTTCGTCCTCGATCCAATAGTCTTTTTACCTGCTGAGTGCTTTTAGACGCGGCCACTTTTACTTCAGCCTGAGCCTCTGCAGGTATAGCAATGGTTCCTATTAAGAGAACACTGACGAGAGAAGATGTTCGATTATACACAGTTGAATACCCGAAAGTTTTCGCAACTTTACCACAACTTAAATTTATGCTTGTCCATTAAAACAAAAATATTGACTTTTGAAAACTCCATTAGCTTACTTTTTTTTAACTTCATAATTAATTTATCTTGAATCTGATACAAAATACTTTTTTCTAAGTAGTTATTCGGTTATTATTTTTTTTTTGCTACCCAGATTGATAAATACCTGTTTTAGATGATTGAAAGTTTTCAATTTCAGTATTTACAGGTAGTTAATTTTTAATATATTATCCCCTATTATGTATTTTTTGAATGTATCGCTGTCTACAATGAAGGAGTAAGAATATAATTATAGACTTACGTAATCTCCCTGATTTATCCACATGTTTTTCAGATTTTCAGGTTTGGAACAGCAAATTTAACTAATTTTTGCATCAGTCTTATAATTCAAATTTTTCTTTAGTATTTTATAGCTTCATCGAAGAGCAAATCCTCTTGAATCGCTGTTATATTACCTTAGCCTTGTCTCTTCTCCCAAAGTTTGGAAGAAGCTGACTGTGATACGCACAGAGATTTTTTATAATAATTTATTAGTCAGATTGGAACTTCTAAAACAAAATACTTACTCAAGTTCGATGTGAGACGAAATTATTAAAGCTATGCTTTTCTCTCATAGCACAGCGTCATACAGGGTGACATATCAAAGATTTCGGTCGTTCTATTTTGGATTAACCCTATGTCTAAAGTTAAGGGCTTGAAATAATGATATCGCTCTTATATTTTCTCCACAGATGAATCTGGGGGCTTGTATCCAATTAAATTTTCCCTCAATTACCCAAGTATTTACATTTATACCTTTGGTGAATATTATACTGCTTTTGGGGACACAAATGGAGGACTTCTCTAGAATTAGTTAAAGCTCCGAATGAGGGATTTATTTTATCCGAAAATTATCAAGAATTGAAATTACGAAGTTCTTTTTGAGGTCAATATATGATTATAACTACTACGGACGTAATTCAGGGAGCTATTATTGAATCATATTTAGGCGTTGTAACAGCAGAAGTTGTTTATGGCAGTAATTTCCTGCGAGATTTTTTCGCTGGTTTAAGAGATATTATTGGTGGACGTACGGGTAGTTACGAACGCCTGTTTGAAGAAGGGCAACAAAAAGCACTTACGGAATTAGAACAACGGGCACGACGTTTGGGAGCAAATGCTGTCGTCGGCATTGAAATTGATACTGGTAGTATCAATGTCGATCAATCTGGTGTTTTGTTACTTATTACTGCTGTCGGTACCGCAGTCAAAATACGCGAATAATTCTAGTAGTTCACTATATTCACATCTTGCACCAGTGCGAGAAACCCGGTTTCTTTACAATTTCACAACGAGATATTAATTTTCACGAATAGAAACCGGGTTTCTTTGAGCGAAATTGAGTAAAGTGCAAGATATGTGTATACCAAAATTATCTGGTTAGGGCAGGGAGAGGAGCGACTGCTGCGGCACGGAACACTCACACCTGCCCTACAAGTGGCGTGGGAAGAGGGGGAGAAAAACTTTGTCTTCTGATTATTTACCCCGCATAGTTATCTTGGCATTTACTTTATGGTGCTTTTTAGTTTTAAGTATTTATCCATCTCCGACAATATTTATGTTGATAAAGTTACCACTTTAGAAATGCAGCTTCTACTCCTTCTTCTCGTCTAATTTTTCCATCTTTTTCAAACCAAGCAATGATTTGCTGTGAGGTTAATTCCTCTAGGGCAATATTATTTTCTTTCGCTATCTGCTGTAATACCTTCAGTGAAGAAATTGTCAATCTTGTTAAAAATTTCTCTGGAGAAGAAAGCAAAGCCGCATCTACTTTTGCTGATTCTTCCACAGTTAAAAATTGTGTCGTTGGTTGTTGTTGAAATTCCATAATTTATTTATTAATAATTGGTATTGTAAGTAAGTCGGCACAAATAAACCGAACTATATTACATAATGTAAATTTAGTTGAAAGCCTTGTTGCTACTCACTATTCACTACTCACCCCATCACTATTTCTAATTACTATTTTCAACACCGAGCTACTTACATAAGGATGAAAAAATAGGAAAAAAATAGGAGATGGGGAGAAAAGCAGAAATTTAAACTGATAACTCCCGCCCTTTTCACCACTCACTCCTAATTTCTAACTTAAATTACTTCCTTGCCTGTACTAAATAACCACACCGATGTTCGCCATTGATAATCCAATGAGTACGCTCTACGGTACAATCAGATAAAATTGCCGCAAACATTTCTAATTCATGACCACAAACGCTAGGGAATGACTCTGCTACGTTAGAAATTGCACAATTGTGTTCTAAAAAAATAAATTTTTCCTCTACTTCTTCTGAATCTGAAGTTTCTACGGGATGGTATTCAGCCATAAAACCTTCAGCAATTCTGATTTCCACTAAAGTTGCTACTCTTTGATGCAAATCCCCTTTACCCAAACGTTGCCTATATTCTTCCGCTTTGCGCTCCCATTGTTTCTGTAAAATCGAACTTACTTGGTCTCTTCCTACTGTTTCTGCTAAAGTATGAAGTAGGGAAATTGCAAATTGACCGTAACTATCCCCAACTTCTTTATGCAGCCTTTCTTTACCTTTTCCGCTTAACCTGTAAACGTGTTGCGGTCGTCCCATTCCCATTTGTTCGGAAGAATAAGTTATTAACCCTTCAACCTCCAAATCTTTTAAATGGCGACGAATCGCTTGAGGACTAATTTCTAAGGCTGTGGCAAGCTGCAAAGCCGTAGTCTGTACGTCTTTGAGCAGATATTTTAATATATCTTGTTTCGTTGAGGACTGGTGGCTAGTTTCCATCGTCGTCCTAAAAATATTAAAGAAATTTTAACTTTGACAACATCAATGTTGTTAATCTAGCGTAAAATGAAGATACATTAAAACAACAATCAAGTTGTTTTAGTCTTCATCCTTATTGTAACAGTCGCTTGACTTAGAGTCACGCAATATGGGAATCAGGTTTAACGGGTTTCCTTGAGTGCCCGTCAGCCATCCTTGAAGAGAGCAATTAAAAGCGAACGCAAGAGATTATTAACTATGAGTACCAGTGTAAAAACTTTAGTTAACCAGCCTTACAAGTACGGTTTCGTTACCGACATTGAAACGGATAGCATACCTCGCGGATTAAGTGAGGATGTGATTCGTACCATTAGCGCCAAGAAAAGCGAGCCGGAATTTATGCTAGAGTTTCGCCTCAAGGCTTATCGTCAGTGGCTGAAGATGACTGAGCCAGATTGGGCTAGCGTAGGTTATCCTCCTATTGATTATCAAAATATTATCTATTATTCTGCGCCTAAACAAAGTGCTAAAAAGAAAAGTTTAGATGAAGTCGATCCAACTTTGTTGGAAACCTTTGAGAAGTTAGGTATTCCTTTATCGGAGCAGAAGCGTTTAGCAAATGTTGCTGTTGATGCAATTTTTGATAGTGTTTCTGTGGCAACTACTTTTAAGGAAAAGCTGGCGAAAGAAGGGGTGATCTTTTGTTCTATTTCCGAAGCTTTGCAGGAATATCCGGAATTAGTACAGAAGTATCTTGGTAGCGTAGTTCCTGTTGCTGATAATTATTTTGCAGCTTTGAATTCTGCCGTTTTCAGTGATGGCTCTTTCGTGTTTATTCCCAAGGGCGTAAAATGTCCGATGGAATTATCTACCTATTTTCGGATTAACAACGGCGATACCGGACAATTTGAGCGTACTTTAATTGTTGCCGAAGAAGATAGTTATGTATCTTATCTCGAAGGCTGTACCGCGCCAATGTACGACAGCAACCAGTTACATGCGGCAGTAGTGGAGCTTGTGACGTTGGATAATGCCGAAATTAAATACTCTACCGTACAAAATTGGTACGCTGGAGATGAAAATGGTAAAGGTGGTATTTACAACTTTGTTACCAAACGCGGTTTGTGTAAGGGTAAGAATTCTAAAATATCTTGGACTCAGGTAGAAACTGGTTCAGCAATTACCTGGAAATATCCCAGTTGCGTATTAGTAGGTGATAATTCTGTAGGTGAATTTTATTCGGTAGCCCTGACTAATAATATGCAGCAAGCCGATACCGGCACCAAAATGGTTCACGTTGGTAAGAATACTCGTTCGACAATTATTTCTAAAGGAATTTCTGCGGGTAAATCTAGTAACAGCTATCGTGGTTTAGTGAAAGTCAATCCCAAGGCTGATGGCGCAAGAAATTATTCTCAATGCGATTCCATGTTAATTGGGGATAATGCTCACGCCAATACTTTTCCTTATATTCAAGTACAGAATAATAAAGGAAAAGTCGAACATGAAGCTTCAACTTCTAAGATTGGGGAAGATCAATTGTTCTTCTTTGCTCAACGCGGCATTTCCACAGAAGATGCGATCGCCATGATGATTAGCGGCTTTTGTCAAGATGTGTTTAATCAGCTACCAATGGAGTTTGCTGTGGAAGCTGATAAGTTGTTGAGTTTGAAGTTGGAAGGAAGTGTTGGGTAAGGCTGATGGAGAGATAGGGAGATAGGGAGATGGTAAGCCACTGCGTTGGGCGGGTTCCCCGACTTGTAGCAAGTGGCGCAACCCGAAGGGGGAGATGGGGAGATGGTAAGCCACTGCGTTGGGCGGGTTCCCCGACTTGTAGCAAGTGGCGCAACCCGAAGGGGGAGATGGGGAGATGGTGGAAAATTCAACATTCACTAGTCACTACTCACCACTCACCACTCACCACTCACCACTCACCACTCACCACTCACCACTCACCACTCACTACTCACCACTCACTACTCACTACTCACCACTCCTAACTCCGTGAGCTAAATCTAAAATCTAAAATCAAAAAATGATTATTGAGAATAGTAAAGTAGTGCTGTCAGTAAAAGATTTGACGGCTAACGTTGATGGAAATCAAATCCTCAAGGGTGTAAATTTTGAGGTGCGTGCTGGTGAAATTCATGCGATTATGGGACCTAATGGTTCTGGTAAAAGTACGTTTTCTAAGGTTTTAGCTGGGCATCCTGCTTATGAGGTGACTGGTGGTGAAGTGGTTTTCCAGGGGGGAAATCTGTTGGAAATGGAACCCGAGGAGCGTGCTAGAAGTGGTGTATTTTTGGCTTTTCAGTATCCTTTGGAAATTCCTGGTGTTAGTAATTTAGATTTCTTGCGGGTTGCTTACAATTCTCGTCGAAAGGCGCAAGGTTTGGAAGAAATTGATACTTTTGACTTTGATGATTTAGTAGAAGAAAAGTTGGAAGTTGTAAAAATGGATTCTGCTTTTCTCAGTCGCAGTTTAAATGAAGGATTTTCCGGTGGGGAGAAAAAGCGGAATGAAATCTTGCAGATGGCGCTTTTGCAACCCGATTTAGCAATTTTGGATGAAACCGATTCTGGTTTAGATATCGACGCTTTGAAAATCGTGGCGAATGGAGTAAATCAGTTAACTAGTCCGGAAAATGCCACAATTATGATTACTCACTACCAACGGTTACTCAATTACATTGTGCCAGATTACGTTCACGTGATGGCAAAAGGACGAATTATCAAATCTGGCGATAAGGAATTAGCTTTAGAATTAGAATCTCGCGGTTACGATTGGATTTTAGAAGAAGCCGGCGTTGAGGTGGGTGTTTAATGGATATACAAGTTTCTCCCAGCCCTATTCCCAATTCTACAGAAGCAAGTTTATCCAATGGGCTTTTAAATAAAGATACTTATTTGAGTGGATTGGTTGATATTGTTAGCACTACCAAACGTGAAGGATGGCTACAAGAATTAAAAGATAACGCTGCTAATTGGGTGCGTCACTCCACATTACCTTCAAAAAATGATGAAGAATGGCGGTTTACCGATTTATCGGCGTTGCGTCAATTTGATTTCAATGTCGAAACAAAAAATTTTGTATCCCCAGACTCCGCTCCTTTTACAGCAATTAGCGATACTCGTTTGGTATTTGTAAACGGTGTATTTATCAAAGAATTATCGGCGATCGCTAATTTACCAGAAGGAGTTGTGGTTAGCAATCTTGCTGGTTTACCTAATTTGGATGGCGAACTAGTTAAGGAATATTTAGCACAGGCTGAAGGAGCAAAGGAAGTATTCACAGCCTTGAATACAGCTTCAATTGATGATGTAGCCATCATTTGGCTTTCTCGAAATGTAGTGGTAGAAACACCAATACATTTAGTATTTATTGCTGCTGGAGATCGGATAATTACTCAACCGCGTTGTTTGGTGGTAGCAAAAGCAGGCTCTGAAGTAACCTTGGTAGAAGAATTTATGAACTCTCAAAGCCCACAGAAAGAACAACAGGAAGTTTACTTAAATAATACTGTTACAGAAATCTGGGTTGAGGAAAATGCCGGTGTAAATCACACCAGAGTTGAGCGCGATAGTATAGAAGCTTTTCACATTGGTAAAACAGCCGTAACTCAAGCACGTAACAGTCGCTACACTTGTAATGCAATCAGCCTTGGTGGAAAGCTATCGCGACATAACTTAGAAATTTTACAAACTGGCGAACAAACTGAGACAATTCTTAACGGTTTGACAATAATTTCCGGTAATCAATTAGCGGATACTCACAGCGCCCTTGCTCTTAATTATCCTTACAGTAGCAGCAAGCAATTACAAAAAAATATTGTCGGAGATAAAGCCCACGGCATATTCAACGGTAAAATATTTGTTCCTAAACCGGCTCAATTAACTGATGCATCGCAGTTAAATCGTAATTTGCTGTTATCTCCCCGAGCTAAAGTAGACACTAAACCGCAATTAGAAATAACTGCCGATAACGTAAAATGCGCTCATGGTGCTACAGTTAGTCAATTGGAAGATGACGAAATTTTCTACTTACAAAGTCGGGGTATTGATGAGAATAACTCTCGTCACTTACTAATTAATGCCTTTGCAGCAGAAATAATCAACAACATACCTGTTCCTTCCTTGCGTCAAAATCTAACTCAAATAGTCAATCAATTTAGTTAGTTGTTGGTAGTTAGTTATTAGATGCAAAATAATTATCATCTTTAACCTTTTTAGGAGTTAATCTCCATCGGTTTAGGAATTAGGAATTACGAATTAATCCATGACTTTTATTCAGGAAAAAACCCTTGCAAATCTAGTTCGCCAAGACTTCCCTATATTACACCAAGAAGTTAATGGTAAACCTTTAGTTTATTTAGATAATGCCGCCACATCTCAAAAACCTTCATTTGTAATTGATACTATTCGTAACTATTACGAAGGGTACAATGCTAACGTACATCGTGGCGCACATCACCTCAGCGCTAAAGCGACGGATGCTTACGAAGCAGCACGAGATAAAGTTGCTAAGTTTGTCAATGCTAAATCTCGTGAAGAAATCGTTTTTACCCGCAACGCGACTGAAGCGATCAACTTGGTTGCTTACAGTTGGGGAATGAATAACTTAAAACCGGGAGATGAAATTATTCTTTCGGTGATGGAACATCATAGTAATATTATTCCATGGCAATTCGTTGCTCAAAAAACTGGTGCGGTGTTGAAATTTGTTGAATTGACACCGGAAGAAACTTTTGATTTAGAACAGTTTAAGCAATTGCTTTGCGATCGCACAAAATTGGTGTCAATAGTTCATGTTTCTAATACTTTGGGTTGTATCAATCCAGTGATAGAAATTTGTCAATTAGCTCGTGGTAAGGGAACAAAAGTATTAATTGATGCCTGCCAAAGTGTACCTCATATGCCCGTTGACGTACAGCGAATTGATTGTGATTGGTTGATTGCTTCCGGGCATAAAATGTGCGCTCCTACCGGTATTGGATTCTTATATGGTAAGTTAGAAAATTTGCAATCCATGCCACCATTTCTTGGTGGTGGAGAAATGATTGCGGATGTTTTTTTAGACCAATCAACCTACGCAGAATTACCTCATAAATTTGAAGCAGGTACCCCCGCAATTGGAGAGGCGATCGCTCTTGGTGCGGCGGTGGATTATCTTAATAATATTGGTATGGATAAAATCTATGCTTACGAATCTGAATTAACTGGTTATTTATTTGAACAATTAGAAAAAATACCAGAATTAAGAATTTATGGTCCCAAACCCGATCGTAGAGGTTTCGGCAGGGCTGCATTAGCTTCATTTACGGCAGGAGAAGTTCATCCCAACGACTTATCTACCTTATTAGATAATGAAGGTGTAGCAATTCGCTCTGGGCATCACTGCACTCAACCATTACACCGAATTTTAGATGCTCCCGGCAGCGCACGAGTTAGTCTATCTTTTTATAATACTACTGAAGAAATCGATATATTTATCAAAGCCTTAAAAGAGACTTTGGATTTCTTTAGTAGCATCATTGGTTAAATTGATGGAGGGATGCTCTCAAATATTGATCGTAGCTTTTATAATTAACAGGACTTATGTAAAATCTTTGTAATTACAATGTTTTACATGAGTCTTTTTGATATCTAATTAACTGTAGTTTGTAAAAAGTAGGTAAAAAAATGAATAAAGCTATTCCCTTGGGATTACTAGCTGCATCAATAGCTTTACTTCCCATGATTTGCAACAAAAAAGTCTTGGGAAAATCTGAATTAATAGTACAGCAAAACAATGGGGATAATGTTTCTGATTCTCCAGGTTTTGGTTACATCGAAACCAGAAATGGAAGAATTTCGATGAATGTCGATAAGACTTATAGCATTTATAGTAAAGATGGCAAAGTTTTGGCAGAAGACATTACTTTAGAAGAATTAGAAGCTAAAAATCCAGCATTGCACGATATTGTCAAAGATTCGATTGCTAAACCAACTTTGATGATGGATGCCGGTATCGGTATTGATAGATAACCAAGTAAGTCGGCGTGAAGTCAATTAAGGAAAGCGATCGCAGTTCATTGGAGGTGCGATTTTTTTCATTTGATTACATAACTTAGATTTACTTGTGTCTACTTACTTCACAAAACTATACTAAACAGTCTTAATTATTAGAATAATATTTTGTTTGTAAAAATCACTTTTTAAGCAATATGTCAAAAAAATATTGTCTCAGTTATGATTCTTGTAAAATTAATATGTGTTTCGCTTGCGGGGGATATGGATATCGATTTTTAATAATTTGCATTAATTTAGTTAAACAATTAAATTGTAACCAGAAATAATTGTAAGAATAACTTGCTTAAAACTAAGTATTAGGATGTAAATAAAAATGCAAAAATCACAAATACCCGGAGATAATAGCAATACATCTTTATTAGGAAAGCTCCAGTGGATTACTAAGCCCTTGGAGCTTTTGGAAAAAAAGGCACAAAAGTATGGCGATATATTTACCTTAGCCGCTAACCCTAACGATAAACCTCAAGTTATAATTAGTAATCCCAAAGGGATTGAGAAGATTTTCACAGCTAATTTAGAAAAATTGGATTCTGGCAAAGAAGCAGGGTTACAACCACTTTTCGTCGGAAAAAAATCGCTGCTTGCTCTTTCTGGAAAGCGCCATAAGCGAGAAAGAAAACTATTGATGCCACCTTTTCACGGAGAGCGAATGCGAGCTTATGGAGATATCATCCGTAATCTTACAGAAGAAGTAACAAATCGATGGGAAATTGACACACCTTTGTCAATGCGTTCTTCGATGCAAGCTATTTCCTTCCAAGTTATTTTAAAAGCTGTTTTTGGTTTAGAAGACGGCGTGCGTTACCAAGAATTAACTAGATTGCTCACTCAAAGATTAGAAGGAGGCAAATCTATTTTTAGGGCAATTCTGCTGTTTTTACCCATATTACAGAAAGATTGGGGACCATGGAGTCCTTGGGGACGCTTGAAAAGGAATGAGCAGCAAATAAATCAACTTATCTATGATGAAATTGCCGAACGTCGTTTACAACCAGATCCATCTCGTAGTGATATTCTATCTTTGATGATGGCAGCTCGCGATGAGCATGGTGAGCCGATGTCAGATTTGGAATTACGAGATGAATTAATTACTCTGTTAATAGCAGGCCACGAAACTACAGCATCTTCCTTGGCTTGGGCATTTTATTGGATTCACCACTTACCAGAGGTGCGCGAAAAACTATTACAAGAATTGGATAGTTTGGGTGAAAACCCCGAAGCAAACGACATTATAAAATTACCTTATTTAAATGCGGTTTGCCAAGAAACACTGCGTATTTACCCGGTTGTTAATTTTGCTCTACCGCGAGTAGTCAAATCACCTTTAGAAATCATGGGATATCAGTTAGAGCCTGGTACCATATTATCTGCCAGTATCTATCTAACTCATCATCGGGAAGATTTGTATCCAGAGCCGAAGCAGTTTAAACCAGAGCGTTTTTTAGAACGTCAATTTTCCCCCTACGAATATTTACCCTTTGGTGGAGGCAATCGTCGTTGTCTTGGCTATGCTTTTGCTTTGTTTGAGATGAAATTGGTTTTGGTAAATATACTATCCCGTTGGCAGTTAGAACTAGCAGATAGCAAACCCGTGAAATCTGTACGTCGAGGTCTTTTGATGTCACCAAGTGATGTGAAAATGGTAGTTAAAGGTAAGCGTGCTCAAAATCCGCAAATTCTCCAGACAGCTTCTAGTTCAGTTTGATTTGAGCAAGCTAGTGCCGCTATGCGGAAGTCAACCGTATAGCGGAAGTCAAAAGTATTATTTTCTGTAGCTTTAACGTTTTACGAATAGTTGATTTATTTCCGCCGTGCCGTACTAGTTTTTTATACAAAATATTGTGCCAAATACTCAGACAAGTAAGATGAATCTTAGGAAGCGAACCATTGCTGCTTATGCCTCTCCAGCAATACCTATTGCCGCTCTCGGTCTTCCACTTGTAGTCTATCTGCCACCATTTTATACCAAGGAAATGGGGCTAGGTCTTTCAGTAGTGGGTACAATTTTTATGATTACCCGTTTTTGGGACATTTTTACCGATCCAATTCTCGGCATTGTCAGCGACAAAATCGAAACTCGTTTAGGAAGACGGCGGCATTGGATTATTCTTTCCGTTCCCATCTTAATGTTCTGCGTTTACAAAATCTTTATGCCCCAAGGAACGGTTACAGGTATGTATCTTCTGTTCTGGATGATACTGCTTTATGTGGGTTGGACTTTACTAAGTATTTCTCATATGTCTTGGGGTGCGGAACTTTCATCCGACTATAATGAACGATCGCGAGTTCAAGGTTGGCGAGAGTTTGCTTTGGTTTTCGGTATGTTAACAGTATTGATACTTCCTACCATTATCGAGCAGACTTCAGATGGCAACAGCACGATGAAAGTTGCTGCTATGGGTTGGTTTACCATCGTGCTTCTACCAATTACTGTTGCGATCGCAGTTTGGATGGTGCCAGAGCATCCGGTACCAAAACAACCCCAGATAGGTTGGCGGCGAGCAACTTCTATTGTATTGAAAAATAAGGTGTTGATACGGTTGCTTGCGGCAGATTTATTGAGTGGCATTGCTCCAGGAATTACTGGTTCGATCTATATTTTCTTTGTCAGCCATGTCATGGATCTTTCCCAGTGGGCAAGTCTGATGCTGTTAATATATTTTCTAGCTAGTTTTATTAGCGTTCCAGGATGGATTCGCTTAAGCTACAGGTTTGAGAAGCACCGGACTTTTGTTATTGCTAGAATTTATTCCTCAATCAGTCTGTTACTAATGTTTTGGATCCAACCAGGCAACTTTTGGCTCTATGCTTTTGGTAATGTAATATTTGGCTTGGGTAGCGGTGCAGGGGCGTTTCTGACGCGCTCAATGATGGCCGATATTGTGGATCGAGATAATCTTGAATCCGGTACGCAACGCACGGGGCTTTATTATTCTCTGATGACAATGACTAATAAAATCGGTTATGCCCTGGCGGTTGGCATTACTTACCCAATGTTAGATTGGATCGGTTTTGATCCCAATGGTACGAACACAATCGAGACAATTGCATCTCTAAAAAACATATTTATTTTTGTCCCGATTCCAATTATGCTTTTAGCAGCATTAATTGTATGGAATTTTCCCCTGGATAGTAAACGGCAACAACATTTACGTAAGTTGATTGAAGAGCGTGATTCTCAGGCAATTGTAGAGGAAAACAAAGTCGAAACCTTATAAGTGGTAATAAAAAGCTGAAGCGAATTATACTATCTTGATTTTCAAAATACACAAAACAATTGGAATCAACTTGTTCAACGAAAATGGACATGAATAATAGATTTGTCAAAAATTTTTTGGGTTCAAAAAAACTAGCATCTGATGTAGCGCAACGTGTTCAAAAATCCGTACCTGCTTATAAAAAATTTTTGCAAAAACAAGGGATAAATATCGGAAATGAATTTGAAAATTTACCCCAGTCAGATAAAGAAACTTATGCCCTTGCTTACCCATGGAAAGAATTATTAGCAGATGATTATGACAAATGTTTTAGCATCAATAAATCTTCTGGTTCTTCTGGACAACCCTTCTACTGGCCCCAAATGAAGTCAGGTAATGGCTCTTCACCTAAAGCTTTCAAGAATTTTCTTGAAGGTGCTTTTGCCATTCACCAAAAGAAAACTCTAGCAATTGTAGGATATAGCTTGGGTAGTTGGGTTGGTGGAGATGCGCTTTCTTGGAATTTAAAAAATATTGCAGTTGATTCAACTTATCCCTTCTTTGTATTTTCTCCAGGAAATAATCTTGATGAAATTATTGAAATTATCTCCACTATGGAATCCTTAGTGGAGCAGATTATAGTGTTCATAGTTCCATCAGCAATTCCTTATTTTCATCTAAAAGCAAGTGATTTAAAAATATCTCTACCATTAGAAAAAATAAGGTACATGGTTGGTGCTGAACCTTTTCCAGAAAGTTTACGAACTTCTCTCCAGAATCGTGCGGGGTTAGGGGATGAGGTTTCATTTATGTATTCTATTTATGGTAGTGCAGATACGGATACCCTTGGAGTTGAATCACAAGCAACGGTAACTCTGCGAAAACTACTATATCGAAATAATAATCTGGCTGCTAAATTGGGTTTTGAATCCCCGATTCCCCACTTCTTTAATTTCGTTTCTAGGGATACTTTCTTAGAAAACATTGATGGGCACCTTTGTGTAACTCGTTGGCAAGGAATTCCCCTGGTGCGCTACATTATCTATGATAAAGTTTCCTTACACAGTTGGAAGGAATTGAGACAAGCTGTTCTTAACTCAGAACATCTAGATTCCGAGAATAAAATACTTATAGAAATTTTATCCAAAACTAGCGATCAACTTCCCGATTTAATAGCTGTCACAGGTAGAGCAGACAAATGTATAATTCTTGGTGGTCCGAATTTCACTGAATACATGTTAGATGCAGTAGTAAAATGTGAAGAACTTGATGATATTCTTACCGGATTATATCGTGCTAAAGTAATTTATGAAGAAGATAGACAATATCTCGCATTTGACCTGGAAATTCGGCAAAATGTTTCCCCCGATAGGGAAGTAATAGATCGAGTCTATTACTCTTTCATGCAGTCTTTAGGAAAATTGCAACCCATCTTCCATTCTTATTGGCAAAATATTTATAGTGCTTGGGATAATGAACCTGAAAAACGTATTCTGAAACTTAATTTTGTACCTTGGCCAAGTATTTCTGAGCTAGCAAAAACAAGCATTAAACAAAGAGGTATTATTAATTAATTTGG